>JBEKFS010000033.1:0-27028 GCA_050013195.1 Occallatibacter sp.
AAGCTGGCAGCTAGAAGCTCTGCTTTAATAAAACAAATACTTCCGCCAGCGATCGTCGGCGCGCCCCAACATGCGCATAATCTGCCGGCTGGTGTGCAGCGAGAAGGGGCGCGGGTCGCGCAGCAGAATCATGTCATCGATCTCGCTCAGCATGCGGTTGCCCTTGTGACGGTTGCAGGGATGGCAGCATGCCACCAGGTTCTCCCAGGTCGAGTTGCCGCCGCGCGAGCGGGGAATCACGTGGTCCAGCGTCAGGTCGGCGGGCGACAGAGTCTCGCCGCAGTACTGGCAGGTGTTGCGGTCGCGCAGCAGAATATTTTTGCGCGAGAGGGCGCGCGTCTGGTAGGGGATGCGGCGATACTCCAGCAGCCGGATCACCGAGGGCATGGGAATGCGGCTGCGCTGCGCGTGGAGAATCAGCCCGTGCTCCTCCTCGGTGCGAGCAATGCCCTTGAGCACCAGCACCAATGCGCGGCGAGCGCCGCAGATGTTGATCGGCTCATAGGAGGCGTTCAGCACCAGCACCGGCATCTGCAGAATGTGCGCGGAATGAACCGTTACCTTTTCGCCGGCCAGCGCCGCGGCCCTGGCGATGGACTTCTGCTTGCGTGCATGAATCATGGCTTTTCCCAGCGACATCCTTTTACCCTCGTCAAAAAGATGATTGCTCGTGCGATGAATAAATGCTTTCCTCTTGCAAGGTTGAGGCCGGCGATTTGCCGGCAAATCCGGGGTCCCCACGGACAGGTCTTGGTCCGTGGGGTGGAAATTCAGAATTCTCCTCCGCATCGTCAAAGTGCGCGGAAGAACCTCTGCGGTTGTCGTATAAGCGGTTCGCCCTGGCCAACGTGGCCACCCAAACCGAGGCCGCTCCGGCACGAGCCAGCGCCTGTGCAGCGGCGCGGGCCGTTGCGCCGGTGGTGAAAATGTCGTCGATGATCAGAACGTGCTTCAGTGTGACTACGGCCGGATCGGAGACTTCGAACGCACCGCGCACATTCAGGCGGCGCTGGCGCGGCGTCAGGCCAAACTGGCTCTCCGTGGCGCGCAGCCGCATCAGCGTGCTCGAGGCCAGCGTGAGCCGCCACGCGGGATGCGTTTTGCGTAACACGCCAAGCGCATGAAAGGCCAGTGAACGAGCCTGATTGAAACCACGCTCGGCATACTTGGACCGGTGCAGCGGCACCGGAATCACCAGCATCTCCGCCGGAGCCTCATCCGCAAGTTGGGCAATTGCCAGGGCAAGCATTCGGCCCAACCCACGAGCCGCCGCATGCAGCCGGTCATATTTCAGCGCGTGAATGGCCGCCTTCATGCGGTCCTGGTATGGCCCATAGGCCACCGCCCGCACAAACGGCGGCGGCGCCATCCGGCAGGCCCGGCACAACCCGGACCTCGTCGGGCCGGCCTGCACCGGCGCTTCCAGAGAGTCACCGCAGCGGGAACATAATTGTCCGCCCTGAACGGGAAACTCCGTCCAGCAAACATCACAAATGGGCACGGAAGTGAGATGCGGCAGAGGAGAGCCGCAGAGGGCACAAGAGGAAGGGAGTAGAGCACAACTCAACGAATCCATGGGACTTCGCAGCACACGAACCACTGCGCGCCAACGGGAAGTCCCCGAGGCTGGAACGTCGAATGTCAGTGAACCAGAGTCACTACGGAAGACACACCTCACGTATGGCCGGCCTGGCTCAACGCCCGCCGCCTTGCCGTCAGTATACTCGGATCGGGCCGGAGATTCTATGGGATTGCGCGCAGGCCGTTGTCTGTAATCGACGATGAATAGCCAACATCCTTATTTAAATGAGGTAAGAGCTTGCCAAAAACTCTTAATGCGCGGCTACACGGCACAACCCCTGTAAAGCCGCATGCGCTGGGTAGAAGAGATCTCTATCCGCGCTGTTTCTTCCCAAAATAAAATAACCCGCCGCCTGCCGTGATTCCCGCGATGCCCAGAATCGGGGGAATATTCTCCGGCGGGTTTTCTTTATCGTCGACTTGAATCAGACCCATGTCCGGAGTCTGGCTGCGATCCGGATTAGAAAATCCTCCGCAAAATATGGTCGACAACCCGGCAACAATCAAGAGAATTCCACAGATCCTCATCTATGCTCCTATTCCAAGGACCGGCTATTGGTCCTTCATTCACTTAGTGAGGCGCCCTTGCCAAGTGCGCCTCACTACGCAGGATGTATCCGCGAAGATATGCTCCCTACCGGATTGATTCTTGTGGGTGCTACGGCAAGTTGCGATCCTCCGCGACGATACTTAGCAGCACTTGCCCTTGGCTTTCTGATCGCATTGGTTCTGTGCGGTGGCTTTATCGTTGGCATCGCGAGCCGCATCCTTCACCTTGCCGATGGCCGTCTCAACTTTGCCCTTGATCTGTTGAACGGCGCCTCTCGCCTGGGTCCCGGTGTTGCCGGTCAAGTTTCCAGCTTGCCGCTTTGCGCTTCCCACCACTTCGTCGATAGCGCCCTTCACTCTTTGCTTGTCCATTTTTCAACTCCTCGACATAGAGTCGCACCAATTCGCTGCAGTTCGCTGGTCTATAAGGAACACAGTGAATTCCCAATCGGGCTTTCGCCCGCAACAACATCGCTTTTCCTGGTACATCCCCAGTTTGGGCAATACAAGCGAATCCACCCGGTACGCCGTGGTGGTGATTCTCCCCTTCATTTCTCCTGAGAGCCGCGAGGGGTCCGCGATTGTCGCGTAGTCCAGCTTGTTTTTATCTTTCGCAGGTAGCCTGCATCGCATCCAGTTCCAAATCGCTCAGTCTTTCGATGTCGATCAACGGTCCGGTCCTGAGTCTCGCTTGCTTGTTGATTCATCCCGCATTGCCCCCAAAATCCGGCTGCTCATTGACATTACACTGACAGTGCGGAGCCAGACTGTCGCAAAAGGAGCACAACGCGGCGCAACCGGCTGGGAAGAGCCGGCCCGAAATTCGAGATGGCCAAATTCGAGAGGAAAGCAGAGATGCGGCTGCGGGGTGGATCAATCACCCACGCGGCCGTAGCTTTAGAAGACCCCTGCCAGAAAGACCTCGGTTGAGTTGACCCTCGGAATTTTTGCGCCATTGGCCGCCAACACCACCGGCGAAAGGGTCATCACCGGGCAGTGCGCGTGGGCCAGCATCTTGTACACCACTCCAAGACGGGCCACGGCGGCAAAGGCAGACGCGCCCTGCGCACCCAGCACGATCAGGTCGGCCTGCTGCGACCGTGCCTGAAAAAGCAGTTCCTCCGTGGGGTCGCCCTGCGCCACGATCGGTTGCACGGCGATCCTGCCACGAAGCGCAACCGGAACCAGTGAGACCATCTCGTCCTCAATCTGATCGATGCTCCGGATAGACAAAACCTCAGTCCGCTCCTGTGGCCGGATTACATGCTGCAAAACCAGGCGCGCGCTGTGCTCGACGGCCAGCTCCGCCGCAAAACCAGCCACCATGGAACTGGATTCATGCAGGCTTATACCGCACAGAATGCTCCGGAGGGTAAAGTTGCTATACGCCCAGTCCACCACCTCGGGACCGACGATGAAAACCGGCACTGTGGCCATGCGCAACACCGCTTCGGCCACCGAACCCACCAGCAACTTCCCGATGGGGCCCGGAGAGTGGGTACCCATGACGATACGGTCGATCTGCCGCTCGCGCTGGTAGGTGAGAATCTGGTCAGCTGCCAGCCCGGGCCGCACCACCGTCTCGCATTCCACGCCCGCATTCCGGGCGCGCTCGGCCAGCGGCTTTAGATGCTCCACCTCGGCGCGGGCTGCGGCGGCGGAATCGTAGTAAAGAACGCTTGAACTCTCCGTCGCCGACACCACCAGCGTGTCATAGGCGTGAAATAGGATCAGTTCAGCGCCAAACTCGACGGCTTGAGCCAAAGCATAGGTAAAGGCCTTTTCATTGGCGGGAATCTCAGAGGCAAACAGAATGGTGGAGGGTTTGCTCCAACCCGGCTTGCGGACAGTAGCCATAGGAAACTCCTGGAAGTGCGACAGGTAAATAGCAGACTCGCATCGGCTTGCGGCGCCCGATGGCGCAACGCAGCGCGGATGAATCACGACAGCGCCACATAAACAACTCTAGCTTCCAAATTGCAGGAAACCAATGTGATCGTGAACAATGCGCAGATTCCAGGAAAATCAATGATCAGTTATGGAATTGTGCGCCCTTTTTGGGAACTTGTCCAGCCGCAGATGGCCACGCCCGTCAATTAAATCAAATAAAGTGATCCAAATCACATCCAATCCGGCCCCGCGGCTGCTCTTCTAAATCAGAAATCGTGCTGCTTGAGCGGTCTTCCAGTTCAAGGTGCTCTGCTGTAGGCTTTCATGACAGTCTCCATTCCGAGGGCAACCATCCTATCGGCAGAGTCTTGGTTTACTTTAATGACGAAAGTCAGCTCAATCCCCCGGCGCAGGACTCGCTTCCCGGTCCGTCCGCCTCGATTCCGCTGCCCGATTTCGTAGGAGGTTCCATGCAGCCGATGCACAACATCCCCGCCCGTGGCGGATTGAACTTCGACGAAACCCCATTCCTCGCCATCTGGGAGGTCACCCAGTCCTGCGACCTGGCCTGCAAGCATTGCCGCGCCGCCGCCCAGCCCATCGCCCATCCCGACGAGCTCACCAACTCCGAGGGGAAGGCGCTGATCGACCAGATCGCAGCGATGGGCGTGCCAATTTTTGTCTTCACCGGAGGAGACCCAATGAAGCGCGCCGACGTCTTCGAACTGATCCGCTACGCCGCCGATAAAGGCGTGCAGGTGGCGCTCACCCCTTCGGCTACGCCACTGCTGACGCGCGAGGCGATTTTCAAGTTAAAAGAGGCGGGCTTGGTGCGGCTTGGCATCTCTCTGGACGGCTCAACTCCGGAGATTCACGACGCTTTTCGTGGACTTCCCGGCGCTTATGCGCGCACCATTCAGGCCATTGAGTGGGCCAACGAGGCCGGCATTCCCATCCAGGTGCACACCACCATCAGCCGCCACAACGCCCACGACCTGGACAATTTATGCGCCCTTTTCGAGAAACTGGCCATCGTGATGTGGAATGTTTTCTTCCTGGTTCCTGTGGGACGCGGGCAGTTAAATGACCTACTCGACGGAGAGGAATTTGAGCGTATTTTTGGGCAAATTTACGAGCTTTCGCACCGCGTAAACTTCCAGATAAAGACCACCGAGGCCATGCACTACCGCCGTTACCTGCTGCAAAACAACCTGGAAGAGCGGAAGATGGGGCACGGCCATCCGGGCAGCGCCAAGCCAGCTGCCGCATCCGCTTACGAGCCCGGCGCGCCCACTTCGGACGCCAAAACCCGCACAGCCAGTTGGGCCACTCGCCGTGTCAACGACGGCAAGGGCTTCCTGTTCATCTCCCATGTGGGCAACGTCTACCCCAGCGGCTTTCTGCCCATCCACGCGGGTAATATCCGCGAGACTCCCCTCAGCGAAATCTACCGCAACGCCCCCATTTTTAAATCTTTGCGCGACACCAGCAAGCTGGAAGGCAAATGCGGCGCCTGCGAGTACAAGGAAATCTGCGGAGGCTCCCGCGCCCGCGCCTACGCCGTCACCGGCGACCCCCTGGCTGCGGAGCCCTGCTGCATTTACCAGCCCAAGCACTGGGACCCGGAGTTAGAGCATCAGGCCGCAGCGTTTGCGAAGAGCTGATTTCAGCTTCTAGCTGCTAACTTTTAGCTTCTAGCTCAAACACAAAGCCCCAAGAACAGGACCTGAGTATAACTCTCGTCGGCGCTCGCCTATCCCGTCAACATTCCCGGTCGCATCTTAAATGCCTGGCGTGTGGGAGAAGTTGATCTGGTCCTGTCGCGATCCATTTTCGACGAGATGGTTCGCGTGCTGCCGCGCATTACACTCACTCCGGCTGAAATCTGCGATCTCACGGACAGCTTCCTGTTTATTGCGGAGATTGTTGAACCAAGCGCTGAACCGGAAGCGACCTTGCGCAACCAGTCCGATCAACTGGTCCTGGGAACCCTGCGCGGGGCACAAACTGACTACCTTGTCACCGGAGGCACAGATTTACTCGCGCTCGGTGAGCGATACCCGATTGTCACTCCGGCTGTCTTCTGGGAACGACATGGGCGTTAGAGGTTGTTGCGCGATTTTCAGGTTGAAATTATAGTTACCAGCTCCCGCTGTTACTCCGTTTTACACAGTGGTCTGATGTTATGTGGCCTAAATCACAATTCAAATAATATATTCATAAATCCGACACCGTAAATTCATTGAACTGTCACATGTTCTGCCCCCTTGCCTTCAAGAATTAGGGCATGAAAACCCTTAAGATTTTTCTCTGCCTTATCCTTTTGATGCCTTTTGGCCTGTTCGCAGTTGCACAGACTACGCACGGACGTTTGACGGGTGTGGTACGAGACTCGTCAGGCGGAGTCATTCCGAATGCTGAAGTCACTATCACAAATGACCGGACAGGGGCACAACGCATCGTACGCACCAACAGTGAAGGCGAATATCTTGCGACGTCGCTTCCGCCGTCGGAATATGACATGCGCGTCACTGCTGAGGGATTTTCCGTAACCGAGATCAAGAAGCTGATCCTGGAAGTAGGCCAGGTGGTGACGCATGATTTCGTGGTCAAGCCTGCAGGAGTCCAGACCGAAGTACAGGTCTACAGCGGCCTGACTACGGAGCTTGATACCTCGACGGCAACCATAGGCGCCAACGTTGCCAACCGCGAGATTGAGAACCTTCCAATCAACGGGCGGCAGATCTCACAGCTTTATCTGCTGGTTCCAGGCGCGACCAACGCAGGCACCGGCACCTTTGACAACCTTCGCTTCTCAGGTCGAGCGAATGAGGAAAACATCATTCGGCTGGATGGAATCGAAGCCTCCTCCATCATCGATACGTCTCCCGGCAACCTGAATGGCGAATTGACCTCTTTGTTCCGCTTGCAGCAATCGCTGGAAGCAGTTCAGGAGTTTCGCATTGAGGCTTCGAACTACCCGGCAGAGTATGGAACCGGCACCGGAGGGCAGATCACGTTCATTACCAAATCGGGCTCCAATGAGTTGCATGGGTCTATCGTCGAATACGCGCGCAACAATTTTTTTGATGCGCGCAATACGTTCAACACCGGCAATCCAAAGTTTCACCTGAACCAGTTTGGCGGCTCCATTGGCGGGCCAATCATCAAAAACAAGCTGTTTATGTTTGCGAATTATGAAGGTTTGCGGCAGGTGTGGGCTGCCCCCTACACGCAAGCGACATTAAGCAACTACGCCAGGTCGCAAATCCTACCCACGAGCGCCGTCTATCCGGTGCTTGCCGCATATCCTGCGGATCCCAATTCCCTTGCCGGCGAAGAGCCCTCCGGATCGAACCCGGCGGGCGTGCTTCAACAAAACGTCACCACTGTTGGAGAGAACAATGTCGACGAAGATTTTGGCATGATCCGCTTTGATTACCGGATCAACAATCGTTTCCAGACGTATGTCCGGTATAACCGGGATCAGGGCGTTTCCAACCAGGTGCAGGACGCTTCTCTGAGTAAGTTTGGCCAGATCGAAGTGCCGCAGAACGCAGTTTTTGCGTTGAGCCAGACGTGGTCGGATCACATTGTCAATGATACGAAGATTGGGTTTAACGGCGCCAAGATGCGCGTGCTGGGCATTGCCGGCGCAAGTCCCAACGCTGATCTAAGCATGTCGCGTATCGCTATCGCCGGCCTGACAAATGTGGGATCGCTGATCAGCCTGTCAAGTTCGTTCAACGGAATTGGCGCTCCCTATACAGGGCAGAGCCTCTCGTACATTGACCATCTGTTTGTCCTCCGGGGCAACCATAGCCTGAAATTCGGAGTGGAAGTGCGGCCGATCTCTCTCTACAACAACCAGATTGGCGGCACGACCTACACTTACAATTCCATCGCTGCCTTCATTGCGAACACGCCGAACCAGATCCAGTTCTATGGCACTCTGAGCGATCTGAGCCCGTTTACCGGGCTGAGCGGCAACGCGCATATGGAGCAGAGTTACTACATCGGCTATGCGCAGGACGAATGGAAGGTCAAACCAAACCTGACGATGAATTACGGGCTGCGCTACGAGTACTACGTGCCGCTCTATGAAGTGCGCAACAAGGACGTGGTCTTCGACATGAACGCAGGCAACATTATTCCCAAGGACTCGGCAGCATGGTTTAACAGCTCGAAGGCAAACTTCCAACCGAGACTTGGGCTAACATGGTCGCCTTCGATGGCCCATCAGAAGACTGTGATCCGCGTAGGCGCCGGTATCTACAATGGGCCCGGCCAAACCGAGGACCAGGTTCAGCCCGAAGCCAATGATCGCGTGCAGCGCACCTTCACATCCGGAAAGGTCTATCCGATTGTGCCGGCAACCGACGTCTATCTTGGATATGACATCAACAGCCCGACGCTGGGTTACCAGCCGCGTGCCTATGCGCCTAACTACAGAATTCCCGAGCGCATCACTTCGTATACGGCATCGGTTCAGCAGCAGCTTCCGGCAAGCTTTCAGTTGATGGTGGGCTACGTGGGATCTATGGGACGCAACCTGTTCCTGCGTTCGATTACCAACCTCATCACCAGCGTGACAACCGATCCGATAACGGGACTGGGCACGGCGGTCCGGCAATTTGGCGGAAGGTTTGCCGAGATCGATTACAAGACATCGGGCGGAACGGACATGTACAACGGGCTGCAGACGTCACTGCAGAGACGGATTACCCATGGCCTCTCGATGGGCGCACAATACACCTGGGCAAAGGAGCTGGGAACGTCGAGCGGATCGAACGAGGCGACGACGGCACAAAGTCCATATAACTTCAAAACAGAATATGGACGCGGCTCCTCCGATATTCACCACACGCTCAACGCAACGGCGCTTTACAACATTCCTTTCGGGCATGGAAGGACACACTCACTGAACGAAACTTTTGACCAAGTGGCTGGAGGATGGGACATCGGCGGCATTCTCAACTTCCGCTCCGGGATTCCGATCGATGTGCTGGTTACTCGTCCGGATGTTGCGTATGTCGGAAATACCGGGACGGCAATTGTAGGTCAAACTTTCGCGGTACCAATCGTCACCGGCGGCATAGTACAAACAACGGCGGTTGCCAATGTTCCCGGCGGCGGCAATACGCGTAATATCCGCAGGCCGAATATCGTACCTGGCGTGAGCCCTTTCCTAAAAACGGGCTTACAGTTTCTGAATCCGGCGGCATTTACAACTCCGTCACCGGGAACATTTGGCAACTCGCGACGCAACAACTACAGCGGCCCCGTACTGGCGCAGTTGGACATGACCTTGAGCAAAACGTTCAAAGCGACTGATAAGTTGGCCTTCGAGTTCCACGCCGACGCATATAACATCTTGAATCATCCCAACTATGCCAATCCGGGCACGGTTCGTTTGCCACAGACGCTCGCGACTGCTCCCGGGAACGGAGCGCAACCTGGAAGTGCCTTCACTTTATCGAATGCCGGCGCGTTTGGCGCTTTGACCAGCACAGTGGGCAACCAGGTTGGGATTGGAGCAAATCGGCAGATACAGCTTTCACTAAGGACTAACTTCTAAAACAGTGCAACGCCAACAGTAATGTTGAGCTTTAATTGCTGATGGATACACCGGCTCCTCCTGCGCATGGAAGGATGTACAATCCATGCTCAGGGGGAGATTTTTATGAGCTCATTTAATTCGCTGCGGCGCGATTTTCTTCGCACGGGCGGCATCGGCATGGCGGCTGCCGCGATTCCTGCTGTTTCTTTTGCGGCTGCGGCGGAGGACAGTAAATCAGATGTCCACCCTGTCTCTCACCTCTTTGACGTACGCACGTATGGCGCGACAGGAGACGGCAAGACGCTGGATACTGACGCGATCAACCGGGCAATCGATGCGGCAGCTGCCGGCGGCGGAGTGGTTCTCTTCCCCGCGGGGAGCTATCTGTGTTTTTCCATCCGTTTGAAGAGCCATGTCCATCTGCATCTGGAGGAGGGCAGCGCCATCATCGCCGCCGACTCTCCCAAGCCCGGCGAGACGACCGGCTACAACGGAGGCGTGTACGACGCCGCCGAGCCGAAGACCGAGTGGGATGCCTACCAGGATTATGGCCATAACCACTGGCATAACTCGCTGATCTGGGGCGATGAGATTCACGACATCAGCATCACCGGAACCGGACTTATTTGGGGCAGAGGCCTCAGCTTCGGCGCCGGCCCTGGGCGTCCTCCTGAAGCAGAGCGCAGAGGCTTCGGCCCCGAACCTGTGACCGGCGCAAGTAGCAATTCTCCGGCGGCACAGAGCAGCACTAACCGTCCGCGGTTTCCCCGAGGCGACTATCCGATGTATCAGGCCGAGCAGCCGGGAGTGGGCAACAAGGCCATCGCGATGAAGAATTGCCGCAATGTTCTGCTGCGTGACTTTGCGATGCTCAAGGGCGGCCACTTTGCACTGCTGCTGACCGGTGTGGACAACCTGACCATCGACAATCTAAAGATAGACACGGACCGTGACGGAATGGATATCGATTGCTGCCAGAATGTGCGCGTCTCCAACTGTACCGTCAACTCGCCGTGGGACGATGGTATCTGCCCTAAGTCGAGTTATGCGCTGGGTTATGCGCGACCTACAAGGAATTTGACCATTACTAACTGCTGGGTGACCGGAACTTACCAACTAGGCACGGTGCTGGATGGAACTTTCAAGAAGTTCACACCGGAGATGCACACATCGCGCACCGGCCGTATCAAGTGCGGCACGGAATCGAATGGCGGCTTCATCAATGTGACCATCTCAAACTGCGTTTTTGAAGGCTGCCAGGGATATGCGCTGGAGACTGTGGATGGCGCGCTGTTGGAAGACATCACTATCACCAATACGACGATGCGCGACCTGGTTTCAGGGCCGATCTTCATGCGGCTCGGTGCGCGGTTGCGCGGCCCCAAGGAAACTATAAAGGTTGGGACGCTGAAACGCGTGCTAATCAGCAATCTCGATTGCTACAACGCGCCGCAGAGAATCAGCTCGGTTTTAAGCGGGATTCCCGGCTATGCAATTGAGGATGTAAAGCTCTCCAACATATATATTGAGACGGCGGGCGGCGGCACGGCGGAGATGGCAAAGACTGCGCCGCCGGAGAACGAGAGCAACTATCCGGAACCGTCGATGTTCGGCCCTATGCCGGCGTCGGGATTTTTTATGCGGCACATGCGCAATGTGGAGATGAGCCATGTGGAGATTGCCAACACGACTCCCGATGCGCGTCCCGCGTTTTACTTGACGGAAGTGGAGCGAGCAGACTTGTTCGCGGTCACGGCTCCGCGCGGGACGGATGGCGCCTTCGCATTGCACGGCGTGAAGGACTTGCGCATTGGATGGAGCAGGGCTGCGGCGGATACAACGCTGGTCAGCATGGACAACAAGATGCTGTGAACAACACGAAGGGCCATGCTGCATCGGCATGACCCTCCGCATCGCCTCGAATCACCGTGAGCTTTCGGCCAGCCTCCACACAGGCTGGCTAATTAGCGGAGCGGTGCATCGTACCACCCTCGCCACATGAAACGTGCGCGACGAAACGGCGCGATCACCAGTGGGTTAGTCCAAATTAAAGTACGCCAAAGTGCCCATTGATCGAAGCGGCGGCACGAAGGCATAACCTTGAGGTCATCGATGAAGCGCACACTCCCTCCTACGTGCTGAGCATGTCTGCGCATCCGCGCATAGAAGTCCACATCTTCACCCATGAACAGTGATTCGTCATAGCCGCCCAGTGCGGTGAAGGTGTCACGGAGACAAAATTGCGTTGCCCCTTGTGCCATACCAACGGCCCTGCCAAGCATCCGCCATAGGCCTAAATAAACACGAAGACTCCGCTTCTTTGGCCGGTATTCGGTATCCACGGCGCCTCCCACATATTCCGGTGCGGCGAACACCTGGTGAATGCGGTGAAGCAGACCCGCGGGGATGTGAGTGTCAGCATCGAGAAAAACCAATATCTTTCCCTGTGCAGTTGCCGCTCCGTAGTTGCGCACCCGCGCGATATTGTGCTCCGATTCTGCAACGACGCGTGCCCCGAGCGAGCGGGCCACCTTTGCAGTCGCATCCGCGCTGTTGTTATCGACGACGATCACTTCAGTGTTCACACCATCTCGTGAACGGAGAAAAAGCGCGGAGTTCTCAACGGCTTGCAATGTGGCAGGAAGGTAGCGCTCCTCGTTGAAGGCGGGAATGATGACGGAAATGTACGGCGTATCTCTGTTCACTGCGCCACAATCACCCGTGTTTCATAAGCCGATAGCTTCAACCGTACTGTCAGATTTTTACCTGTGCGCGTGGATTGCAACGGGGTGACAGTTGCGGTCTGCGGATCCCAGGTTTCCGCGATGCGTCCTTTGCTCATCAGCGTGACCGTGTGATCGCTGGCCTGTGCGCCTTCATTGAAGAAAAGATATACGTCCGCATCCTTCCATCTGCGCTTCATCACGCGCAGAGCGGCATCCGGCGAGTCCATCCTGATCACCGGCGCGATGACAGCAGTGTTGACCGCCGCGAGAACTTCTCCGGGGACCGCTTGCGGGGCAGGCGGCGCGGCAGGAGGCTCCATGGGCGGCGTGGGAGTGGGCGGCAACTGCGCGTCCACGACGGTGGCCCAGGAGAAGTCCGCCGCTTTCGCCGGCGTTGCATCGCGCATGGTTTGGCCCGCGATCAAAGTGGGCGCGCCGCCGAGGAATACTACTTTACCGCCGCCTTGGGCAAAGACCCTGAGCTGCGCCAGCGCACCTTGAGAAATTATCATCGGCGCGGGCAGAATCACGGTGCGATAGCGATTGCCGCTGAGCGTTTCAAAACTGCCTTTGACCGGCTTGAGGTCGCGCGCCAAGGCGTCTTCATCCACGATGTCGAAATCGATTTGGTGCTCGCTCAGCAGCCGCTCGGTGGAGACAAACGCTGTGTCCGAAGCATCATTGCCCAGCCACATGGAACTGGATGGCAGATAGAGCGCGACCGTTGCATCGGGCCTGCCCATGGCCATCAGGTAGCTCAAGCGGCGCACATAGACGAGCAAATCCGGAAAGCCAGGCTGTCCCATGTAGCCCGAGGGCGGACGCGCGCCAGCGGATGTCGCCGGAAAATACATTGTCTCGATCAGGTTGACTCCACGCACCATTTGTTCGTTGAGAATGTAGCGTGCCATCTCCACATCGGGCGCGGGGCGGTAAGCCGCAAAGCTCTCGGTGAAGGCTCGCGGTTTGCCGTAGACGTGCGCGGCGGAACTGGCCAGGCGCGGATAATCGGAGATCGTGTCCTTCCAGATTTGATGCCAGATGGCGTCGATGCCGGGCAACTGGACCGCGCGCATATCGCGAAAGAATGAACCCTCGCTGCGTGTGAGCTCCATTTCCAGCTCTTCGTGGTTCAGGTGGACCTCGTACTCCAGATGATTGGCCGCGCACCAGTCGCCTTGCGGCTTGAAGAAACCGGCGGCAAAGAGCTGCGAGAAGACGTCGTAGTAATCGCCCTTGATGCGAATCTGCTCGGGTGCCAGATGGATGGGAATGCCGGGATCGCGGCGCGAAGGCGTCTGCGTAAAGAGCGCAACATAAGGCTGCACATCGTAACCTTTGATTTCGCGGAACCGCTCAAAAAACTTCGGCGTCCAGGGCAGACCGGGGATGGAATAGTCGGGTTCGTCGCCGCGAAAACCCACGATGGTCTTGCCGAACTCGTCGCCCACCGCCTGTTTGTACTGCTCGTGCGTGAAGCGCAGATACTGCTCCGTCGCCGCAGGATTGAGATAATCCTCCAGTGACTGCGAGCCATCCTTGACGCGCTTCGGATTCGTGTCAGAGCGCGTGGGCGAGGTGCGAAACTCATGATCGACAACGAGCACCATCCAGTTACCCGCGGGCGCAGTCCAGTCCAATGTGTTGCCGTACAAAGGAAGTACAATTGCCGCGCCGTTTTGGTCCACTGCCGCCGCACTTACCGTGCCGGGCGTGAGCTCGCGATGCAGAAACGTGCCTCCGGGAACAGGAATCTTCTCCGCAACTTCAAGAGCCTGCATGCGCAGCTCGGGTTTCTCCGTGGTGAACTTGCCGCCGGCAAAACCGCTGGGATAGCCGGCATCATCGACGATCCACACGCGCATGTTGCGCTGTTTCGCCTCGTCGACAAAGTTGCGGAAGAAGGCGAAGTACTCCGGCGAGAGGTACGCAAAGGGCATGTTGTAGCCGGCTTGCACGGTGACCGCCTGGAAACCGAGGCTGTGCAACGTGTCCAGATCGCGCTCGACCTGCGGGATGCTGACGGGGCCGTTCAAGCCATAGTAAGGCTCTGGGCCATATTCCGGCGGAGGAGTCTTCCATTGCATAGCCACCTCGGCTGCCGTGGGGTTCTGCAACCGCTGCCAGGATTGCTGTGAAGTTGCCACGGCCGTTTGCAACAGGAAGACGGTCGCCGTCAGAGCGATGCATGTCCGATTCACCACGAGATTGAACTCCTTCCTCGATTGGGATGCGAGCGCAAGCCCTTGTTCAACTTGGTCAATCCGTATGGTACACGTTTTCGAAATCGGAGCGTTCGGCAAAATCTTCTGGTAAAACCGCCAGCTAGAATGGCGATTCCCGCCGGCGGGAGTGATTCTGTTGAAAAGTTCTTTCAATTAGCTGCATTTTCCGGGGAAATTCGCGCCCTTGAATGACCCTCAAAATGCGTGTAATATTACCAGAACGGTTTTCTTCCCGTGCGTTTTCCTGGAGACCGTTCCCACTTCCCCGATTTCCGACAACTGTTTTCCATTTTGTCTCGACCGTCTGGCGGCATACTGTCCCCCGGCCACGACGAGCGAAGGCCCCAGGAGGTGAAATGAAAGTCCATTTGAAGCATTTGACCATAGTGGCAGCGGCTTTTCTGTCGAGCACGACGCTGGTGAGCGCCACAGGCATCACTTACGTCTGCGATCCGTCGATCCCGAGCTCTGTGTGCGACACGCTCGATACGACCATCGCTGGACAGTATTCCAGCACCTTCGGCAATGCCAACGCCTCGATCTACGTGGCCTTCAACTCCAGCGCCGGGCTCGGCGAAAGCGCCCAGTACTATAATTTCACTTCGTATACCGAATACCGTAACGCGCTGATTGCGGACTCCTCGGGAGATGCCATCGACTTGGCCGCGCTTGCCAGTCTTCCCGCGACCGAGCCCAGTCTTTACGGCGGCTCAGACGTCGAAGTCACCAGCGCACTGGCGCAGGCTCTTGGCCTTGGCACCGGCGAGGGCACGACCTCCAGCCTCGGCCCCTGCTCCAGCCCCGGCTCCAGCGGTTGCTACGACGGCGTCATCTACCTGGCTACCATATCCAATCTGACCAGCGACGGATACGGCTATTACTATGGAACCGGCATCCAGGCAGCCAACGAGTTCAACATCTATTCCGTCGTCGAGCACGAAACGGACGAAATCCTCGGCACGGCCTCCTGCATTGATACGACCTCCGGTTCGCTGGTGGACGGCTGCGGAGGCTCGAGCCCTTCGGCGGTGGATCTGTTCCGCTATCAGGACCCCGGAGTACGGGTGCTTGAGAGCACCACTCCGGGCGCCTACTTCTCCTACGACGGCGGCGTGACCAACGGCGCAGGCACGACAACCTACAACACGCTCGCCAATGGCAACGACTACGCCGATTTCACCCAGAACTGCCAGCAGGTGCAGGACGCCGATGGATGCGCCGGCTCAACTCAGTACATTACCAACGACGGCGGTGCGGAGATCAATATTCTGGATGCGGTGGGATACAACCTGAATGATGAAAACCCACCTGCGGTCCCGGAACCCCCGACGCTGAGCCTGTTCGCCACCGGCCTTTGCAGCGTTGCCGCGTTAGTACGCCGCAGATACAGGAAGCCGGCCGCTTGACCAGGGATGTGCGCGTCCCGCATCCGACACAGCTTCCCGGATGAATGAAGCCTGACACCGTTCAAGCCTGAATAAGATTGTTCTCTCCAAACCAGTGCTTCTTCAGCCACAGCGAGACCTGCACCAGCAGAATCAGCGCCGGAACCTCGACCAAGGGGCCAATGACCGCGGCAAAGGCCGCGCCGGAGTTCAGCGTGAAAACGGCGACGGCAACCGCGATGGCCAGCTCGAAGTTGTTGCTTGCAGCCGTGAAGGAGAGCGTGGCTGTCTGCGAATAATCGGCGCCCACCATGCGGCCCATCCAGAAGCTTATAAAGAACATGACCACAAAGTAGATCAGCAGCGGCACGGCAATGCGCAGTACGTCGAGCGGGAGCTGGACGATTAAATTTCCTTTCAAGCTGAACATCACCACGATGGTGAAGAGCAGTGCGGCGAGTGTGAGCGGGCTGATGGCCGGAACAAAGCGCGTTTGATACCACGCGCGGCCTTTGGCGCGCACCAGGAAAAAGCGAGTCAACATTCCGGCCAGGAACGGAATGCCAAGATAGATGAAGACGCTCTGCGCAATCTGGCTCATGCGAATGTCCACAACAACGCCCTTCAAGCCAATCAGCGGCGGCAGCACGGCCAGAAAGAACCATGCGTAGACGCTGTAGAAGAGCACCTGAAAAACGCTGTTAAAAGCTACCAGTCCGGCGGCGTAATCGGTGTCTCCCTTCGCCAGCTCATTCCACACAATCACCATGGCGATACAGCGGGCGAGGCCGATCAGAATCAGCCCGGTCCTGTACTCCGGATAGCCGCGCAAAAAGATGACGGCCAGCGCAAACATCAACACCGGCCCGATGACCCAGTTCTGGATCAGCGAGAGGCCCAGCACCTTGCGATTGCGAAAGACCTCGCCCAGCCGCTCATACTGCACCTTGGCCAGCGGCGGATACATCATCAGGATCAGGCCCACAGCGATGGGGATGTTCGTGGTGCCCGCCTGGTAACGTTGCAGCAACGCGGGCACATCCGGCACAAAGCGTCCCAGCGCGACGCCAGCCGCCATGGCCAGAAAGATCCAGAGCGTCAGAAAACGGTCGATGAACGATAGCTTTGAAGTGCCCGGTACAGGGCAACAAAGTTGCGAGTCTGTCGTCATTTCAATTTCTCCTCTGGCTCGGCATCCGCACGAGCAGTTACAGCGGCTGCTTCCCGATGGCGCGCATGCGGTTCTCTATAGCCATGTGGTCCAGCGTATCGAGCGGCAGGCTGAGAAACTGTTGCACGTGGATGCGAATCTGGCGCAGCGCGAGCGCAAAGGCTGCGCGCTTCTCTTCTTCCGTACCATCGACCGCTGCCGGATCGGGAAAGCCCCAATGTGCCGTCACCGGTTTACCGGGCCAAAGTGGGCATGCTTCGCCGGCGGCGTTGTCGCAGACGGTGATAATGAAATCCATTTGCGGCGCGCCGGGTTCGGCAAACTCATCCCAGCTTTTGCTGCGCAGATTCTCCACCGGGTAGCCCAGCGAACGCACTTGCTCAATGGCGAAGGGATTCACTCTGCCCGTCGGGTGACTGCCCGCGCTGTAGGCTTTGAAACGGCCTGCGCCCAGCGTGTTGAAGAGCGCCTCTGCCATAATGCTGCGCACCGAGTTGCCGGTGCATAGGACGAGGATGTTGTAGGACCGCTGCATGATCTTCTCCCGTTGCAAACCGATCAGCCGCAGCAGCCGGGAGCACAACACCCGCCAGCCGGTTTGGTTACCCCAGGTTTTGCAGCCCGGACAAAAGCGCTGATGAACTTGCCCTCGATTAGTGGAGCAACGGACTTCACATCCAAACCCGCCCAGGCCAGGGATGCCTTTGCATCTTCGGCGGAGTAGACGCGGGTGGGCTCAACGGAGATGCCGGTGAAGCCCGCGGCGGCCAGCTTGGAGGTGTACTCCTGCTCTTCCAGCGCGCCAGCGACGCAGCCCGCCCAAAGCAGCATGGACTTGCGCACTTCGTCGGGAACCTCGCCGCGCACGACAACATCGGAGACGGCAAACCGTCCTCCCGGCCTGAGCACCCGGAAGGCTTCGCGCAGCACGCGATCCTTGTCGGCGGAGAGATTGATGACGCAGTTGGAGATCACTACGTCGACAGAATTATCGGGCAGCGGGATGCTTTCAATTTCGCCCTTGAGAAACTCGACGTTCTCCACGCCCGCCTGCCGCTGGTTTTCGCGGGCCAGGGCCAGCATATCGTCGGTCATGTCAAGGCCGTAGGCTTTGCCCTTCGGGCCCACGCGTTTGGCAGATAGCAGCACATCGATGCCGCCGCCGGAGCCCAGGTCGAGAACCGTCTCGCCGGCTTTGAGCTCGATCAGCGCCGTCGGATTGCCGCAGCCCAGTGAGGCCAACACGGCGTTTGCCGGCAGCCCGCTCTTCTCTGCCTCGTCGTAAAGGTTTGTGGTGATGGGGTCGCAGCAACGCAGCGACGGGTCACAGCAAGCCACTGAACCGCTCTTCGTCACTTGGCGCGCCGCGGCGCCATACTTCTGCTGCACTAGAGTTTTAGTATCCATATCAAGCGCCTCACATTCGTTTAAGCAAATATATTCAACGGGCACATATTTGTCAAGACGTATATAATAAATTTATGAAATGTTGCTCCAAATCCGTCAGTCTGGCGGGCATTTTTGCTGCCCTGGCCGATACCACTCGTCTGCGCCTGTTGAATCTGATGGCCGGCCGCGAGGTCTGCGTCTGTCATTTTGTGGAGATACTCGGCCAGAGCCAGCCCAAAATCTCGCGGCACCTGGCCTACCTGCGCCAGGCCGGCATCGTGGCCGCGCGACGCGAAGGCAAGTGGATGCACTATAGCATCTGCGCGCCCGCCGATGCAGCGGCCAGCTCCGTCCTCAGCGCCGCACTGGCAGCGCTGGGCAATGACCGGCAGATGCGCGCTGATAGCAGCAAATTGAGCCGAGCCTGCTTGCCCGCATCACGCTCGGGAACGATACAGATTAAAAGAAAGGCTGAATCCGCATGATGCGCTGGTTGATGGGTTGGTTGTGGCGGGTGCTGGTGGTGCTGGCAGCGGCGTTCGTTTTGCTGTATGCGGGCGATTGGGCTGTTTACAAGATGCGCGGATCGCCCCGGTCCACGGTCACCGTCAACCGCTACATGACCATTCCGCTCAAAGGCAATAAGCAGGAGTTCGACTACCTAGGTTCGATGGATGTGCCCTGCTCGGTCTCCTTGTTTCCACAAGCAGGGCAAGTTCCCTGTTGGCAACTGCGCCGCAACGCCAACCAAGGGATGAATTTGTAGTTATTTTTGCAATGCAATCGTGTGCATAGGCAAACAAACATGATCCCGTGACACGGGTCACGTCGAGGAAACAAAAGGGCGTCTAACATCATTCAAACTTTCTGCAACGCCCGAGGAACGATGTATAGCCGCACCCAGAACGAAAACGGCACCTACAACACACGATGCCTTTACTGCTTTATGACCATCGCCTCGTCTGTGGAAACGGATAAGGAGCTGGCGAGTGTGGAGGCCCGGCACATCTGTCCGGAGCGGGCGCTGGCGGCGTTACTGGAGCAGGAAAAGGCTATCGAATCCCGGAGCCGTACGAACTAAAGTGGTGAATTTAAAATTCGCTGAATTACAACCGCAGACCCTTCGACTCACAACCCCCAAGCTGAAGTACGCCTGGGGCCCCGTTCGCTCAGGATGACAAGCACAATTATGTTGCGGCCTTTTAAGGCTTCGCACTAGACGAAACTCGAGAAACAGCCCTGAACAGACAGCTTTATTGCATACGAGCCTGATCGCGCAGTTGGCGGGCTGTGGCCTCCAGAAAAGTCTCCACACTGGCTCCGGCGGGCGGCTCCAGTCCGGACTTTGCCTGGATGGCGGCGGCGATGCGCTCGGCCAGGGCTTGCCGCGTGGGCAGGCTCAAGTCCAGCCGGCGCGCGAAAAATCCCTCCAGAACTTCGAGGTCAGTGGAAGAGAGTCGGGCAATGCCGGTGGCCGGAAGCGAATAGGCGTTGTGGGGTTCGGGGGATGGAGTGGTGGGGAAGATTTGCGCGGTGAAGGTTCGTGCCCCCGAGTCACCCCACAACGGCGCCTCCTGCATACGGTCCCGGACGACCAGGGTGCCCGCTGCCATGTCGCCCAGCCGCTGGTGCTGGCGGCTGGCGAAGATGGCGATCACACCCACGGCATAAATCGGAAAGGGTTGCATGTCCACATAGCGGACGAGGTTGCGGGTCATCGACTCGATGAGACCGATAGCGCGGCCTGAGCGTTGAATGACGCGAATCCGCGCCACGCGCTTGCCCGGGGTGCGGCCGTTCCAGAAGGCCTCAAAGAGCGTGAAATAGCCCCAAAAGAGCAGAAAGAGGATGATGAGGAAGATCGCGAAGGTCCATTCCGCTGAAATATTCGAAAATGCCGCGATGCCCGGCAGAAAAATGGCGAGGAGCACAAAAATCACAAGTAAGCCGGCGATCCAGATCAGGGAATCGACCAGTAGCGCGATAAAACGGCTGCCGATGCCGGCCAGGGGCATTTGAATATCCACCAGCTCCGGCGTATCAATGTTAAGCTCATCTGGTTTAAGCTGATCTGAATTCAACTCCATGGCGCAAATTCTCTCCAACCAGTGGATTCTCAAGCGCCGGCCCCTCTGGGACCGGCTGGCCGCGCTGCTGGCCCAGTCTGACGCGAGCGGCCTGGGCCAGCTCTCCCGCGCGGAGTTGCAGGAACTGGCCCTGCTCTACCGGCAGGTGGCGGCAGACCTCTCCGTTTTGCGCCAGGATTCGACTTCGCGCACTTACGCGGAGCACGTAAATCAATTGCTGGCTCGCGCCCACCATATCATCTATTCGGGGCGAAAGACCAATTTTCTCACCCTCTTGCACTTTCTGCGCGACGAGTACCCGGTCATTTTTCAGCAGCAGATTGGTTATGTGGCGGCTTCGGCGCTGGTATTCGTGTTCTTTGGCCTGCTGGGCGCGGCGCTGACCAGCGCACGGCCGGAGTTTATGCGCAACTTCTTAGGCCCGCAGATGATCGCCACCATGGAGCGCCACACAATGTGGACCGAATCTGTGGTGAGCGTGGCGCCGATGGCCTCCAGCGCCATTATGACCAACAATCTTACGGTCAGCTTTGTCACCTTTGCCGGAGGAATCGTCTTCGGGCTGGGAACCTTCCTCTTTCTCTTTCAGAACGGCCTGGTGCTGGGGGTGGTTGGCATGGCCTGCCACCACTACGAGATGTCGCAGGCTTTGTGGAGCTTTGTGGCTCCGCATGGGTCGCTGGAACTGCCCGCGATCATCATTGCCGGCGGAGCCGGCTTCCGGCTTGGCCACGCGATGCTCTTCCCCGGCGCACTGCGCTGGCGGGAGTCGGTGGCTCGCGGCGGCATCGAAGCCACGCGGCTGGTCAGCGGCATCATTCCCCTGCTGGTGATTGCCGGCCTGCTGGAAGGCTTCTTTTCTCCGTCGCAGGCTCCCGTGTGGTTCAAGTTCACCGTTGGGGGGCTGCTTTTTGCGATGCTCAATTTGTGGCTGTTCAGAAAAGCAGGGAATAGGGAGTAGGGAATAGGGACTAGGGACTAGAGACTAGGGACTAGGGACTAGGGAATAGGGACTAGGGACTAGAGACTAGGGACTAGGGAATAGGGAATAGGGACTAGGGAATAGGGAATAGGGAATAGGGAATAGGGAATAGGGACTAGGGACTAGGGAATAGGGAATAGGGAATAGGGAATAGGGAATAGGGAATAGCAAATACCTTCCGGGGCTAAAGCCCAACACTTGTTTTATTACACTTACGGCACGACTGAAGTCGTGCCCTGACACTTCTTGCAACACCGAATAATTTTTGCAAGCTGTGAAACCATGCCCTAATACGGTGCCGGAACCGGGGGTGTGATTTCCCGGGTCTCAAACGCGAGACCTGGGGCACCCAGACATTTTTGGGATAGACAGACCTGCACGCCAATCGGCAGGTTGAGATTTGTGGTTTCCCACCCTAGCCGCAAAGACAAGAACGCGGCGAGGGTGGGGCACCCAAATTTTTATCGGATAGATAGAGTCCAATTCGAATTGGATCGTTTATGCGTAGTTATGGATAGGGATTTTGAGGTAGATATGCGTAATTATGCGTAATATTCCACGAATTCTATGCGTAATTATGCGTAGCCTTGCAGGTTATATGCGTAGTTATGGGTGTAATGGAGAGCATGGGGGG
The DNA here is from genome assembly GCA_050013195.1 of Occallatibacter sp. Classification (GTDB taxonomy): domain Bacteria; phylum Acidobacteriota; class Terriglobia; order Terriglobales; family Acidobacteriaceae; genus Telmatobacter. The sequence goes on from JBEKFS010000033.1 coordinate 22,180, forward strand.
TAAAACCGAGTGCTCAATACAGACAAGATTCAGATTTCACACGAGATGCTGCTGCTGGTGGGGGAGATTGACGAGTTCAAAGGGGCCTGGCGCGGGATGCGCAGCATAGGCCTGAAGCCACTAGCCGCGTTAAGGAGAGCGGCGGGGATGGAGAGCGTATCCGCTTCGGTGCGGATGGCGGGCGGACAACTGGCGGATGGGCGGGTGGAGCGGTTGCTGGAGTTGAAGGGGGAGCAGGACCAGCCGGCGGGCGAGGAATACGATCCGATGGGATATGCCCATGCGCTGGGGACAATTCTGCACGGATGGGAAGCGATGCCGGTGACCGAAGAGCGAATTCTACGGCTGCATTATGCGCTGATGGGCTTCGGTCAGCGAGCGGGGAAAGAGGCGGGAGAGTACAAGAGCTTGACATGGCCGCTGGCGGCAGGCGACGAAGAGGGGCGCAAGGCGGGGTTAAGTCTGCAGACGGCTGAAGCCAGAAAGACGCCGGAGCGGATGAAGGAACTGATCGACTGGCTGGAGCAGGAAGAGCGCGACAGGAAACTGCACCGGCTGGTGTTGACGGGAATGTTTGTGGCGCGGCTGCTGGCGATTCATCCCTTTCAGGATGCGAATGGGCGACTGAGCCGGTTGCTGACGACGCTGCTGCTGTTGCGATTTGGGTACGCTTACGTGGCTTACAGCTCGCTGGAGGCGGTATTGGAAAAGAGCGGAGAGAATTATCCGCTTGCCTTGCGACGGACACAGATGACGCTGAACGGCGATGCTCCGGATTGGGAGCCGTGGCTGATGTTTTTTTTGCGCGCGCTGCGGGATCAGAAGCGGAAGCTGGCGGAGAAGGTGAGAGAGGTGCGGAAGGCGCAGGCTAATCAGACGGAGTTGGCAGCGGCGATTCTGGAGCGGGTGAGTAAGGAGGGGCGTGTGCGGATGGCGGAGATGCTTGCGCTGACGGGGGCGAAGCGTGAGACACTGCGGTGGCACTTTCAGAACCTGGTGCGGGATGGACGGCTGGCGCAGCATGGGGAGTGCAGGGGGACTTGGTACGCGGCGGTGTGAGGTGATAGCGAGTCAACAAGTCAGCGAGTCAGCAAGTCAGCGATTTGCAGGTTGAAGTTTGAGGTTTGAGGTTTCCCAGGTCTCAAAAGCGAGACCTGGGGCACCCGCTCATTTTTTTGGGATAGTCAGACCTGCGCCATCCGCCGGGCCGGTTGAGGTTTGTGCTATCCCACCCTAGCAGCAAAAACAAGAACGCTGCGAGGATGGGGCACCCGGGCCTTAGTGATTGGGGAAGAGACGAAAAAACAAAAGCAGATCCTTCAACTCGCTGCGCTCGCTCAGGATGACAAGCGGCGAGGGTGGGACACCCGGCACTATAAAAGACTGTAGCTATAGGTATCCCACCTTAACCGATTCGCAAAGAACGCGATTCGGCGAAGGTGGGGCACCCAGTTTTGTCGATGGAGCACCCGCATCCGAGTGAGGCGCGTCGTTGCCGCTTGCATCCCCTTGACTGTTACACTGCCTTGGCAGAGATTTCCAGCAAGATTGTTTGCAGACTTTTTGGAGGCCCACCGTGGCAGATGTTCAACACCCTGTTTTCAAGCCTTTTGTATCGCCCAATGAGAGTCCCAGGGAGTTTACCGTTCGCGCCGTTTTGCTTGGCTCGCTCTTTGGCCTGCTCTTTGGCGCTGTGACCGTTTACGTTGGCCTGAGGGCCGGGCTCACGGTAGCCGCTTCGATTCCCATCGCGGTGCTGTCGATCAGCATTTTGCGCGCCTTTGGACGCAGCTCGATTCTGGAGAACATTATTGTCCAGACGACGGGCAATGCGGGGCAATCGATTGCCGCTGGGGTCATCTTTACGCTGCCGGCGCTGATCTTTTTGGGCTTCGATCTGGAGTATTGGCGAATCTTTGTGCTGGCATTGATTGGCGGCTTTCTGGGCGTGCTGTTCATGGTGCCGCTGCGCCGCGAGCTGATTGTGGAGGAGCACGGCAACCTGAAGTTTCCCGAGGGCACGGCCTGCGCCGACGTGTTGATTGCCGGGGAGAAGGGCGGCTCGTTTGCCAGCCGCGTCTTTTTCGGGCTGGGCCTGGGCGCGCTGTATACCTTTTTCCAGAATGAGAACCTCTTCGGCGTGTGGCCGGGAACGCCGGAGTTTCAGCCCGACTTTGGCCCGCATCATGTGATGAAGGGCGCATCGATCAAGGCCGACGCGACTCCGGAATACCTGGGCGTGGGCTACATCATCGGACCCAAGACAGCGGGCGTGATGGTGGCCGGCGGCGTGCTATCGTGGCTGGTGCTGATGCCGCTGATTTACTTTTTCGGCAAAGAAGTGGGCCATCCGATTTATCCCGGGACTGTGCCCGTGGAGATGATGGGCCCCAGCGATATGTGGAAGACCTACATCCGGCCTATTGGCGCGGGGGCGGTGGCGGCGGCCGGAGTGATTGCCCTGCTGAAGACCATGCCCACGATCATAGGGGCGCTGGCTTCCGGATTTAAAAAGATGAGCGGAGGCGCGGCGGCCAAGGAGGAGACCCTCCGCACGGAGAAGGATTTCTCGATGGGCACGGCGATGATCGGCTCGGCAGTGCTGGTCGTGATCATGTTCCTCTTTTTGTATTTCAAGCCGGTTCCCGGAGCGCAGGTTACGCTGCTGCAAAACCTTGCCGCTTCGGTGCTGATTGTTGTCTTCGGCTTTCTGTTCGTCACTGTCAGTTCGCGGATTGTGGGGTTGATCGGCAGCTCGGCCAACCCTATCAGCGGCATGACCATCGCGACGCTGATGGCCACGTCGGCAATTTTTCTGGTGGAGGGCTGGACGACTCCGGCCTTTGGCGCGCTGGCAATTACGATTGGCGGCGTGGTGTGCATTGCATCGGCTGAGGCCGGCGACACATCGCAGGATTTGAAGACCGGCTTTCTGGTCGGCTCCACGCCACTTAAGCAGCGCTACGCATTCCTGATCGGCATTGTGGTATCCACCTTCGCCATCGGCGGCACCCTGCAACTGATGAATACGGGCGCGCAGGAGTTCAAGGCTGCGCCACAGGCATGGAATCTCACAGCGCCGCACGACGGCGTCAACGTGCAGAAGGCAGAGGGACTCAACGAGCAATTCCCCGTGATCAACGCGGACAAGACCAAGACCATTCACCACAAGAGCGAGTATGTTCTGCTGAACGCGCTTGGCTCGCCGGAGCTGCCCGACGGCAAGTATCTCTATTCGCCGCAGACGGGGCAGATTGAGGTGCAGTGGATTCCGGGCATCGGCAGCGAAAAGATTGCTGCGCCGCAAGCGAGGCTGATGGCAACGGTGATCAGCGGAATTCTGAGCCGCAAGCTGCCATGGGGGCTGGTGCTGCTGGGCGTTTGCATTGTAATTACCGTGGAGTTGCTCGGCATTCGCTCGCTGGCTTTTGCTGTGGGGGCTTATCTGTCTATTGGAACGACGCTGGCGATTTTTACCGGCGGCGTGATGCGCTGGATGGTGGACTCGGCCCTCAGGAGGGCCGGAGGAGATCCGGATGCGGAGGGCGATGTTTCGCCGGGCTCGCTTTATGCTTCAGGGTTGATTGCGGCCGGCGGAATTATCGGCCTGCTGGGCGTGGCTCTCAAGTTCTACGAAAATTTCTTCAACAAGGACAACCCCATCGCGATTCCGCACAGCATCTTCTATAACAACGGCGTGTCGGTGGTGGCGTTTTTGGCGCTGGCGGGGTCGCTGTATTACTTTGCGCGGAAGCCGCTGAAGAAGTGAGCGGCGAGAGAATTTGGATTCACAAAAATGCAACAAAATGGGCGCCCCGGGCATTGAGCCTGGGGCGCTCATTTCTGTGGACGAACATTGAGGGACGGGCGTGCCGCATTGCTCATTAACGCTCCAGGGTAAAGATGACGCTGATCGTGGTCTCAACTTCGACCGGCTGGCCGTCGAGCAGATAGGGGCGGTAGCGCCAGGTCCGCACGGCATCCAGCGCGGCCTGCTGCAGAATCGCCGGGCCGCCGGTGACACGCAGGTTTTCGATGGTTCCGCTTTTGGAGATGATGGCCGCCAGCGTCACCGTGCCGCTGGTTCGAGTAGCCCGCGCAATGGGGGGATAGATTGGCATGGTTTTCTGGATCAGCAGTCCAGCCTCAACAGTGGTGGAGACGCGGACCGGAGCTTTGCTCTCCAGTCGAACGGCGGGCCCACCTGGCTTGCCAAACGGGACGCCTGCGGGGTCGGTGGAGTTAGACGCCCAGCTTCCGATGCCCTCATCGATCACCGGTTCGGGGCCGGCGGGGTAATAAATGGTTGGCGGAATTCTGGGTGGCGCAAAAACTACACCGTTCTGCATTTCGGTTGAGGGCCGGGCAGTCTGCGTGGGTTGCTGCTGCGGCAGCTGAGGCTTGGGCGGCACAAACACTTGCATCAGGAAGGAGCTGACCTGGTGCGGCAGCGCCGGAGGGCAGATGAGCGGAATCATGACGAACGCCAGCAAGATGGAGGTGTTGAAGGCGAAGGCCGCGACCATCCATTCGTGGCTGCGGGTGTGGATTCTGCCTGCGGATTCAAAGATTGAGTCTTCAAACATGGCCTGCCTCCCTGAAACGAATTCAGCCATTCCGGCTGAGAGATTGGAGGCCATGTTCAGACGCGAGCGGGTAGCCGCTCGGCGCGCGCTAGATCGGCGCGGGGAGCGGGGCTCTTAGCTCTGCGCCCTGGCGACTAAGACTGCTCGCCGGGGACCCAGGTACTCCGCATATCCCAATCGGAACCACTGTACTAAGGTAGACACCGGAGTCAGACAAAGTGTTCCCGGACCGAGATCGGGAAGCTTGGAAGCTATTTCATAAC
>JBEKFS010000034.1:0-39488 GCA_050013195.1 Occallatibacter sp.
GATTGAGAATCTCACGTCCTAACCCCTAGACGATAGCGCCACAATTGCAGGGAGCGGCCGTCACCGGCCACTTAGTTAGTTTAACAAGAATCCGGCAACCTGCCAAAGGAATCTAAAGCCTGCGTTGGGTCGACTTGGTGGTCCTCTCTCGTTGTCCCATTAAAAGGTGACTATGGAAATCAAACGCATCGGCTCGCAGGCCTCAGGCAAAGGTCCGGCAGATTGGTTTACAGGCACAGTCCGCATTGACCCGCTTTTTCAAGCACCCGACCCAGCACGCGTTGCCGGCGCCAGCGTCACCTTTGAGGCTGGAGCGCGCACCGCCTGGCATACGCATCCCCTGGGACAGACATTGATTATCACGGCAGGATGCGGATGGGTTCAGCGCGAAGGCGGCGCGATTGAGGAAATACATCCCGGTGATGTGGTTTGGTTCGCTCCGGGAGAGAAACATTGGCACGGGGCTACACCAGCCACAGCCATGACTCACATTGCTATTCAGGAGCGACTAGACGGCAAGGTCGTGGAGTGGATGGAACACGTCAGCGACGAACAATACCGCCGGTGAATCCGGATTCAAGCCGGCGACTCAAATGCCCAGCTTTCGCACCTCGTCGTTGTAGTACTTGCGATAGAGGATCTCCCACTCCTGCGAGCCTTCCACGATGATCTTGCGCTGGTTGGCAATCTTCGTCCGCGCGGCAGTGTCGATTCCGGCTTCCTGTGTGAGCAGCGCAGTGAGCGCCTTGCGTGCCTCCTGGCGGATGGTGTTGCGGTCCTCCATGAATCCGACCGCATCGATCTCGGCAAGGGTATCGGCCACCGTGTGGGCCAGTTTGTTGAGCTTGTCGGGGCTGATCCTCATAGCACCGCCTTGTACTTTTTGGTCAGCTCGGTCTTCACTTTTTTAAACATCTCGGCGTATTGCGCGCCGGATTTACGCATCTCTTCGGAGTAGGCCTCAAGAATCACGCGCACCTCCTCGTTGATGCGGTCTTCCAGGGACAATTCCTCCACCATGGCCTCGTTGACGCGTGCCTCGGTTGCCTTCAAGTCACTGGTGGCAATCATCTTGGCGTCGATGAGGTGTTTGACAGTCCGGCGGGCCAGATACCCGATATAGTCGCGGGAAAAGATCATGGGTTAAGAGTCAGGATACCGCATCGGGCGGCCCTGTGTACACCGCAGGCCGATGCGGACAGTTTGGGGTGTTCAGGCACTCATCGGCGATGCGCAGCCGCTCCACGGGCCGACCGGCAACCAGGTGCTCAGCTACAATCTCCACCGCGTCCTCGGGTTGGACATTGCCGTACCAGACCGCCTCGGGATAGACCACCACCATCGGGCCGTGCTCGCACTGGTCCAGGCAGCCGGATTTGTTGATGCGCACGCGCGAGCCGAGGCCTGCCGCATTGGCCCGTTTCTTCAGTTCGGCATGCAGGGCGCTGGTACCGTCGCAGGTGCAGGAGGGACGTGGCGCGCCCTCGGGCCGCGCGTTGCAGCAGACAAAGACGTGGCGTTCAAATGCGGGCATGGGGTGTTCCTTTTTGATCGATACCATTCCAGATTAAACTGCGCTCCCCTGTTCCCGATTCCCTGCTTCTACGCAGTTTCCACAATCGCGTACGCCAACCCGGCCTCGTCTGCGAAAATAGAGATTGACTATGAACACCGACAACCTCCTCTCGCTGAAAGACGACATGGTGGCCTTTATCGAGGGCCACGGCCTCAAACGCCTTCCCGGTTACGTCACCGAGGATATCCCCTCCATTGTCTGGGAGGGCGCTGGCAACCCCGACGCATGGAAAGATTTTGTGGAGATGGCCAAGCACGCCGGCGCTCCCTTTGTCACATTCAGCGAGATGACGCTGAAGCGCGAAGAGCTGGACGCGCTGATCGAAGAAGCAGGGGAGATGAACTTCCCCGATGAAGAGTCCACTGAACTGGTGGAGGCTCAATGGCTGCGCAAGTACGCCGGAAATATCGGTTACATCCAGCTCAGCTTCGTCTATCAGGGAGTGGCCTTCCTGCACGAAACCACTACCGAGTGGTATGAGCGCTTCCAGGCGCTTCTGGAAGACATTGAGACCTTCCAGGAGATCGTCATCGGCGACCAGGATCACGATGACGAGGACGAGTAAGCAGGGTGGGCTCTGTAGGTAACGGAGCAATTCAGCGGCCTGCCGCGCCGCAAGCCCGGCCGGAAGGAGATGAGCGGAAGCTCCTTCGCCAGCGCTGGTGCTTTGTCGAGCCGCATTCTGACCAAGCTGCCGAACTGGCCAAAGCCGCCCGCCTGCCGCAAGTGCTGGCCGAGTTGCTTGTGGCACGCGGCGTCACCCAGCCCTCTGAAGCCTTCGCCTTCCTCAACCCTGAAATCGCCCATCTTCATGACCCGCTGCTCATGCTGGGCATGTCCCAGGCAGTAGCCCGCCTGGAGCGTGCTATCGCAGTTCGCGAGCCGGTGCTGCTCTACGGCGACTACGACGTGGACGGCACTACCGCCGTTGTCCTGCTTAAGACGGCCATTGAGATGCTCGGCGGCGTAGCGCGCTTCCACGTGCCTCACCGTCTGCGCGAAGGATACGGTCTGCAATCGAGCGTGCTGGAGGAGGCTTATGCCGATGGCGCGCGCCTCGTAATTACAGTCGATACCGGAATGAGAGCCTTCGCCGAGGCGGAAACCGCGCGCAGGTTGGGACTGGACCTGATCATCACTGACCATCATCTGCTGGAAGCAGGCGACGCCGTTCCGCACGCTCTGGCCATTCTCAACCCCAACCAGCCCAACTGCACTTATCCGGAAAAGTTTCTTTGCGGCGCGGCCATCGCGCTGAAGCTGGCGCAGGCGATTCTGGAACGCCGCGACCTGGCCAGCACGCGCGAGAAAACTTTGCCGAGTTTTTTGAAGATGGCGGCCATCGCCACCATCGCCGACGCGGTGCCGTTGAAGGGCGAGAACAGGGTGATTGCTGCGCTTGGCCTGCGGGAGCTGCGCCGCCCGGCTGGAGTCGGCCTGCGCGCTCTCTTTGCCGCGGCGGCTCTCGATCCGGCCGCCAAAGCGCTCACCGGCTACGACGTGGCTTTCCGTCTGGCTCCGCGCATCAACGCCGCCGGACGCATGGACGTGGCCTCCGACGTGATCGAGCTCTTCACCACCCGTGATGCAACCCGCGCCGCTGAGTTGGCCGCCAAGCTGGAACGGCTCAACCGCGAGCGCCGCGAGACCGAGGTCTCCGCTCTCACGGCCATCGAGAAGCGCCTCGCCGACGATGCCCAAACTGACCGCCTGCTGGTGATCGACGGCCAGGGCTGGCACCGCGGCGTCATCGGCATACTCGCCTCGCGTGTCGTGGAGCGCACCGCAAAACCTGCCATTGTGGTCAGCATCGAAGACGGAGTGGCTTACGGCTCCGGCCGTTCGGTGGACGGCTTCCAACTGCTCAACGCCATCGAGAGTTGCGCCGATCTCTATACGCGCTTCGGCGGCCACGCGTTTGCCGTGGGCTTTGCCCTGCCAGCCGATAAACTGCCGGAGCTGAAGCGCCGCCTGCGCCTTTACGCCGAGGAGCACCTGGCTGCCCGCGAGCCGGAGCAACAACTTCACATTCACGCCGAGCTGCCGCTGGACCGCATCACGAGCGTGCTGGTTGGATGGCTGCGCAAGCTGGAGCCCTTCGGACACGGCAACCCCGAGCCGGTCTTTGTCGCGCGCCGCGTGCGCCTGCTCAGCCCGCCGCGCATCATGAAGGAGCGTCACCTGAGATTGGAATTGGCGCAGGATTCGGTGCAACCGCCACCCTTGCCCGGTGCGAGCGGAGCGCTGCGCGCCGTCGGCTGGCATCTGGCCGCCCGCGCCATACGGCTCGGTTTGGCACAGGGTAGCCTCATCGACCTGGCCTACCGCATCCGCGAAAACGAACACCCCGAGTACGGCGGCCTGGAGGCTGAGATTGCGGGAATTGAGCTGGCTTGATCTATCTCTTCAGCCGGGCGCGCAATGCGCCCGCGCCGGCGTGCATGAGTGTGCAATTTGTACTCTGGTCGCACCGGAAATGAATGCTGACTGGGTAGTCCTGCCATACCGGACTCGTGCTTCCCATACTTGTCTTGTCTAAGAAGAAGGTCTTCCTTCCGCTGGTTACGATCACTCCGCGGCTGACGTCAAACTCGACGATCGCATCATCGCCTTCGGTGGAGAACGGCAATAGCTTTTCCGCAGCTTTGTTAGCCGCCTTGCGAGCGGCATCTCTTTGAGCCGCTCTGGCCCGCATCTCCTGCTGGCGTTCTAGACCTTCATCCTGTTCGGCGAGAGAGGGAAAGTTCGATGTAAAACTCCATTGAACCGTGTTCTCATAGGCTTTCGCAGAGCAGGGAATCTCGCCTTGCGCGTTGAGGGCAACAACTTGCCCCTTCGGAGAGATCTGCTTCTGGAAGATATCTTTGCCTTGCTCCCTCTTCTTCTCCTGAGCCTCCAATGGCGCAATATCGCTCGCCGGCGGCGGCTTGTTGGGGAGATTGGCGGCGATGGCCGTACTCCGGGCATCGTACTTCAAGAGGATCTCTCTGGAACACAGGACAAAGCCCTGGGTATTTTGCAGTTGGATTTCGATGGAGAGGGGATGCGGCGTATTGGCGACAGCGAGCGCAAAGCCCGCCTGCTGATCTGGATCGCTGGTTTCGAATGTTACGCGGTATCGCAGCGTCTTCTCCCAATTGATATACAGATGGCCCTTCAACCCCGTCGCGCTCGAGGTGACTGGCCCCAAATCGTACCGTCCCTCCGGAGCGCCCGTTCCCAGGTATATGGCGGCGGTGACGATTGCAAGCAGAACTCCCATGCCCGCGCCAATCGCGGCATAAAACCTTGTTGGATTCTCCGCGAACCTCCGCATCCGATCAGTAAAAGACTCATGCGATGGCGGCTGGGTTGTGGGAGGTTTACTGGCGGGCTTTTCTACACTCACCGCCGCATTCACGTCTGAGTTAATATTCTTGCTGGCTGAAAGGAGACTGTCGTCGAGGATCACTGGGGGCGGTTCAATGATCTTATAAGTGGTTACAGGCAGTTGCTCTTCTTCAATGTTCTTCCCATCGGGATCTTCCAGGTTCGCGTCCTTCATCCTGTTATCCTCCCATCCCGGCTGTCCGCAAACCCGGTCTTTGAAACCAATAACAGTGGACCACAGATCGCCATCCCGTGAAAACACGAATTTGTTGCGGTGGACGGGCGATAAGTGCAGGAAGTAGTTCTTGCTGCTTCGCGCAATCTGAAGAAATGCTCTAGCTACGTGCGTCCCCGCTGCGTTTGCGGAAGACGACCTTCAGCTCCCGCCGCCAGTGCTCGGTGAGGGCGATCAGCTCCCACTCCACCTGCGGAGAAAAATAGCGCAGCACCGGCTCGTTGGCGGGATGGATGCGCAAGGCTGGGCCGGCCAGCAACAGGCGCGGCTCCAGCGGCGAGACTTCCGCTCCGGCAAAGTAGCCCTGGCGCTCGAATGCCGTCAGCGGCCTGCCGCCCTCGTTGCCCGCAGCGGGCTGGCGGTCGTTGTTGAGCGCGCGCACGCGAATCCAATAGTCCAGCGCCTGCAAGGGAAGGTGCAGGTCCTCATCGGCCTTCAGTTCAATCACCACCAGCCGCCCGTTGCGGTCCAGCGTGAGCAGGTCCAGCAGGCCCCGGTCGCCGGTGGAGAGCGCAGGCACCTGCGAGTAAAGTAGATCGCCGCGCAGTCCCGGCAGCAGCTCGACGATTTCAGCACGCAGGCGGGCCTCCAGCCAGCGCTCCGGTTGCAGGCGGAAGAGCGGGTCGGTGTGTGAGCCGTCGCCGTGGCGGCTTAAAAACAGCCGGGAAAAGAGATCGCGGCAGAGCGGCTCATTCTCCTCGGTGAGCGGAGTTTCGTTGGCTCCCGCGCCGAAGGTAATCTCGTTTTCGCGAGCAAATGTGTTGGCGGCAAAGCCGTGGCGCACCCGTGCAAATTCGAGGCCATGCAACAGCAGGCCGACTTCGGTCGCCGAGCTGGGGCGAACTTCAATTCGGTCCTTCGCGGCAGGCGGCGCCAGCGAGAGCAACCGGTCAATTCCAGCCCGGCAGCGCTCGATGGCGGCTTCTGCGGAGAAGGCGTGCATCAGCCGCGAGTCCAGGTTGCCGGTGTCGCGAAAGTCTACTTCTGTTAGCTCTTCGCTGCGCTCGTCGAGAGTGAAAAGCTTGAAGTCGGCAGCGGCATGGTTCAGCCAGGCCATTCTTTCCGCCGTAGTCCGCCAGGCTCCGGCCGGCACAATCACTTTCAGCCCGCCAAAGTGACGCCGTCCATCGCCGTGCTGGCGGCAATGATCCAGCCAGAGAATTCCCAGGGTCAGCACGCCGTCCACCATCGACGCCGACTCCGCTTCGCTGACGCCGATCACCGCCTCGGCCGCCGTACCCTTCAGCAGGCGTCCGCGCACGTAGGCGGGACCAAAGCTGTGCTCCAGGTCCATCGCCGAGCGAAATCCGTCCACCTTGGAGCCAATAAATTGCCGAGTCAGCACACGCTCCAGCAACCGCTGATAGTTGCGGCGCGCCGCATCGCGGGCAGTGGGCGTGCGGCGATCGCTGGTGGGAACCAGTTCCAGGGTCTGCGGGCGGGCCGCGCCCATGCGGCGTGTGGAAAGGCGCAGGCATTGCGCGCGCTCCTGCACTTCGACGATGGTGCGCATCAGGTTGCGCTCCTCGCTCCAAAGTTGCAGCAGGCAGCGCCCATGCTGCTCGCTCACCGCATAGCGCGCACTGCGCATGTCGAAGAGCACGCGGCCATCCTCCAGCACTGCGGCTGCGGGGTGGTCGGCGAGGTAGGCTTCGATTGTTTGGGCCAGCCGCTCAGGTGACGCAGCCTCAGCCCCGGGGTCCCCAGCGACAGGTCTTCGTCGCTGGGGTGGAGCGCCGGGGTCCCCAGCGACAGGTCTTCGTCGCTGGGGTGGAGCGCCGGCGGCCATTCGCTCTACCAGCCCTTGCGCGCGCGCAGGCCTGTGATGTGCGCTGTGTGATGGCGCGAGTGCCAGTCGTACATGGCCAGCACAGTGGCCAGGTTCACGCGGCCACGCTCCGGGTGGTTAAAGCCCTTGCTGAAAGTGTTGTCGGGCAGCAGTTCCATCAGCGCCACCCAGCGCCCATGTAGCGCCTCAATCAGCGCCAGCGAGCCGTCAATGGGCAGGCGGCTGTCAGGCAGGTTGGCCCACACAGCCTCGTCGTAGACCTTGACGGTCGGCCAATCTTCGGTCAGCGCCGTCTTGCAGCGAATGTACGCCTGCGCGTGGCTGTCGGCGAGGTGATGCACCACCTGGCGCACGGTCCAGCCCCCTTCGCGATAGGGCGTGTTGAGCTGTACGTCATTCAATCCCGAGACGGCGGCTCTCAAGTTCTCAGGCAGCAGCCGCAGCGTTTGTATGTGTGCCGCGCGGATACCGGGCAATGTGCTGGCCGGCGGGACAAAGCGGCCAATCGGATAACGGAGATCGTCCTGTTCTGTCATGGCATTAACCTTATCGCATCTGCTCAGGGAAATGAAACCGCGCTGAGCAACCCGGCTCCGGCGACCGTGCAGCTTTAGAGCCGCAAGCCGCTCTAAGCGTGATGGTGATGGTGATGATGGTGGTGATCCAAGTGGTGGTTGTGATGATGGTGATGGGATGCGAACGCCGGGCTGGCAAACACCATCAGGAACAGTACGGCGGCTAGAATCTTCTTCATGCCCAAAATGTAACACGAGCGCGGCCCCGGCGGTAGACTCAGGATTGCCGGGGCATCAAAAGAGGAACGGGGATACTGCCTGGGCGCTGGAGAGGTAAACTCAGAAATACGATGAATGTACCGGATACTTCCCCACCTTCGAGCCACAAACAGTATTTTTTTCAGAAGTTTGGCATCACCGAGCGTCTGCTTGAGCGCTGCCTGGGCGAGGCCTTGTCTGCCGGAGGCGACTACGCCGACCTCTACTTCGAGTCGGTCTCAGCCACCTCCCTGGGTGTGGACGAGCAGATCGTCAAATCCGCCAGCCAAGGCGTCAGCGCCGGCTGCGGCATCCGTGTCCTCAGCGGCGAGCGCACCGGCTACGCCTATACCGACAACCTCAACCCCGACCGGTTGCTGCATGCGGCGCGCACCGCCGCGCTGATCGCCTCCGGTCCGGCCACCCAGCCCGTACAGGGCTTCACCGAGCCCACTGCCGCCGACCTTTACCCGGTTCCGCTGGGCGGCTACGATCTGGATCTCGCCGCCCGCCTGGAACTGATTCTCCGCGCCGATCGCGCCGCCCGTGCTTATGACCCGCGCATTGTTCAGGTCCGCGCCAGTTATTCAGAAGAACTGCGCCGCATCCTCATCGCCGCCTCTGACGGTGCCTTCGCCAGCGATACCCAGCCCCTCTGCCGGCTCAACGTCTTCGTCATCGCCAAAGACGACGCGAACACTACCAAAGGCACGGCGGGTGGCGGCGGGCGCGCCGGGTTGGAGCAGTTCACAGGCACCAAAAGCCCTGAGACTCTGGCTCGCGAAGCCGCGCGGGGAGCGATTCTGCAACTCGGTGCCGTCCCCGCTCCGGCCGGCGAAATGGAAGTCGTCCTCGGTCCCGGCTGGCCGGGAATTCTGCTCCATGAAGCTGTCGGCCACGGCCTTGAAGCCGACTTCAACCGCAAGAAGACCTCGGCCTTTGCCGGGCTGATCGGCCGGCAGGTCGCAAGTTCCAAGGTCACCGTGGTGGATAACGGAACTATCGCCGGACGCCGTGGCTCGCTCAACGTGGACGACGAGGGCACGGCGACGCAAGAAACCGTCCTCATCGAAGGCGGCATCTTGCGTGGCTACCTCACCGACAAGCTCAGTGCGCGGCTGATGAATGCGGCGAATACAGGCAGTGGCCGCCGCGAGAGCTATCAGCACATCCCCATGCCGCGCATGACCAACACATACATGCTGGCCGGCGACGACGCCCCTGAGGACATTCTGCGCTCAGTCAAGCGAGGCCTCTACGCGGTCAATTTCGGCGGCGGACAAGTGGACATCACCAACGGCAAGTTTGTCTTCTCCGCCTCAGAGGCTTACCTCATCGAAGACGGCAAAATAACTGCCCCGGTGCGCGACGCGACGCTGATCGGCAATGGACCCGAGGCGCTGAAGCATGTCTCGATGGTGGGCCACGACCTGAAGCTAGACGAAGGCGTAGGCACCTGCGGCAAAGACGGCCAGAGCGTCCCGGTGGGCGTAGGCATGCCCACCATCAAGCTGGACAAGATGACCGTGGGCGGTACGGGAAGGTAATTGCAATTGGAACAAAATACCGCTTGCAGCGAAATTGTCGCCGAGCGATAAACTAGCACATGAGGCTTTATGACCATTCCCTTCGAAGAGATTAAAGCCCAGTGGCTAGCCGATCCCGAGGTCAAGCGCGAGTGCGACGCGCTGGCCCCGGAGTTTGAAGCCTACGCCAAGAAGCTAAGGGCGCAGAAGCGCCGCATAGAGAAAACGCCTAAATCACGCCGCCTTATAAAGCCTGACTCTAACCTTGCGCCCAAGCGCTGAGCCTATATTAACCAACGTATCAATCGAAAACCACACTTCCTTTCCCCGTAGGGGAAATCGATAATAGCCCAGGACAAGCGAAGCGCAGTCCTGGGAATGTGATCCACCCAGAATCTTCAGCCCCGTAGGGGCGGAACGAACCCGGAATTTGGCAACCAGAATTTGTCCCGCCGTTCAGCCTCCCGTAGGAACAATCAGCAGCGCCGTCACCACGCGATTTCGCCCTTCATGCTTGGCTTTGTACATGGCGTTGTCGGCCGCCTGAAGCAAACTTTCCGGCATCCTTTCCACAGCCTCGCTTTGCCGCGCGAAAGCGGTCGCTACACCGATACTCACTGTGACACGGGCGCCACCTTCCTGATTGCCCTCATGACTCAACTGCAAAGTCTCGACGGCGGAGCGCACCTTTTCGGCTGCCGCGACCGCGCCGGCGGTATCGGTGGTGGGAAGTATGATGGTGATCTCCTCTCCACCATAGCGAGCAACGCAATCGCTGGCCCGCACGGCGCCGCGCACGGCGGAGGCTACCGCGCGCAGGCAGTCGTCTCCTGCCAGGTGTCCATACTGGTCATTGAACCGCTTGAAATGATCGAGATCGAGTATCAGCAGAGAAATCTGCGAGCCATCGCGAACCGTGCGCTTCCACTCGCGCGCCAGCGCATCGTCAAAGGCGCGGCGATTCCACAGCCCTGTCAGGCCGTCGGTGAGCGCTTGGGTCGAGAGCTTTTCCTCCAATTGTTTGCGCTCCGTAATGTCACGCATGATGATGACGTGTTCTTTTGGTTCTCCGGTGACTGAATCGCGCATCAGCCGGACGTTCGCCTCGACCCACGCTATTGACCCATCCTTCCTTTGTATCCGGAAGGTCGAAACGTCAATTTGGTCGTCCGCGGCGACAATTCTGACGCCGGCATCATCCATTACATGCAAATCATCCGGCAGAATATAGACTTCGGGGCCTTTACCCACCAACTCCTCCGGCTTCCAGCCAAGAAGTTTGAAGCAGGAGGGAGAGATATACCGGGCTTTCCGGTCGTATCCGGAGCAGCAGAGAACATCGACGCTGTTATCCACGAGGGATTTGTAGTCGATCGCGTCTTGGCCAAAGATAGAGTCCTGCACCTTCAACTCCTGGGCATCTTGTTGGGAATTGCCCCTTTGTTTTCCGGCAGAGAGGCAAGATGACCCCTAATGTTCGCTTCTGATTATTTCGGCATTTGTAACAAAAACAAGAGTTCGGGCATACCCTCAGGGTACTCGCTGGGGCTGATAAGCATCTTTTGTCCCAATTCGGAACGATTCTTCGCAGACCTCCGCTGCTTCTGCAAGACTGGTTTCAACCAGCCGCCGGCCCTGATGGACGGCCCAGAACCGGCGACTCGCCCTACATGCGAGCGCCCCGGCTCGCGTATCATGGCCGATATGAACCCCAAAGCGAACATCGAAGCGATACAGGCGGCTATCCACGAGGCCGGCTTTGACGGCTGGCTCTTTTACGACCATCATCACCGCGACCCCATCGGCGAGCGCATTCTGGGCATGGACCCCAAGCTGCACGTCACGCGGCGCTGGTACTACTTTGTGCCCGCCTGGTACTACTTTGTGCCCGCCACAGGCGAACCGCGCAAGCTGGTGCATCGCATTGAGCAGGCCCGGCTTGACGCGCTGCCCGGCGCGAAGGCGATGTATTCGAGCTGGCAGGAGCTGGCGCAGGGCCTGGAAGCGCTGCTCAGCGGCGCGCGCACCGTGGCCATGCAGTATTCGCCCAACAACGCCATCATGTACGTCTCCATGGCCGATGCGGGCACGGTGGAGTTTTTGCGCAGCCTCGGCAAGCAGATCGTCAGCTCCGCCGACATGGTGAGCCAGTTTGAAGCGGTGCTCAACGAGGAGCAGGTGGCCAGCCACAGCGTGGCACAGCGGGCCATCGACGCGATTCTGGCCGAGGGCTGGCGCGAGATTGGCCGCCGCATACGTCCCGGCGAGGGCAAAACAGGCGTATACAGCGAGTTCGATCACGTGCAATGGCTCTCAGAGGCCATGCGCCGCGAGGGGCTTGTATGGGCCGACGGCCCCAACGTCAGCGTCAACGCCAACTGCTCCGACTCGCACTACGAGCCGACCGCCGATCGCTGCTCGCCCATCCGCGAAGGCGACTTTCTGCTCATCGACATCTGGGCGCGGCTGAACACGCCGAACAGCGTCTACTACGACATCACCTGGACCGGGGTGGTGGGCCGTGAGCCGGCGGAGCACGAGCAAAAGGTCTTTGAGATCGTGCTGGGCGCTCGCGACGCGGCTATTCGAGTGGTCGAGCAAGCCTTCGCTGCGGGAAGACCGATCTGCGGCTTCGAGGCTGATGACGCGGCCCGGGCGGTGATTCAGGCGGCGGGTTTCGGAGAGTTCTTTACGCATCGCACCGGCCACAATATCGGCCAGGAGGTGCATGGCGTGGGCGCAAATCTGGATAATTTGGAGACTCACGACGTGCGGCTGCTGCTGCCCAACACCTGCTTCTCCGTCGAGCCGGGCATCTATCTGCCGGAGTTCGGCGTGCGCGCCGAGATTGATATGATGACAGCTCCCGGCAAGGCCTGGGTCACTGGGAAAATCCAGAGGGAGCTGGTGAGAATATGAGCGGAATCTGAACCGGGAACAGGCGCGGTATTTAAGCAGGGGTTGCACGCAATTTGCAGAGGCGCTATGCTGCGCGCAGGAGTACTGACATGACAGAAGCCGCGGCCTTCCCCTATGAAACCCGCCTCAACATCCTGCACGGGCCGCTGGAGGTCATCGGCATAAAGGCGCTCGCTGATGACTGTGAATACAAGTGGTTCAATCAAACCCTGTGCAAAGTGAACGAATCGGTCGTACGCATGGCCGTGATCGAAGGCGAGTATCACTGGCATAAGCACGATAAGGACGATGAATTCTTCTATGTGGTGGAAGGCTCGCTGATGATTGATCTTGAGGGCCGGACCGTGGAGCTTGAACCAGGGCA
Organism: Occallatibacter sp.; assembly: GCA_050013195.1. Classification (GTDB taxonomy): domain Bacteria; phylum Acidobacteriota; class Terriglobia; order Terriglobales; family Acidobacteriaceae; genus Telmatobacter. Next base: position 12,552 of record JBEKFS010000034.1, read on the forward strand.
GGGTTTTGTGGTTCCAAGAACGGTGATGCATCGTACGCGCGCTCCCCGGAGAAGCGTGATTCTAATGGTCGAAAACGCAGGCATTATTCCCACGGGAAATTAACCGGCCATCTTTTACGGCTCCGGTTTCCCATCCCAGTGAGTTATAGTCAAAAGTGCATGACAACTGAAGAAAACAAGAAGACTTCGACAAATTCCGGCTCTCAAGGCGGGTTTGTCTACCTACCCCTGATCGCTGGCTGGCTGGTGCCGGGCGGCGGGCATTTCTTGCTGCGTAAGTGGGGCCGCGGTGCGCTGCTGGCCGCTGCAATCCTGGGCATGTTCGTGCTGGGACTCGACCTGGGCAACGGCCTGCCTTACGTCATCAGCCGGATGCTGGGCCTGGGCGATGTGCAGGTGCAGGTGACCACCGCCGACTACGGCACGCGCTTTATTGTGGTGGCCGGACTGCTGAACATTATTGCCGCCGTGGACGCGCACAATCTGCGCACCGGGAGGAAATCCTGATGGGCAATGCGATTTTTCAACCCTCTCATTTCACGGCGGTTGTGCTCTTTGCTCTCTTTGCGTCCACAGTCTTCGGCATCACGATGCGTGAGACGCCGCGAAACATGCTCCGCTACGGAATTTATTGCTTTGTGCTCTTTGTGGCCGCGGCAATTGCGCTGAGCTGGCTGATGTATTTTATCGCGCGATAAGTTTTTTCCTGAACTTCCCTAATCTCTCAGGCAAAGTTGTCACGCTGCCATACAGTAGCGTCGAAGCGATGCGTGCAATCGTACTCCTCGGCGCGGTAGAGGTTGATGGCCTCGGTGTTGGCCTCGGTGACGGTGAGTGAGATCTCAGTAACGCCCTGGCGCAGGAAGCAGGAGGCGGCCAGGGTGAGAAGCGTGCGGGCCAGGCCGCGGCGGCGGAACTCGGGATGGACGCAGAGCTGGGTGATGTGGCCGCTCTCCGGGCTGACGCGCGAGCCTAGCACCAAAGCCACCATCTCCCGGCTTGCGCGATCCACGATCACGTGTGATGCCGGAGCGGAGAAAGCGCCGCAGCCGGAGAAGCGGACAATGTTGTTAAGAAAGCGCATCGAGCCGTGGACTGAGCGGTACTGGTCGTTGACCACGCTGTCGGGGTGACCGTGGTAAGCCGAGAAGATGAGCCGCCCGGCGAGGTTCAGGTCCTCTTCGCGCCAGGGACGCAACTCAAGCCCATCGGGCAGGCTCGCATGAGGCGAGGGATAGTGGCCTTCCAGCTTCCGCACCATAAAGAGACGCCGGTGAACCTGGAAGCCCGCATCGAGAAAGACGCCGGCGTGGGAGCCTGAGGGATGCAGCAGCAGTTGTGATTCCACGCGGTCCACCTGGGGCGAGTTCACCAGCAGCTCAATGAGGTGCAGAAGCAGCGTTTCCTCGATTTCGAGGGCGGTCCTGCCATCGGCGTGGGGGCCGGGCAACGCAAAGACATCGCCGATAACCGCCTTGGTCTCCTCGTAGATGCAGAAGACATAGCCGGTAATCCGATCCGCCTCCAGGGCCGCGTAGCCGGGCAGCATATGATTGTCGAGATACTGCATCAACAGGTTGGACGATGCGCGGTAATCCCAATGCAGGCGCTGCTTCCACACTTCGCCCTCCGCCTCCAGCACGGGGCGCAGTACCGGCGCCGCAAAGTGCCGCAAGTCGAGGATCTCGAAGGAAGCGCCTGATGTCATGCTGCTCCTGTGACGACCACTGATCACTGACAACTTATTTGCTGTCTACCCTGTAAACCATCAGGCCCTGCTCCGGCCAATTGAAGAGCTGCTCATAATGCCTGTCCCCCAGCAACTCTTCGAGCGCGGCCGTGGTGTGCAGGTCCACGCCGCCCTTTCCAGTTACCTGCGCCACCAGCAGATGCTGTTGATCCGGTACGCCTTTCACGGTGTAGTTGACCACCTCGCGATTGCGATAGAAGGAGAGGCCAAATTCGACATCGCGCCGGACACGGAAGACCGCCACCGTTTCGTCGCCGGGGGCATAAGCAGCCAGCCGCTCGGCCAGCGGGCGCGCGGAGTAGGTGCGATCCAGCAGATGAATTACCTGTTTGGTAGCACCCACGGCTGGAATGCCGAAGAACGGGCCGACGCCATAGAGATAAAAGACCAGCACGATCAACACCGCGGAGGTGACCAGACGCAACCGGATCGCGCCGAAGCCTTTGACCACGATGATAATCAGCAACGCCGCCCCGGCAGAGGCCAATAGGGCGACGGTAAGTGCCGGCCACGGAGGCCTCACCCGGATGCATTCGCCGATACACTCGCGGATAAACGCAAGTATCTCACTGCCCCCAAGAGCAGGTCGGGGCGGCATCTGTGGGCTGTGAATCACAAACCAGGGCAGCAGCAGCGCAAACAAGGTCATCACGCCGCAGACCGCCGCGTGGCTCACCAGCACCCAGAGTTGGATTCCGTACCGCCGGCGCCGGGCAATAAAGTCCCCCGTGAGGATGGTAATGGGCGGAATGGAAGGCAGAATGTAGCCTGGCAGTTTGGACTGCGAGAAGGAGAAAAACACGATGGGAATCAGCGCCCATATAACCAGAAACTCCGGGAAGGCATCGCCTGGCTGGCCGGCACACCGCTTGCACAGACTGAAGTGGCGCTCCCGCCACTCGCAAACCGAGGTCCGGATGCCGTCAATCAGCGCCCGCATTGCGATCACCGTCCAGGGCATCAAGGCCAGCAGCACCACCACGAAGTAGTACCAGAAGGGGTGTTGGTGCTCATAGCGATCGGTGGCAAAGCGCTCCAGATTATGTTCCAGAAAAAAAACACGGAAAAAATCCGGATTCTGTTGCTGCACGGCGATAAACCATGGCAGCACGATGGCGAAGTACAGCAGCACGCCCGGCCACCAGAACGACCGCCGCAGCAGCGACCACTCGCGGCGCAGAAAGGCGAATGCGGCCACAATCGTGAGGGCCAGAGCCGGCGCCACCGGCCCTTTAGCCAGCGTGGCCACGCCGGTAAAAAAGTAGATGTCGAAGAGCCAGAACTTGGAGTCGGTCTCGTACCAGGCGTACCAACCCAGCAGCCCGATAGCCAGAGGCGCCGCCATCTGCATATCGGTGGATGCGCCGCGGGCAAAGCCGATGATGCCGGCGCAGGCCACCGTAATCAGCGCCGCGTCCAGATGGCCGCCAGGGCGGAATCTTCGCATATGCAGATAAATCAGCGCCACCATCAAAAATGCGAAGGTGGCCGAGGGCAGGCGCGCCACCCAGTCATGCACGCCGAAGTCCTGGAAGACGAACATCGCCCGCCAGTAGTAAAGCGCCGGCTTCTCCAGCCAGGGCCTTCCATACAGATAAGGTGTTACGCAGGCGCTTAGCTTGCTCTTCAGCGTATGGGCCGAATCGAACCGGTCCAGCATCTCGTGGGCGATCTGCGCATAACGAGGTTCATCGGCCCCCACCAGGCCCAGGTTGTCGCCGCCCACCAGGGGGGTCTGTCCATAGAGTAGAAAAAAGAGGACAAAAGCGAGAAAGACGGACGCCTCGCATATCGTGGCCCAGCGGGGCAGCCGTATGCGCCAACCTTGGGATCTATCGGGAGCGGATGGTTCTTGAAGAGTTTCCACTACCAGTGCTTCTCCAACGGGGCTGGCTTGCCTCACACAGACAAGCGATAACGGCTCTGATCGGGGTGGTTTGAGGGAACCGACCCGTCCGGGTTAAAGTTTATATTCTTTTGAAACGCAGAAATCATGCTGCGTTTCGACAGGCTCAAGGCTAACAGATTCTGGCGGAAGCGCAATGGGCTCAATGGCCTTCATCCCCGGCAGCCGGTTGCAGCGCGGCCGCTTTCTGCCGCTTGCGATGCCTGCCCATCAACTCGTCAATGCGCGCCTGAAAGCGCCCCGACCGGTCGGCCAGGAAGCTGAGTTCGGGCACGTGGCGCACTCCCATCCGCTCCTTAAGTTCATAGCGAATATAGCCTTTGGCCGCCTCCAGCCCCGCCACCGTATCCTCTTCGGCCTTGGCAATGTCCTGTACAGCGCTGTCGACGGCCACATAAACCCGCGCCGACTTGCCGCCGGGATTCAACGCCACCTCGGTGACATAACAGAGATTGATGCGCGGGTCCACCAGCTCGCCCTCAATGAGAACGCCGATCTCCTCGCGCAGCGTCTCCGCCACACGGTCCTGATGGTGCTTTCGTCCTCTATGCTCCGGCATGACTCCCTCCTCTTGCAGGCAGACCATTCAGCATAACAGAGGCATACCGGAAAGCAGGATGAATCTCGGCGGAACCTCCGCTTCGGCAGTTCCTGGAAGCCACGCTTAATGCCCGGAGTATTGCTCGGTGCTACGGGGATCGTTTGATTTGAGAAGGAATGAAAGAAAGAACATGGCGGCCGACCCCATCCCTACGACCACATAGACGTCGATGAACGACATGGCGGCGGCCTGCATCATGAACGCTCGATAGATTTGCGCCACGACAGCCGCCTGCGTTCCAAAAGGTCCCAATCCGGCGCTGCGGGCGTGCAGCATCAGGGCTTGAGAATTGAACACCACACCCGGGTCTCCCAGGCTCAAATGGTCGGCCAGCCGGGCCAGGTGGAACTGCTGACGCCGGGCCAGAACCGTTTGCACCACCGCGGTGCCGAAGCTCATGCCAATATTGCGTACAAAATTGGTCAATCCCGCCACCGAATCGCTCTTGTCTTGCGGAACTCCGATAAAGGAGGCCGTCATTGTAGGGATGAGGATAAAGGCCACGGGAACGAACTGCAGCATCATGATGACCGCGGCACAGCTAAAACTGATCCCCAGGGACAACAGCTTTGTCGATAGATACATCCCGCCCGCGGAAATAAGCCAGCCAAAGGCGATCATGTACTTTGCGGGGAGTTTGGAAGTAAGAAACCCTATGATAGGCATGGTCACCATCACCATCGCGGCGCCGATGGAAACGATCACGCCTGCATCCTCGGCGGTGTATCCCATGAGCATCTGCAGGAATTCCGGCATGAGGATCATCGAAGCAAACATCACCACGCCGGCAATGAAAATCATCAGGCATGAACTGGAAAAGTTGAAGCTCCTGAAGAGCCGGACATCGACGATCGGCTGCTTCTGGCGCCACTCCCACACCACCATAGCGCTGAGGCAGACCACGGCGATGACCGCCAGCGAAGTGATGAAATGAGAAGCCAGCCAGTCATCTTCCTGCCCCTTGTCCAAAAGAACCTGGAGGGCCACGACGCCCAGCGCCAGCAGCGCGAATCCGACGGTATCGAAGTGCATCTCGCCTGGCTTGAATCGCCGCAGAAATGGAGGATCGTCTACGAATTTATAAACCAGCCCCATGACCACAAGTCCGAGCGGCAGATTGATGAAGTAGATCCATCGCCACGTGTAGTTATCGGTGATCCAGCCGCCCAGGATGGGGCCCAGCGCTGGAGCGATAACCACCGTCATGCCGAACACAGCAAAGGCGGCTCCGCGCAGCCGGTGCGGGAAGCTATCGGCCATGATGGACTGCGCCATGGGCTGCAAACCGCCGCCGCCCGCTCCCTGGAGTGCCAGGGAGCACAACAGCATCGGCAGGGTGGGCGCGGCCCCGCAGAACAAAGAAGCCAACGTGAACAACGCAATGCAGATCATGAAGAAGCGCTTGCGGCCCATCAGGCTGGAAAGCCACCCGGTGATGGGCAGAACAATGGCGTTGGCCACCAGGTAGGTGGTCAGCACCCATGTGCTCTCGTCCAGGCTGGAGCCAAGATCGCCGGCAATATGCGGCAGCGCCACATTGGCGATGCTGGTATCGAGCACCTCCATGAAGGCGGCCATCGCCACCACTATAGCGATCAGCCAGGGGTTGTACTTCGGTTTCCAGTCTTGATTGGGCTGCTCGTCGGCCAAGGTGCTCCTCGATCAAAATTTATTATAAAACGAAATGTATCGTTTCGTATATAATACAAACTCTAAGGTACTACACTGAATCCGGTGAAATCCGGGGATGCCATGAGTCAAGAGAACCTCGAATCCGAGTCTATTGCCAAACGTTCCGCCGGCAGGCCGCGCAGCGAGAGTTCGCGCGTTTCCATCCTGGAAGCTGCCTACAGCTTTCTGCAAGACCGCCCGGTCGCCGCAATTTCTCCCCTTCACATTGCGCGCAAGGCCGGCGTCAGCACGGCCACGGTCTACCGCTGGTGGCCGACTAAAGAGGCGTTGTTGCTCGACGCCTTTCTCAACAAGGCCGATCGCGTCATGGTGCTGCAAAGCGAGGGGGCGCCCCTGGAGCGTCTCATGGAGTACACCTTGCAGGTGGGGCGCTTTTTTACCGGCGAAAGCGGCATCGTCACAGCCCGCCTGTTGACGGCCATTCAGGACAATTCCATTCTGCGCAAGGAGTTCCTGGAGCGTGTCTACCTGCCGCGCGAAAAGGGGTTTCGGGCTGTTGTGAATGAGGCGATCCGGCTACGCCAGCTCCCGGCCGGGATGGAGGTGAGCGTCTTTCTGGATTTGATCATCGGACCGCTGCTGGCTCGGCTGCTGATTCACCACGAGCAAATCGACGAGGCATTCGTGATCTCGGTCTTTGACCGGGTTGTGGCCGGGACACTCGCTCAGGACACTTCCGGAAACTCCCAGCGAACCTAGAATATTTTGCCTGTTGGTATTGAGTGTATTTCTTGCTTGGCTCAAGCTTGGGTGCGCTGAAATAACAGGTAGTGTCGGCCTCCTGGCCGGCTGTCGCGTGGACCTCCCGGTCCACGCCTCACTTTACACAAAAAGGGAAAATGCTCTGGAACCTGCCACATACAGGATGCCGTCGTGTTCCGTTCAGCTCTTGATGTAATCCCAGAAGGCCGGGTGCCCCCGGTCCCTCGCATTTGGGGACCGGGGATACCACGAACCCCATGCGAGCGAATAGCGAGCGGCAGGGTGCCCCCGGTCCCTCGCATTTGGGGACCGGGGATACCACGAACCCCATGCGAGCGAATAGCGAACGTTTGGCCGCACCGCAGAGCCTGCCTTGAGCGAAGTCGAAAGGTGCTTGCAGATAATTACCCTCCGTCGTCGCATAATAATCCTCAGAAGTCTTCCTTCAAACCATCGTCCCGGCACCTTCTCTTCGACCTGTTTTCCAGCCGGAAGCGGCCAACAGAGGCCGAAACGTCCCGTAACTCCTTTGCCAGGAATATTTTGCAGGGAACTTCATTGTTTTCAATATTTTGCAGCGATACCCTGTCTGTAAACTCATGAAAACAAGGATTTTGCGTCCTAGATAGGGGTGGGGGGGACCTGATGTTCCAGCTATGTAGGCATATCAAGACCAGCGTTCAACGATGTCAATCTTCGGCTCTGCCCGCGTCAGCTCTCGATATAGTCCCAGAAGGCATCCGCTTACTCCGCGCGCCGCGGCCTTCGATTCGATCACGGCCGGGTACCCAATCCCACTCCGCTCTAAATAAATCTCCGCTCTTCCGCAATCGTTTGCAGATTATTACTCTCCGTCGGCGCACACTTTAAGAAGTGGTGACAGCGGGCTTTTACTGTTCACTGCCCTCTGATCTCTGACCACTGATAAGAGAATCCACCATGTCCACAAAATCCGCATATGAACCCGGCATGGTCGAGGCCATTCCACGACCGGCGCTCGACCCCAACTCCCAACAATCAGGGGTCGCCATCAGCGTCACAGGCCGCGCTTGCCCGAAAACTATAGGGGAATAAACGGCGATGATTCAGCCTACCCCCCACCCCCCTCCCTGTGGAAATCACTTTTTGCCCCATTTATAGCTTGTAACTATCATGAATTCAACAGTTTGCATTTTTGCTCTGTTTACTAATCAGTAACTGCAAACCCCCGATTTTGCCCCTTTTTTGCCCTAAAAAGGCCCGATTTAACCCCAAAACGGCCTCTTTTCGCGCCTTTTGAAAGCCCGATTTTGCAAATCGCAAATCAGATATGTAATTTATCTCTACGGAGATCTGGCGCCGATGGGATCAGTGAGCCCACGACTCCGGCTCCATCTTTCACTTCTCCACTCCATTCCCCGAAAGGAAAATTGAAACGATGAAACTGACCACCTACCTCAACTATGGCGGCAACTGCGCGGATGCGCTTCACTTCTACGAACAGCATCTTGGCGGAAAGATCCTCACCATGTCAACCTACGATTCGATGCCTGGCGCTAAAAGCCTGACGCCGGAACAGGCTAAGGCAATTATCCATGCCCGCATCATCATCGGAGATACGCTTCTGATGGCCAGCGACGGACCGCCGGACAAATTTCAACCCATGCGTAGCGTCTATCTTGCTCTTTCTGTCGACAGCAATGAGGAAGCGGAGCGCCTGTATGCCCTGCTCTCTGTTGACGGCGATATCTTCATGAAAATGGAGGAGACATTCTTTGCTCACCGCTTCGCCATGCTCCGCGACAAGTTCGGCACATCCTGGATGCTCATTCACGAAAAGCCAATGCCGCGTGCCGCCTGAAGAATCGTAAACCGTGAAAGGCAGTTGGGAATCTCTACTTATCTGGCGAGAGACCCAACTGCCCTTCAGCCTCGATGTAGTCCCAGTAGGCGTCTGCCAGTTCCGCGCCCAGTTCGTTGGTCATGCGGCGCGCGGCACGCTCCACCTCCTCGATGAGCCCGTGCAGGTAGTCGCGGGAGCGGGAGATGGCCACCACACCGATGGTGGCCGATTGCCACGTCACCGCTTCGTCCATTTCCGCTACCGATACGTTGAAACCCTGCTTGAGCTGGTCCTTGAGCGAGCGCACCACCTGCCGCCGGTCCTTGAGCGACTGGGCGTGCTCGATGCGGATTTCAAGCGTCAGATGGGCGACGGGCATGGCAGCAAAGAATTTACACCGACAGTGTAAGGCCATTTTCAGCCATTTGGAGCACTTTTTCTTTACAGCCAGTCCTAATCCGCAAACTGCGCCAACTGTTTCGGCGTGGGTTTAGGCGTACACAGGCTGACCACAATCATGGCTAAAACGGCCACGGGAAGCGCCAGAAAGATAGCGTCGCGGTCGGCCACAATGCTCGGAAAACGGTCCTTTACCGCCTGAATATCCCAGACCAGGGTGACCACCGTTCCCGCGCCGATAGCCGACACTGCGCCCCAGGCAGTGACCCGCTTGGAGAAGAAGGCCGCCAGCACCACCGGGGTCAGCGACGCGGCATAGACGGTGTAAGCCCACAGCATGGTGTGAATAACGCTCGCGGCGTGGAGCGATTGGTAGAGTGCCCAGCAGCCCAGCAATACCACGGCCAGCCGCGAGATAATCAGCACTTTTTTGTTCGAGGCTCCGGGCGAGATATAGCGCGAGAATACGTCGTTAACCAGGTTGGTAGCCGGCGAAAACAGGTAATTGGAGGCCGCCGACATCACCTGGGCAAAGACCGCGCCCAGAAGCAGCGCGCCCATCAAAGCGGGCAGCCCGTGACGCGCCGTGTAAGGGATAATCTCATGAGGCATCTTGGCCACCTCGCCGGATGATTTGAAGAGAGCGGTACCAAAAACAGCGATGCAGACGATCAGCGTCTCCAGCAGAATTGCGCCCAAAAACCATCCCACCACCGAAAGGCGCGCGTCCCGCTGCGTTTTGGCGGAGAAAAATTTCTGATACATCACCTGGTTGCCCAGAAGCAGCAGCATGGTGGGCACCAGAAATTCAAGACCCCGAATGACACCGAATCCCACTGGCTGAATCACATGGGCGGAACTCATCCGGTAGTTGCCCAGCAGCTGGAAGTATTCCGGCGGCAGCGCTTGATGCAAGCCAACCCAGCCGCCCGCTTTGAAGTAGAGCATGGGAGCGGCTATCAGGCAGATGGTCGTGACCATCGAGCCAATCACCATATCCATGTAGGCCACGGACGACATTCCGGCCAGCGCCGTGGTGAAGATGACAAACGCGGCGATGATGTAGGTGCCCATCACCGGCGTCACCGTCTCGGGAAAGATCAGGTGCAGCACGTTACCGCCGCCGGTGAATTGGTAGCTGGCAATTCCCACGTAGGCAAAAAGGATGGCAATGGTGCCCAGAACCCGCGCCGTCTGGTTGTAGCGTACTTCGAGTAAGTCGGGCAGGGTGAACTGTGCGAATTTGCGTGCTCTCGGCGCAACGAAGTAAATGAGCAGCAGCGCCAGCCAGCCCCCGGCCGGCTGCCAGAGCGCCGCAAAACCGTTCTGGTAGGCGTTTGCCGCCCCACCAAAAAGCGATCCGCCGCCAATCCACGAGCTGAGCAGTGTAAGCACCAGCACGAAGGCCGGCAGCGAGCGACCTGCCACCAGGTAATCGGCTTTGGTCTTCACCTGTGAGGTGCGATAGAGCGAAACTGACAGCAACGTGACGACGATTACGGCCAATACAGCAACATAAAGATGTGACATCCGCGGGGGTCCTCGCCGGAGTTACAGGATTTCCGTCAGTGTATCGGATGCGGGCGGTGCCCGGCGCGGACGCCTGAGCAAGATGCTATTTGACCCCCATCAAGCAAGTTGGTAAACTGTAATTGCGGGGTGGAGCAGCCCGGTAGCTCGTTGGGCTCATAACCCAAAGGTCGCTGGTTCAAATCCAGCCCCCGCAACCAAACAAATCAATAACTTAAGTACGATTCTCAGATTAAGCCCCCGCTGCTAGTTGCGCGGGGTTGCAGTTTGGTGCATCTCTGTTCGCGTTTTTCGAGTTTTCTCATCGAGGCGATCTATAAAAGAAACGTCCGCACCTGGGACCAGATGACCGTAAGTATCAACTGTCAGCTGAATTGAACTGTGACCCATCTGCTCTTTTATATAAACGATAGGTGCTCCGCGCTGGATTAACAGAGAGCCAAACGTATGCCGCAAATCATGCAGCCGAATCTTCCGAATGCCGGACTTGGCAAGCACCGGAAGGAAATGACGGTGGTAGAAGTTGTCAGGATCGAGGATTTCCCCCTCGGGTGATGAGAATACCAACTCTTTTGAAATGTCGGCCTTCCTCTCAGGGTCGATTGTGCTCAGGCGTTCATCACGCATCTTGATCAGCACTCTGCGTAGCTCGCGCGACATGTCCACTCGCCTGGGCTTCTTGCTTTTGGTGGTGGTGTGCTTACGGACAACGAAATTGTGTTGAACGAGAATGTAGCGAATGTCGTCCTTGTCGTCCTTGCCAAATTCGATGTCCCCCATTGTATGGCGACCAGTTCCCAACGACGAAAGCCGGCCCTTACTGACAAAAGAAAGATCGGGTAGTCCCTCGGGCGGATATGCGCTCACCAGAAATTGAATGTAGGTGATTTTATGGGAGATATCCTTTGCCGGGCAAGTGGGTGATCTCTTGATGACCGCCGAGTTTCTGCATCGTGTCTCAATAGATCTGTGTGTTCATGATTTGGCTCTTTGACGCCGCGCCGGCTGCACGCCGTACGCGGTCTGTTTTTATTCGCAACCCGACGGGGCGCACTTAGCGGACCTTCTGCTCCCAATACAGGCCAGATCGTTTGGGTTATGGAAGCTACATTTCTATCTTCAGCCGAGCGAGGTGAAAATATGTCAATAACATCCCGCTACTCTCAGTATTCCCAAATCACAGCCGCTGTACCCACGCCCGTGGAAGGAACGGTGTAGCTGTGATGCCCGCCCTCTGAGGTGATTGACCCGTTGCCGTGGAGCACGAAGAATTGGAACTGCACTGTGGCTCCAGCCGGAGCGGAGACGGTTTGTAGTCCACTGCCTGTGGTTGGAATCGTTACCGGTCCGATGGCGCTATTCCATGTGATCGCACCGTTACCCAGTTCCGCCACGTTCCCCGTGAGCATGATGACATCCGTGCTGGCCAGCACAGGTGTACCGCTGACGCTGAAGTTAACTGGAATCAATTTCGACGAGCTCACAGTGAACGGGGCCGCGTTGGAGGTTGCCGTTCCCTGAGTCACGGTAACCATGGCTGCTCCGGCGGCAAGCACTGGGACCACTGCCGTGATTTGTCCATTGCTCCAGTTGGTCACGATTGCGGGTAAAGTTGTGGAGCCAACGTTAAAGTTCACTGTTCCAGCCATCGTGCCAAATCCTGCGCCGCTGAGGGTCACCGCAACTCCGGGATTGGCGATGCGCGGAGTCACGCTGCCGATAGAGGGTGGCACGTAGCCGTCCGAGACCCAGATGGAAACACTGCGATGTGGCAGAGTAAAGTCAGTAGCAGGGTTATTGCTACCCGCAGTGCCGGTGACCACGATTCTGAGCCCGCCCATGGTCTGAGCCAGATAGTCCGTATAACTCCCAGGCGGCAGATAAGTATAGAGGCCAGAAATAGCCTGGTCGGTGGATGGGTTTTTGTTAATGGCCACTAAGACAACATTCATGCCCAGTTGGCGCTCGTAGATATACACATCGTTGTTGATCCAACGCTGGGTCATGGTTCCATAGGCCACCGCTGGATTGGCCGAGCGCAGCGCGGCAAGATACTGGATTAGCAGCGTGGCGTCATTGGATGTGAAATTAGTCATGCCGTTGCGGTTATATGGGACTGCTCCGCTATCTGTGTCGTTGTAGATATACTGTTCGTCGCCGTAATAGAGCACCGGCACGCCGCGGCTGGTGAGCAGGAAGCTGATGGCCTGCTTGACCGCCATCCGGTCTGCGCCCTGCGACAGAATGCGCGGATTGTCATGGTTGTCGAAGAATGTCACCAAGTCATTAGGCTGCATAAAGGCCTGCGCCGGAATGGTTGACGAGCCTGCATCCTCCAACGTCAGCTCATTGTCGATATTGTAAAAACTGCCGTCCGTGCCGAAGACATCGGCCAGTTGCCAGTAGAGCGTGTAGTCCAGCAGGTTCATCCCGCTGTTATTGGAAAACTTCACCGAATCCGGATACAACGCATCTCCAGAGCCTTCTTCCCACTCGCCGAAGATGAAAGGCTGCCCCGGCATCCTGGCCGGGTTTGAGGTGCCATTCCAATTGGCGATGGTGTTTTCCAGGCTGTATTCCCACCCCCAGTTAGTTTCCATGACAGCATCGAAACGAAAGCCGTCGACGCCGTGAGCCAGGAGATTTGTGACCGCAGTTTTAAGATACGAATCGACCCATGGGTTGGTCTGGTCCAGATCCGCCAGACTTTCCAATGTATAGTACTGCACCTGATAGCGGTCGCCGTAATTACTGATGTTCGGGTTGTGATGATAGTAGGGAGTCGCCCCGGTGTCGGTGGAATATGTTGTAACCAGTGTCCCATTGTTATAGAGCGATCCATTCTCGCCGGCGCCGATAGGATTGGAGTCGTTGGCGGGATAATCCACGTAGACCCGAATGCCGTCAGCATGAGCCGCCGTCACCAGGTTGTCGAATGCCGTCCAACTGTTAGTGTCATCGCCGAAATGCTCGTCGATCTGCATCCAGTCGCGCGTCCAGTAGCCGTGATATGCAGTTTCGCCGTTGCTTGCTCCGGCATTAACACGGATGTTGTTCATCGGCGGTGAAATCCAAATCCCGGCCACGCCCATCGACTGCAGATAGCTGAGCTTTTGCTGAATCCCCGCCAGGTCGCCGCCCCAATACAGATTCCAGTCGGCATTCGCGGGGTTTGCGAAGCCGTTGGGGGCATAGAGGCCAGGACTTTCCGAAGGATTGTCGTTGGTTGTATCGCCATCAAAAAAGCGGTCGGTCACGATCTGGTAGATGAATCCCTGATGAATATCAGCGATCGGAGCAATCGCCGGAGAAGCGGGGAAATTGATGGTATAAGTCGCCGACGCGATGCTGCTGTTGGTGTAGCCGCTGACTACGGCCAACGCCTCAATGGTAGTGGTGGCAGCCAAGGGTATAGGCGCGGAATACGCAGCCGAAGAAGTCGTCGGCGTTGTGCCGTCGGTTGTGTAATAGATGGCTGCTCCGGCAGTTGAGTCCGTGATCGCAACGCTCTGCAATGTCGTGTACGTGCCCGCGCTCACAGAAAACGCAGGTGGTGCCGCCTGCGGCGTGATCGGCGGAGTGTTGCTTCCACTGCCTCCGCCTCCGCATCCGGCTGTCAGCGCCGCAACCACTAACATCAACGGCACACCCTTGGATCGAATTAACCCATGCCACGCGCACATCACCGAAAACCACCTCTATGGAGAATCTCGTTCATCGGTTGCGGGACAATACTTACCTAACTGCCGGCCTTACGCACCAGTCTTGGCTGGAAGAATCTCCCCGGAGATTTCTCCGGCTTTATTGAAACGATCAGCGGTTCAATGCACCTCGAAGACGGTCATCGCCGCCGCCGGCTCTTCAATATGCAGCTTTCCACCGCTGACCACTGGAGCAGTTGCCGTGGCCGGTGTCACGGCCTGAAATTCCGCACACCCGGCCAGCGCCGTCTCTTCCAACGGCAGGTTCACAACTTTGCTCCGATCAGCCTTGTTCACCACGATCAGCAACCGACCGCTGGAGTGATCCGGCGCGCAGCCGGCCTCGTCCGGCGAGCGGACAAACGCAAAGACATCATCATCGGCAAAGAGGTTCTGCTCAATTTCTGTTTGCAGCGCCAGGTACGTTGAACGCAGCTTGAGCAAGCTGGAGGTCCAGGCAAAGACTTCCTCTTCCGAGGCTGTGCGACCTGTCTTCGTAAAAGCGTTGCGTGTGTCCCCAGGAAAGCCGCCGGGAAAATCGCGGCGATTATCCGGATCTTTGCCGCCCTGCATCCCGATCTCATCTCCTGAATAAATCTGCGGCATGCCGCGCAGTGTGGCCAACAAGCCCAACGCCAGCTTGAGCTTTGCCGTCGAGCCGCCGGCTTCGGTCATGAAGCGTGTCGTATCGTGGTTGCCGATGAACGGAACCAGCCTCTCGGGATGCGGATAGAGAGCATCCTGGCGCAGTACTTCGGCTAACTTCGTCATGGGTTTGCCATGATCCAGAACATCTCGGATGGCGAAGAACACTGGAAAATCGAAGGGTGTGTCAAGCCCCGTGTCGATGCCGCGATGCGCGGCTCCTCCGGCGAAGAACGAGGTAACTTCGGGATCGCCATTGTAGATCTCGCCCACGGTGGTCAGGCGCGGGTAAACGTCATGAAGCGCGGCATGAAAGTCGCGCCAGAAGGCTCGGCCCACGTAGGGAAATGTATCAAGGCGAATGCCGTCGAGGTTGGCCGTTTCAACCCACCACAACGCGTTCTCGATCAAGTAGCGCGCGACCAGCGGATTCTCCTGGTTCAGGTCGGGCATCTCATTGGTGAACCAGCCGTCAGTGATGGCGCTCCATGCCTGCCGGGGCGCGTGCGGGTCCACTAGATCATAAAAGTTGAACTGTACTGTGCGATGCTTTGCGAGCGTGCCATGAAACCACTCTGGCGTGGGCGGATCCTGCACCCACGGATGCTGAATACCAATATGATTTGGGACCAGGTCGATCACCAGCTTCATGCCTTTGGCGTGCAGCGCATCGGAGAGATGGCGATAGTCCTCGATAGAGCCGAAGTGTGCATCCACAGCATACAAATCTGTGGCGGCGTAGCCATGATAAGACTCCGGCATCGCGCCATTATTGGCGACAGGCGTGGTCCACAGCGCGGTTACACCAAGCTCTTTTAAATAATCAATATGTTGCTCGATGCCGGCGAAATCTCCTCCATGCCAGCCTCTCGCGGCAACGTGCTCGTTGCCGGGATGATACTTGGCTGGATTACCCTCAGCGAATCGGTCGGTCATGACAAGGTAGAGCACGTCGGCGGAAGAGAAGCCCTGATGCGCGTTTGGATCGCGTGAGCGCTCGGCCAGTTGAAAGGCGTGGCGTGCAGTGCCATGATCATTCGTGGCCGTCACCCATAGGGTTTGCGGCGCGGCGCCGGCGGTCTTAAGCCACAAGAATGCCCAGTGGCCGTTCTCCGAGGCCTGCGTGCGGTCGAGGGTTACGCCAGCACCGTCTAGCGTGAATCGCGCGCCCTGCAAGCCCTCACCATGTACTAGAAGCATGGGATCGGGAAGGCCAATCCACCATCCCGGCGGATCGATCTTGTCAATACGCAGAGCCTGCGCCCAGCACGCGGCAGACGAGAAAAAAATCAAAAAAGCCAGTATGAAACAGGGCCTAAATCGCACAGCATTCTCCGAAGATCGCTTCTCTCGAAAGCAAGCGAACCATCATTACCTCGCCAGTGCAGTTACGCACGAGAGGAGGGCTGAGTTGGGGGAGAAAGCCCGCGGCAGCCGAGAAGACTACCGCGGGGAAAAGCAAATGCAATGGCGCGATCAGAAAGTGAAGCGAAGCGCTCCTTGAAGCTCGCGCTCTGAGTGCTGACGTGTTCCATTGATTTGACCGAAATTGCCGTCATTGTAGCCGGAATCCGGATTGGTAAATTCCGGGTGGTTGAGCAGGTTATAGGCCTCAAAGCGAAGCTGCCCCATAACCCTCTTTGTTATGGGAATGTTCTTGAAGAGCGAGGCCGTTAACTGGTTATAGCCAGGACCTGGGATGGTATTTCTGGCTAGGGTTCCGGGACGCGTATAGACTGCGTTCCCGCCCACAGACACTGTTGGCGGAGCAGTAAACGCGCTGGTCTTGAACCACTGGTAGGTGCCATTGGAGTTCTTCGTCTTCTCGCCAACGCTCGCACCGCCTAAATAGTCCGGGCGATTGCCGGGGCTGCTGCCGCTGGCGGGGTTGATGGTGATGTTATCAGGCGTGCCCGTTCCGGCGACCCAGAAGGGGTTAAATTGCCATCCGCCCACAATGTAATCGACAGCTTTAGGTGCGTTGCCGGCAAATTGCTTGCCACGACCGAAAGGCAGTTGATAAAGGATGGAGATGGTAATTGCCTGACGCTGGTCGTTGTCGCTGTTTCCATAGTTGGCATGGAACAGAGGGCCATTGGCGGTCATGAAGATGGTGGAAGCGCCGGTTTGCGAATAGGCGCCGGTGGCGTCGTCGAGACCATGGCCCCAGGTGTAGGCAACGGTAGCCAGCAGTCCATGACTCAACGTGTGATTGAGCCGGGCTTGCAGAGCGTTGTATTTGAAAGTGCCGTTGTTAGTGTTGACGGTGACACCGAGGCCCTGTGGGCCGAAGAACTTGGCGCCGGTAACCAACTGGTTGTTGGTGTAGTTGTAGGTGTTGGTTTCATGATCTGCCTTGGCGCCGACATAGCCCACATCGACGACGGTGTTCAATCCGAACTGGTGTTCGAACTGCAGGTTCCACTCCTGAACTATGGAGGTTGGGTCCTTGGGACTGTAGGAGATCACACTGGCGTTGGTTGGTGCTGCTTCGATTGCCGTGTTGGGGTAAGTGGGCAGCGGCAGGGCCGATTGAGTCGCGGTATTATTCAGCGTGTTCTGCGCAACTTGCCCGGTGAAAGTGACTCTATAGCCGCTGTATGCGGAATAGGAGGCAGTTCCGTTGAAGTCGGGGTTGTTGCTTAAGACGTCGCCGACGCCGCCGCGAACCTGGTAGTAAAAGATGCCGTATCCGCCGCGCAGAATATTGGAGTGCTTGCCGGTCAGATCGTAGGCAAAACCAATGCGGGGGGCGAAGTTGTTGTAGTTTGTGTCGATCAGGGAGCGCGAGTTTCCGTTCTGCCCCGCTCGTAAGAGCGCGCCCGTGGTCAGACTGAAGTTCGACTGATAGTTGTTGGCCTCGACTGGGTAGGTGTAGAGGTCATAGCGAAGGCCGAGGTTGAGAACCAGCCGGCGGTTGACCTTCCAGTCGTCCTGGGCAAAGTATCCCGTCTCCCAACTACTGGTGTCGAAATACGAAGTTGAATTGGAGATCTGGTAGTTATCCATGAAACCCGCAACGACTTCCGAAGCTTCATAACCGGTAAAGTCGCCGGTGCCCGGGCCGGTAAAGAAGTACCCCTTGGAATCGTTGCCCTGGAAGAAGTTCACTCCGCGCTTCATGATGTTGGCGCCGAATTTAAAGGTGTGCTGTTTGTGCGCCCAGGAGAGCGAATCGGTGAACTGGTAGTCATGCTGAGGGACCAGATAGGGTCCGCCGTCTCCGGTGTAGCTGATCTCGGCGTTATAGCCGCCGATCAGCGCGCCGCCACCAAGCAATGAGTTGCGGTTGGCGTTCACGATACCCAGATTCGCCGAAAACGGCACTCCCTCATAAGGATTCACGTAGCCGTAGAGCGGACGGGAGTAGCCATAGCGGAATTCGTTGACTATGGACGGACTGAAGACATGTGTTTCGCCGATGACGAAGCCGCGTGGATGGTTGACGTTGTCGCCGGCGGCGAATCCCGAGGGCGTGCCTACAACGCTTACTGTCTTGTCGAAGACATCTTGTCCGTAACTGTAACGGCCGAAGACGGTGTCCTTCTTGGAAGCCATCCAGTCGATGCGTCCATCGAAATCGTTGAAGTTGCGAATCTCCACCTGGGTGTTCATGTAGTTGTACTCACCGAAGTAGTTCGGTCCAGTGGCGTCTGGGCTTATGTTGCTCGGGCCCAGAACTGGGAAAACGTTCAGGTATTTGATGCCGGCCGCATTCTGCCGCGAGGGATCAATGTAGTTGGGATGGCCATTGTAGTTCCACTGCTTGCAGGTGGTGGGATCGAAGATGGCGCCGATGCCGCCGTTGCCGACTGTCAACCCTTGTGCCTGGGTAAGCACCGTGCCGTTGGCCAAAGTGACACTGGTGCATCCGGTGTAGCTGGCATTGGGCATTGAGGTGTAGCCCGTGGCGGTGGAACCCGTTCCGGACTGTACAACGCCGATCAGGTCCTGGAAGTTGCCTGTGCGCATGAGGGCTGTCGGCAAGGTGTTCCATGCCGGACTGTCCGGCTGAATCTGCCGCAGGGCCTGGTAATCGCCGAAGAGGAAGAGCTTGTTCTTCAGGACGGGTCCGCCCAGAGTGAAACCAAACTGCTTTCTGTGGAAGGGCAACGGGGTGCCACCGAAGTAGTCGGGATTGGCATCGACATGCCAGTCGCGAGCGAACAGAAAGGCCGAACCGTGAATCTGGTTGGTGCCGGACTTGATGGTGGCCTGGATAACAGCACCGCCGGCGCGCCCGAACTCTGCCGGCGCGTTGCTGGTGTTAACTTTGAATTCCTGCATCGCCTCAACCGGCGGGAAGAAGTTGATCGAATTGGCGAGCGACTCGTTGTTGTCCACGCCGTCCAGAATAAAGTTGTTGGCCTCGGGAACAAGACCGTTCACTGAGAGGGCGGCGCCGCCGGTTTCGCCGTTGCGGAAGGTCTCGGCATTGCCGTTGACGCCGCTGGCTACACTGTTGTACGCGCCCTTGGTGACGCCAGGAGAGAGAAGCGCCAATTGGGTAAAGTTGCGTCCGTTGAGCGGAAGGTCGGAAAGTTGTGCACCCTCGATCACCTCGCCCATCGACGAGGTCTCGGTTTCCAACAGCGGCGCTGCCGAAGATACCTCTATGGACTCGGTGGAAGCGCCCATCTTGAGTACAAAGTTAATTTCCTTTACCTGCGAGACCTGCAGGTCAAAATTGACTGTCTCCTGTTCGAAGCCCTTCGCGGCCACCTTTGCCTTATACGCCCCGCGTACCAGCGATAGCACCGAGAAGTTGCCCTGGGCATCGGAAACGGCCGTACTCACTACGCCCGTATCGACATTCGTAAGGGTTATGGTGGCTCCGGAAACGACGGCGCCTGTGGGATCGGTAACCGTACCCAGGACACGCCCGGTATCGGTTTGCGCGCTCAAATTGGAAATTCCCGTCATGGCAAGAGCCAAGACAAGGAGTGGCAGAATCATCCTGCGAAATAGCTTTCCGCAGGTTTGCAGTCCAAACGGTAGATACATCACGAAGTCCTCCAAAAACAATGTTGTGTTGCGTTGGCTATTCAGGTCTGGGGACGCAGCAGCCTCAGCGTGTCTCCACGTAACCGTATATGACAACACTCCTGCTGGCCCGGAACGGTCAATTCACGCCACGCTAATTTGCCGTCAATTGAGGGCCTTCCGCTAAATGGTTTATTTTCTATTCAGTTGAAGGAGAAGTTCTCCTGAAAATTGGGTAATATTGTTCTTAGTCAACTTAAGATAGAACTGTGATACTTTCTCCGATATACTACGGTGCGTAGATTCGCCGGAGATTCATGGCTACGAAACAGCACAGCGACGGCGCCACACGGGTTCAGTTCGGAGTCTTCGAGGCCGATTTAAAGAGTGGAGAACTGCGCCGTTCCGGGGTGCGCATCCGCATGCAGAGCCAGCCTTTCAAGCTGTTGGAGGCGCTACTTAAGCAGCCCGGAGAGGTGGTCACCCGCGAGGCCCTTCAGCAACAACTCTGGGACCCGACAACTACGGTTGACTTCGACCATAGTCTGGGCATCGCAGTCAATAAACTGCGCGAAGCCTTAGGCGACCACGCCGAGAACCCGCGTTTTGTGGAAACATTGGCCAAGCGCGGCTACCGGTTCATTGCCCCGGTCAAGACGGTTGATGAATTAACTTCCGCACAACTCGCCGAATCCCTCGTGCCCGGCGCAGCCTCCGGATCACGAAAGGTCAGCATCCATCGATGGCGATGGAGCGCGGGGGCGCTGGCGTGCGTTTGCATGGCGCTGGGGCTTGCTTTGTTCCTTCGCCCACATATCCGCAGACCCTACCAGGTGGAACAGGTCACCTATTCCGGGCATGTGCTGACCAACGATCTGGATGATCTGGAAGTGGAAAGCTTCTCCAGTTCGGCGAGCGACGGGACGCGGCTCTACTTCTCACAGATGGACAACGGCAACCTGGAAGTGGCGGTTGCACTGGCTGCCAATGGCGAGATCGCCCTCGTCCATTTGCCTTCAGAGATTGGCGCTCCGCTGATTGACTCGCTTGCGCCGGACGGCTCCAGGCTGCTTATTCACAGTCATTTGGAAGCCGAGCCTGAACAACCTCTGTGGATTGTAGCCACCCTCGGCGGCGATGTCCTCCGTGTGCCCAACGTGCTGGCCCACGATGCAACCTGGATGCCCGACGGCCGCCGTCTGCTGATCGCTAACGGCAACGAATTGACGATAGTGGGCGCTAATGGCAGCGATCCCCATAAGCTTATTACCACGCCCGGCCTGGCCTTTTGGCTGCGCTGGTCGCCGGATGGCAAGCGTTTACGCTTCACCCTTCTCGACCCCAAGCGCCAAACCACGGAGCTGTGGGAGGTGACTGCCAAGGGGGACAATCTTCATCCGCTGCTGCCCGGCTGGAGCCAGCCGGCTTCGGAGTGCTGCGGAAGTTGGACCCCCGACGGAGAGGATTTTGTCTTCCAGTCCCGGCACAATGGCCAATCTACGCACTTCGAGATTTGGGCGCTTCGCGAACAGCCCTGGTTCCTGAAGGACCATCATCCCCGCCAAATCACCAACGGACCGCTGGCCTATGAAGCGCCCAGTACGTCGCCGGGAGGCCATCGTATCTATTTTATTGGAGTCGATGCTCAGATCGAGCTATTACGCGCGTTGCCTAAATCCTCCGCATTTATCGCTCTGGAGCAGAATCTGAGTGCGGCAGCCCGGGCCGAATACTCACCTGATGGCCAATGGGTGGCATGGCTCAATGCCTCCGACGGTTCTCTGTGGCGCAGCCGGATCGATGGTAGCCAACGCATCGAATTGACCACCGCGCCTCTGCGCATCTTCACCATGAAGTGGTCTCCGGACAATAAGCGTCTAGCCTTGATGGCGGAGGAACCGGGGATGCCCTGGAAGCTCTATCTGATCGACTCCGAAGGCGGAAAGCCCACTCCCCTGCTCAACGAGGATCGCAATGAAGCCGATCCGGACTGGTCGGCCGATGGACAGTCGATCGTCTTTGGCCGGCTGCCCAACCGCATGGATAGCCGCCAGCCCAAGGCTATCTACCTTTTGGACATACAAACCCACAAGGTGACTGAGATTCCCGGCTCGACAGGGCTTTTCAGCCCACGGCTGTCGCCTGATGGTCGTTACATCGCTGCAATGCGCTTGGACCAGAGGGCGCTGCTGCTCTTTGATCGCGGGCAAGAGCACTGGACCACTATCACCACCCATGGTGTAGGCGATCCAGTCTGGTCCCACGATGGCCGTTTCCTCTATTTTCAAGATTTTCTTGAAAAAGGAAAGCCCATTTACCGTATCGCTGTTCCCGTTGGACAGGCAGAGCCGGTGGCCACCATCACCAATCTGAGGCCTATTGCGGCAACCGACTACCGTCTGATTGGTCTGGCGCCCGGCGACCTGCCCATAGTGAGCGCCCACACCTCCACTGTCAACCTTTATGGGCTTGACCTGGACGAGCAGTAATAAACCCCATTTGAGCCGAGAACGCTTGCCCCCTCAATTGTTACCTGAGGCGTTACCGTAATGCCACCGGCCCGTGTTATGGTTGCTGCGTGAATGTTCCTCGATGTAGTGGAATCCTGCTGCACGTTACTTCTCTGCCCGGCCGCTTCGGTATTGGCGATCTCGGCCCGTGCGCTTACGAATTCGCCGATTTCCTCTTCGCTGCCGGACAGAAGTTGTGGCAGGTGCTGCCGCTAAATCCCACCGGATACGGCGATTCCCCTTACCAGTGTTTCTCTGCTTTTGCCGGCAACCCGTTGTTGCTCAGTCTTGAACGCCTGCGCGATCAAGGCCTGCTCCAGCAGTCAGATCTGGCTCAGGCGCCGGTGTTTCCCGATGATGTTGTTGACTATGGGCCGGTGATCGAGTTTAAGTGGCCGGTTTTGCGCCGGGCGGCGCAGGTTTTCTTTGCCGATGGGTCACACGTGGATCGCGCGGCCTTCGATCTTTTTTGCGAAACAAGCCGTTCCTGGCTCGACGACTATGCGCTCTTCATGGTCTGTAAGGACGCGCACCAGGGAACGATCTGGACCTCATGGGACGAACGGATTCGCAATCGGGATGCGCGCACTATAAGCGAGTGGTCGCGGAAACTGGCGACTGAACTGCAGGCTTACAAATTTTGGCAATTCGAATTTTTCCGGCAGTGGAAAGATCTCAGATCCTATTGCCGGCAGCGCGGCATCAATTTCATGGGTGACATCCCCATCTATGTTGCGCACGACAGCGCGGAGGTCTGGGCACATCCCGAGCTGTTCTATCTCGACGATGAAGGCAGTCCAACCGTGGTCGCCGGCGTGCCGCCTGATTATTTCAGCGCCACCGGACAACTTTGGGGAAATCCTATCTATCGCTGGGATCTTCTTGCCGCCAGCGGGTATAAGTGGTGGATCGAGCGCTTCCGTGCCTCATTTGCGCTTTTCGATCTGGCACGGCTCGACCATTTCCGCGGCTTTGTATCTTACTGGGAGGTTCCCGCGGGCGAAACGACCGCCATTCCCGGTCGCTGGATCAAAGGACCGGGCGAGAATTTCCTGTCGGCGATGCAGAACGCGCTTGGCGAACTGCCGATTGTGGCGGAGAACCTGGGTGTGATCACTCCGCCGGTGGAACAACTGCGGCATAAGTTCGGCCTGCCTGGTATGAGTGTTTTACAATTCGCTTTTGGCACTGATCCGCAGGGTCCGTCATTTCGCCCGCATAATTACACCCGCGACCTGGCCGCCTACACCGGCGGACACGACAATGACACGACTATGGGCTGGTGGTCCAGTTCGGGCGCCGGCGACAGCACGCGCACTCCAGACGATGTTCGCAAAGAGCATGAATTCGCCCGTGCGTATCTTAATTTTCAGGACGATTCCGAAATCAATTGGGTCATGATGCGGGCGGTGCTGGCTTCGATCGCAGATCTAGCAATTATCCCGTTGCAAGATGTGCTGGGTCTGGGTAGCTCGGCGCGCATGAATCTTCCAGGCTCGGTCAGCGGAAACTGGAAATGGCGTTATCGTCCGGGCGCATTGGGTCCCGATTTGAGCACGAGACTTCGATCACTGGTCGACCTTTTCGATCGGTAGGAAAATCCGCGACAGAAAAGCAGGAGAATCGCATCCATGGACAAACCACCGCGCTCGTTCTGGCAAATATGGAATATGAACTTCGGTTTCTTTGGCATCCAGTTTGGCTGGGGCTTGCAGATGGCCTACATGAGCGCCATTTACGAATACCTGGGCGCGCGTGCCGATCAGATTCCGATTTTGTGGCTGGCCGCTCCGCTGACGGGATTGCTTGTGCAGCCGATCGTCGGTCAGGCCAGCGACCGCACATGGGGCCGATTGGGAAGGCGGCGGCCATATTTTTTGGCAGGCGCTATTTTGAGTTCGGCGGCGCTTATCCTCATGCCGCGCTGCTCCGCGCTGTGGATGGCGGCGGGGCTGTTATGGGTTCTCGACGCCAGCATCAACATTAGCATGCAACCTTTTCGTGCTTTTGTCTCCGACCTGTTACCGGAGACTCAAAACACGCGCGGCTATGCCATGCAGAGCCTCTTCATTGGACTGGGCGCGTTCTTCGCCTCGGCTCTGGCTTTCCTGCTGACCAATGTTTTTCACCTAACCGAAGTCAGGGCGTTGGGGACTATCCCTATCGCAGTGCGTGTTTCCTTTTACATGGGCGCCGCAGCGTTTCTTGGCGCCGTGCTTTGGACCGTTTTTACAACCAGAGAATATCCGCCGGACAACTTGGCGGAATTTCACAAACTAAAGGCCGAGCGCGCGGGCTTCGCGGCTGGGATACGCGAAATAGTGGCGTCCATCCGCGAGATGCCCCGTGTCATGCGGCAACTCGCCTGGGTCCAGATCTGCACTTGGCTGGGGTTGTTCTGTATGTGGCTCTACTTCCCGGTAGCAGTCGCGCGCAATGTCTTCGGCGCTTCCAGTACAAATTCTCCTCTATATGCCGCGGGAGCGGAGTGGGCAGGCGTTTGTTTCGGAATGTACTCTCTGGTCTGTTTCGGATTTTCATTCGCTCTGCCCGTGCTTGCCCGCAACTTCGGGCGTAAGGCAACCCATGCCTTGTGCCTGATTTGCGGCGGCATGGGACTGCTTTCCGTTGTCGTGATCCACAGCAAGTTTCCGCTGTTACTCTCTATGGTTGGAGTGGGAATTGCCTTTGCCAGTACGCTCTCCATGCCTTTCTCCATTCTTTCCGGGTCACTGCCCTCGGACAAGACCGGAATCTATATGGGGATATTCAACTCATTCGTCGTGATTCCTGAGATCACGGCAGCGCTGGGGTTCGGATGGGTCATGAGCCATCTGCTAAACAACAACAGGATTGCCGCGGTAGTGGCGGGTGGAATCTTCTTCATGCTGGCAGCGTTGTTGATGCATCGCGTTCAGGACGTGGATGACCTGCGGAATCCGGGGACACTGCCGGGCAATGCCATTTCGACAAAGTCTTGACCTCAAATTGAACGAGAATTTCCACTTTGCAATAGCATAGATATGTTCCCGGCGGCGCGAAGTGTGACTTGCCAAAATACCGATCTGATTTCGAATCAAACATTCGGATTGTTTCTCCGGTATAAGCATCAGTACGATGAGATGACGAAGCTCTAGACCCGCGGGGCTTCACCATGTTGCCAAGTCTCGCGAATCAGCACTTCACTTCATGACAAACCACAATGGCACATCAATGGGCAGTTCACGAAGATGACATTCGAGAGTCGGAATCTTGGCCGGATAGCTGTAATCGTAAGAACTTTACCGTTCAACAGTATTCAACATGGCCGCACGCTATGTGGCTGAAATCTAGGATTTCTCGTATGTCCTATGCTCCTGATTTTCTGGCGAAAGCAGGGCCATCATCAACTCCGCGGTTTGATTGTTCCCAATTGCGGGATAATTCCTCGGCGAAACGCAGGTCCATTTACAAGTCCAATAAGGATTCCCTATGCCTCTTTACAATGATTTGGAGTGCCATCCGTGTTCTCTAACTTGTTGAATATACTAAGATTGTCGCTCTCATAACCCAAAGGTCGCTGGTTCAAATCCAGCCCCCGCAACCAAACTTCCGCGGTATCCCCCTACAGTTTTTACCGGGAACATCCCTACATCGCCCTGCTATCTCTGCCGGTCAGGATTTCCGCGCCTATTGAGGCGCTCCAATCCCTGCCGCGCCAGATCGGCGATTGCTTTGGCGAGCGTGACTGAGGCGTTCAGCGACTCCGGCCGCTCCAGCCTGAGATTCAGTTTTTTGGCAAACTCGCGAAAGAATATATCCACGTCGTAGAGGATTTCGACGTGATCGCAGAGAAAGCCGATGGGCTGAAGCAAGACCGCCTTAGCTCCCGTGGCCGCGATGGATTGAAGCGCCTCTTCAACCGTCGGTCCGAGCCACGGACCTCCGCTGGCGCCCTGACTCTGGAAGGCGAAGAACCACTGCGGAATCTCCGCCACGCGGGCAGCGACTAGCTCCGCCGTGCGACGGGCCTCGTTGACGTAGGGATCGGCGGGCTGGCCTTCGGAGGCTTGAATGGTGCGCGTGGGAACGCTGTGCGCCGTGAATAGCACAGGAGCCGACTCACCCACCTCCGCGCTGAGCTTCGTCCATGCCGGACGGAGTCGCTCGGCGAATGCGTCAATCAGCAGCGGATGCTGTGCCCAGCTCTCGGTAAAGTCGATGCGCAGGCCAGAAGCCTCCACAGCGCGGCGATAAAGGCCCACGCTGGTGCGCGAGTTCTGCGGCGCAAGGCAGAGAACAGAGGCTTCTTCGACGCCATCGGCGCGCATCTTGCTGACAACGTCGGCAATATAAGGAGACCAATTGCGCATCGCCACATAGACCGGAACCGGCTCGCCACTCGCGGCTAATTCAGCTTCAACGAGACGGCCTTGCTCTTGCGTAATTTCGGTCAGTGGGCTGTGGCCGATGAGCGCATAGCGGTGCTGAATCTCCGCGACGACCTCTGGCGGCAGCGGCCGGCCGCCGGTCACGTTGCTGAGATACTCGGGAATCTGCTCGACCGTCTCGGGCGTGCCGTGCGCCAGCAGCAGGACGGCTTGCTTAGCCATGCGTCATCTCCGGATTAGCGGGCTTTAGCCGGAACTCCTTCACCATGCGGACAACGGCCTGCACGTTTTCAACTGGCGTGGTGGGAACGATGCCATGGCCCAGG
>JBEKFS010000035.1:0-27091 GCA_050013195.1 Occallatibacter sp.
GCTCACGCATTCGATCTGAGCGCCGCCTCGGTCCATTCCACTGCCAGCGCATGACAGTGCATCGCCTGCTCATGGCTCATGCCGCTGGAACGAACAATCGCATCGCACTCCGCCCAGTCGCCGTGCTCGTGGCAAACAATCCAATGCAGCAGAACGCCCTCCGGAATGTCCCTGCCCAGCAATGCGTCGCGGGCCGTCTCGCGCAGAGGCAGCAGCCGCACCAGGTCCTCCATCACAATGCGCAGCATCGCCGGGAAGAGGCTGACCATGCCGATAAGATACTGCTCGCTGGGAGCCAGACCGCACAGGGGTGCAGCCAACTCGCAGAAGCGCGCGCGCTCGAAGGCCATGCGAAGTATCTCCGCCGGCTGGTCGGTGCTGAAGTCCGTGGCGATGGCCAGCATGGCGATCCGGCGGAAGGTTGCGTCGCCCACCAGCATCAGCGCCGACTGAATCGAGGTCACCTCCTGGCGCATGGCGCAGACCGGTGAGTTCACCAGCCGTAGCAGCCTGTAAGTCAAGCTGGCGTCGCACATCACCAACTGGCTCAGGCGTTGCAGGTCGACGGGATCGCTTTGCAGATCCTCCAGAATCTCCAGATGCACCAGGCGGTTACCGGGAATCTTGTGGTTCTCCAGCGGCTCCGGGCGGCAGAAGTAGTACCCCTGAAACAGGTCGAAACCCTCTTTGCATGCCTGCCCGTATTGCTCCTGCGTCTCCACATTCTGCGCCACCAGGCTCGCCGTGGAGCCCGTCAGCCAGCGCAGCAGATTCGCGCGCTCCATAGCGTTCACTTTGAGCAGATCCACCTTGATGTAGTCGGCAAGGTCAGTCAGAGGCCGGGACTCCGGATTTCCGGTGAAGTCAGCCAGCGCCAGCCGGTAGCCCGACGCCTTCAGTTTGCGGCAGGCGGCCAGCAGGCTCGGCGTGGGTTCTGCGCCCGATGGCAATTCAAGAACCGTCATGTGAGGCGGCAAGACCTGCACCCACTCCTCGGTCAGCGATTCCGCTGTGCAGTTCACAAAGGCCGGCAATCCGCGCGCCAACTCTTGCAACCCGAAGACCACTGTATTGTCCAGCATGGTGCGGGTCGCCAGCTCGCTTTTGCCGCGAGTGGTCGGATCGCGCCCATTCCAGAACAGCAACTCGTAGCCCTGCGCGTTGCCATGCACGTCCAGAATCGGCTGGCGCGCCACATAGCGAAGTTCGCCTGCCTGCTCCTCAGCCGAGCCAGTCTCAGTTGCCGCTCTGGCGTGCGTCGCCATCGATACCTTCTCCCATCCTGTATATCGTTGCCTTGGCTTGAAACGTGAGAACTTTTCCGCCCAGGAAACAAACTTAAGGCTTAAATAGGAGCAGTCTGGCCGGTACTGATGCAAACAGGACACAGCTACTGGCTTCTAGCTTTTAGCTACACTGCTGATGGGCCGTCGGTATCGCCTGCCTTCAATCGTTTATTGCCTGTACGCGGAAGAGCTAGAGGCTGGAAGTTATCGTCTAACGGCACGGAACCCGGCGCGCCCCGGTTGCGTAGTAAGCTCAGAGCGGTTCTTCGAGGAGGAAATCATGTATTGCAGCGGATGTGGTCTGGCATTAGCGCCCGAACAGACGGCGTGTCCAAAGTGTGGCCGGCCGGCGATGGCGCCGGTCCCCCCAGTACCCGGCCTCGCATTCCAACTGGAGAGCTACGCGGGCAAGGTGAAGGCGCTCGGCGTCGTTTGGCTCGTCTACGCCGCCGTTGCGCTGGTGACGGGAATCGCCGCGCTGGCCTTCGCCAACGCCTTTCTTTCCGGCCACTTCGGCCCCTGGATGAACGGTCCCTGGGGGCGCGGTCCCCTGCCGCCCATGTGGATCGGGCCCACGATCCTGCGCTTTGCCTGGGTCTTTCTCCTGGTGCGCGTCAGCCTGGCCGCCGTGGCCGGTTGGGGCCTGCTGGAACGCGCGCCGTGGGGGCGGATTGTGGCCATCGTTGCGGCCTGCCTGAGCTTGCTTAAGTTCCCCTTCGGAACCGCCATGGGCATCTGGACCCTGGTCGTGCTGCTCGGCTACCGCAACTCGACGCTTTACGATCAGTTGTCTTAAGCGAGGCTGGCCTATAAAGGCGGCCACTCATACGGAAACAGCTTGCCCGCCCTGACTGGGTCTAGTTTGACGCCCGCCAACTCCGCTGCGTGTGCCAATACGGGGTCGCGGCCCGCGGCCAAATCGGCCCCTGTTGGCAGCATCAGTTCGTCTGGCTGAACGCCTGTCTTTTCCAGGCTGTGGCCGTCTGTCATGATCAGATCGGCATCTGTGATGCTGAATCCGTACGCGAACACAGTTCCACCATTCTGCGTTTCTCTGTATTGAATGGATTCCATGACCATACCGGACGTTTTGTCGCCAATCACCTTACCACGGTGCTCAAGTTGAATGACTCGGGCCATTATCTCCGCTGCCGACGCGCAGCTCGCATCCACCAGAACGATGATCTTTCCATCAAACGGACTGCCCCGATGCTTGGCAACCATCGGCTTGGTTTCTTTCCTGGTAACGCGATCCCCAATTTTAATATCCTTGTCAAAGAGCGACCCCACGATCATCTTCAACGAGTCGACGTACCCGCCGGGATTTCCGCGCAGATCCAGGATGAGCGTCTTGTGATTGTTTACGACGCGTATCGCCCGGATTATTTCGCCGTCATCCAGATTGAACTGCTGCAGCTTCCAGATCGCCACATCGCCCATCTCCACAATCCGTGAACGGGTGGCATGGTCGACATTCTCGGACTCGCGCTCTTGGTTGTCCTCATGAAAACTCGTCTCCTCGTAGCTATAGATTGTTTTACCGACCTTCACCCTGGATTCAACCACCGCCGTGCGCTCCGCCCCCTCCGGCGACCGTAACACCAACTCAACCGCGGGCCGTGGCGCCAGTGTCGTGTAGTAGTACCGCAGATCATAAAAATCATCGCGGTTCAAGTTGTAGCCGGTGTGCTTAACCACTAAATCGCCAATATGCAGTTTGCTTGCGGCGTCGGAATTCGGCCGGATCTGGGTGATGAAGCCGTCATTGCCCACAAGTTCGATTTTGTAGCCAGGATAGTAATGATTGGCGCGTTCCGGAGGCATGAAGAAGACATGCGAATCGTGCAGCCCGTTGATAAACGCGGCCACAAGCCGGAAACCCTCCCCCAGATTGCGCATATTCCCGATCTTGGCCGTGTATTGCTTATAACGGGCATCCCAATCCACCCCATGCAGCTTGGGATCGTAGTAGTACTTCTTGACATCGTTATAAGCGTCATGCAAGATTCCGGAGATTTGATATTGTTCATCCTTGGTCAGCACTGTCTGTTGTTGCGCGGGCGCCTGTTGTGCCCTTGCCATAGGAACTGCGAAAAGAACCCACATTACCAAGCCGGCAATAGCCAGAGTTTCACACCGATACTTCATACGATGGTTTCCTCGACTTTCAGTACTGTGTTTGATTTTGCCAACCATAGTACGCCCTATGTACACATCAATCAAACCTATTTTGAATCTGCCATTCCGCAGTACAATCTGAACCATGAGCTTTCCCGAATCGAGAATGCGTCGCCTCCGTCGCACGGATTCCCTGCGGGCCCTGGTCCGCGAGACCGCCGTCACCCCAGGCGACCTGATCTACCCCCTCTTTCTCTGTCCCGGCCAGGGCGTCCGCCGCCCGGTCGGCTCCATGCCCGGCGTCTTCAACCTCTCCATCGATGAAGCCGTTCGCGAGGCGGAGCAAGCAGCCAGCCTTGGCCTCGGCGGCCTGCTGCTCTTCGGCCTGCCTGAATCCAAGGACGAGCAAGGCTCCGGCGCATACGACGATAACGGCATCGTCCAGCAGGGCCTGCGCGCCCTCAAAGCCTCGCCCGCATCAAAGAAACTCGTCCTCATCGCCGACGTCTGCCTCTGCGAGTACACCAGTCACGGCCATTGCGGCAAGGTCATCGAAACTGCGGACAGCTGGACCGTGGACAACGACCCCACCCTCGATCTGCTCGCCCGCACCGCCGTCAGCCAGGCCAAGGCCGGTGCTGATGTAGTCGCCCCCAGCGACATGATGGACGGCCGCGTCGCCGCCATCCGCCGTGCCCTCGACGCCGTCGGCTGCAAGGACACGCCCATCCTCAGCTACGCCTCCAAATTTGCCTCCGCCTTCTACGGCCCCTTCCGCGATGCCGCCGATTCCGCTCCTCAATTCGGCGATCGCAAAACCTATCAAATGGATGGCGCCAACCTCCGCGAGGCCATGCGCGAAATCTCCCTCGATCTCGAAGAAGGCGCGGATATGATCCTCATGAAGCCCGCCATGCCCTACCTCGACGTCATTCGCGCCGCCCGCGAGCTCACCAGTGTCCCCATCGGCGCTTACCAGGTCTCCGGCGAGTACTCCATGCTCCAGGCCGCTTTCGCCAAAGGCTGGCTCGACCAAAACCGCGCCATCCTCGAGTCGCTGGTCAGCATCCGCCGCGCCGGCGCGGAGTTCATCGTCACCTACTTCGCCAAAGAAGCCGCCAAATTATTAGCCTGACCGTGATTCTTCCGGGCCAACTCGCTAACTTGCCATCTCCGCGCAGCGGAGGCTAACTTGCTGCATTTGTCAATAACCTCTCCGCGCCGCTCGCCGGGTGCCCCAGGTCCCTCGCACTTGGGGACCGGGGATACCTCGAATCCCGTGTGAGCAAGGTGCCCCATCCTTCGCCTTCTTTGCTTAGGGTGGGAATCCAAAACTCTCACCCTCACACGCCGAAGGCCGTTTGACCCACAGCAACTCCCCAGTTGCGCAATCCTCTGCGAAACGGTACTCTTACACAATCTTGTACTCCCCCAGGAGGAGTCTGTTATGCGTTCTCGCCGCACCCTCAGTTTTGCCCGACTTTGCCTCTTCGCCGCCCTTCTGCTCTCGCTTGTCCTGCCCATGGCGGCCCAGTCGAGCACCGAAGGCATCGCCAAAATGGTCAGCCTCATGCAGGCCAACAACTACAACTTCATTACCACCCGCTCGCCCACTGTCTGGGTGATTCACTTCACCGGCACACACCTCAAGGACACCAAAGTGATCCTGGCCCTTGACACCGACAACAACCAGATGGTCATCTTTGTCACCGTGGTGGAGAAGCGCCGCATGCCCGTCACCACCGACTTCCTCCGCACCCTCCTCAAGTTCAATCATGAGTTCGATCGCGTGAAGGTCGGCCTCGACGCCGATGACGACCTCTCCGTCCGCATCGACGCCCCTCTGCGCCTCGCCGACGCCACCGAGTTTCACGATATCGTCAACCAGATCAAAAACGCCTCCGACGAAATCTATGGCAAGATCGAGCCCCAACTCCTGCCCTAGTGCATTGTCGCCCGGCGCCACATAAATGCATTGCACCCGTGCCCCATCCTTGAATCGTTCTTTGATTCAAGGGTGGGAGACCAACGCCGTTCGTTCTTCATGCCGAAAGCGTCCGCCTGGACGGCATGCCCCCCGCCGCAGCCTGTTTAATCCCAGTAAGTTGCTTTTCATTCGCGATTGTATGCACTGGAATTCATGAGCCGTCTAACTGCTCATGCATCGGATCAAGTCAGTCCGGGAGCCCCGTGCTTCCACAATGCGAATGAGGTTATGGCAAGTTCTTGTCATGACCGTACTCCCACAGCCCAACCTGGTCCTGTTCACCCGCCGGTGCACGCACGGCGAGCAATTCCGACCAGCATTCACCGACATGATCGTTGAGACTGGTCAATAGAAGGCTTTGCATCCGGCAAGGCAACTTCCCGAAAAGCGCCATGCATGTCGCAGACACTCAAGGTGCAGAGATATCTCAATGGATCTCGATTAATTCAAACCAACTAACGTATGGAGGAAGAAATCTTGATGAATCTGGGCATGAACGATAAAACAGCAGGCAGTGTTCATGAAGTCAAAGGCACAATCAAGCAGATGGCCGGCCAGTTTACCGGGAACCCCAGCCTTGAATCCAACGGCAGAGCCGAAAAGAATGAAGGCAAAGTTCAAAACTTTGTCGGCAAGGTTGAAACTGCTATCGGCGAATTAGCATATCAACCTCACACACAGAAACCAGAGAAATCCGGATAAATATGACGCAATTAGTGTCGGAACAGATGAGCGAGCATATTGACGAAACTTCGTGCAATGCCTCGCGGGCTGTATCTGCCGTTGCGGATGTGTTTGAAGATGGCGTTAGAGCAGCAAGGAATGCCGCAAAACAAAGCAGCCAGGTCGCTCCGGTGGTCATGGCCGACAATGCTCTTCGGTCAACCTCGTTTGAACTGGTTCGGTCAGGCGCCTTCGATTACTCCCACAGACCACCCTCGATTCAAGACCCCAAAAACATCTTCAGCCGGGCGTACGAGAACTCCACGCTCCGCAAGCAATTGCAGACCGTGCAGCAGCAGCTGGAGGTTCCCGGCAGTTGCGACCGGCTGATTGGATCGAGTCCGCAAATGCGGCGGGTTTATCAGCTGGTGCATCTCGTTACCAACCTCAACGCCGCTGTGCTGGTGACCGGCGAAAGTGGTACCGGCAAGGAACTGATTGCCCGCGCCATCCACAATCTTGGCTCCCGCGCCAGCCGTCCCTTTGTGGCTGTCTCTTGCGGCGCCATCCCTGAGACTTTGATCGAAGCAGAGCTCTTCGGCCACGAGAAAGGCGCCTTCACCGGCACCGTCGGGACGCGAGAAGGCTACTTCGAGCAGGCCGCCGACGGCACTCTATTCCTGGATGAGATCGGCGACCTCAGCCTGTTCACGCAGGTCAAGCTGTTGCGCGTCTTGCAGCAGATGGAATTCTGCCGCCTGGGCAGCAACAAGCTCATCCCCTTGCGTGCGCGGCTGATATTTGCCACTCACCAGGATCTGGACAAATTGGTGGCCGAAGGAAAATTCCGCCAGGATCTTTACTATCGCATTAACGTCATGCGGATTGACTCGCCGCCTCTCCAGGACCATCCCGAGGACATCCCCAGGCTTGCCCGGCATTTCCTGCGCCAATATGGACAAGTGTTTCAAAAGCCGATGGATGATATCGAGCGCAATGCGATGACCCTGCTCCAGAGTTACCCGTGGCCCGGCAATGTGCGCGAGCTGGAAAACGTGATGCAGAGGGCCATCATCCTCGCGCCGGGTAAGACTGTTCGCGCTGAAGATTTAAGTTTCAACATCAAGGAGGGCGTTGTTGATATCAGTGACATCGGCAACGTTGTTGATATCAGTGACATCAGCAACGTTGTTGATATAGGCGATTACCATCCCGCAGGCTCCTTTGAACTGCAGCTTCGCGACTTCAAGGTCAATCTAGCCGTTTCCGCCGTGCGAGAGAACAATGGGAATAAGACGCTGGCTGCCCGAAGCCTGTGCATCTCCCGGGCTTATTTGCATCGCTTGATCAGGCTTGCCGAGCCCGTCACGGTCTCGGCCAGAACGCCGCTGCGGATATCGTCGAATGTTTTTATCGGCAATCCGCCGGGATTACCGGCTGTACTTACCATCAATGGTGTTACAGAACCGATGAGCACCGCCTTGGCTACGCGGCTGGTCCCGTGCCGGCCAATATAACGCGCCACTTCGCCCCGGCCGGTCGAGTGCCCCACGTGAACCGCGTCCTTCAGCTCCAGCGACTCGGTCAGCTCCGCCAGATCGTCGGCGTATGTGTCCATATCGTTGCCGTTCCAAGGCTGGCTTGACCGGCCATTGCCTCTCCTGTCATTGGGTTCGGTTCGCTTTAAGTGAGGGGAATCTCGTTGGCCGTGGCTGAAGTTGAATCGCTGCTCGGTTCGGTCCCTGATTGAAAAAGGTAGCCAGTCGTCACGTCTGTGCTTTCTTGTTCATTGATTTGGGTGCCGGGGCCCCACCTTTGGATGAACCACAAAACATGTGCGCCCCATCCCCGCTTCTTGTGGTGAAGGGTGGGAATCTGAAACCGTTTGTTCTCCGTGCTAAAGGCGTCTGCCTGGACGGCAAATCCCCCCATCGCAGGTGGTTCCTCGCAAATCATTTTCCTCCCCCCGCCCGGATGTGGTCTCCTATCACTAAGCCCATGCTCAAACGTCTCGAAAGCTACTTTGAATTCACGCGCCTCGGCACCAATTGGCGCACCGAGATTCTGGCCGGCGTCACCACCTTTCTGACCATGGCCTTCATCGTGCTGGTCAACCCGGCCATTCTTGCCGCTGCCGGAATGCCGCTGGCCGCTGTCACTGCCGCCACCTGCCTTTCTGCTGGTTTTGCTTCGATCATGATGGGCATCGTCGCGCGCTATCCCATCGCCCTTGCCCCCGGCATGGGCCTCAACGCCTACTTCGCCTACGCCGTCTGCATCCGGCTCCATGTCCCCTGGCAAACCGCTCTGGGCGCGGTCTTTCTCTCCGGCGTCCTTTTTCTCGCTCTCACCGCCGTGGGCATCCGCCAGATGATCCTGCGCGCCATTCCACATGAGCTCTACGCCGCCGTCGCCAGCGGCATTGGCCTCTTCATCGCCCTCATCGGCTTTCAGAAAGCCGGCCTGGTCGTCGCCGACGCCAACACCCTGCTCAACCTCGGCAACATCCGCAACCCCGCCGCCGCGCTGGCACTTCTCGGACTGCTCCTGATGGTGGCTCTCGAAGTCAGAAAGGTTCGCGGCGCAATTCTCATCGGCGTTCTCTCCATCACCGCCCTCGCCTGGGTGCTGGGCCTGACGCACTGGACGCCCGCCGCCGGAGGCTTTTCCTCGCTGGCCGCCACCGCCTTCCAACTCGACATCCGCGGCGCCCTCAACAAAGGCCTCCTGGAGATCGTCTTCGTCTTCTTCTTCGTAGACCTCTTCGACAACCTCGGCACGCTGGTCGCCGTCACCAAGCGCGCCGGACTTATCTCGGAAGACCACTCCATTCCCCGACTCAATCGCATCCTCTTCACCGATGCCACCGCCACCGTCTTCGGCTCGCTCACCGGAACCTCCACCGTAACCAGCTACGTCGAGTCCACCGCCGGCGTGGCTGCCGGAGGCCGTTCCGGCGTCACTGCCATCGTCACCGGCCTGCTCTTTCTCGCCACCATCGGCGCGGCTCCCTTTGTGGGCATCGTACCCTCGGCCGCCACGGCTCCGGCGCTCATCCTGGTCGGATCCATGATGCTTTCCACCATCAGCGAAATTCGCTGGCGCGAGCCGCTGATTGCCGTCCCCGCATTTCTCACGCTGGTGCTCATTCCCTTCACATTCTCCATCGCCAACGGCCTCGGCTTCGGCATCATCAGTTGGGCCGCGCTGCATCTGGCCGCCGGCAAAATCCGCAAGCAGGATTGGCTCCTCTACGTGCTGGCCGCGCTTTTTCTCGCCCGCTTTATCTATCTGGGAACGAGCTAGGCTTACTATCAGCAATGCTTGTAGCGCTGGCCTCCTGGCCGGCTGTAGCGTGGGCTTCCCAGCCCACGCTCGTTTCACAGGGGAAAACAAATCATGCAGTCAAGGGATTAGTCCTGCTATCATCGGCTGCAAGTTAGAAAGGAACATTTATGCGCTGGTATCACTATCTTGCGTACTTCTTCGGAGGCGCATTTCTCGCCAACAGCCTGCCCCATCTCGGCAATGGGATCTCGGGCCATGCCTTTCAGAGCCCCTTCGCATCGCCGCCGGGCGTAGGCCTGTCCTCCGCGACGGTCAATGTTCTATGGGGACTCTTCAACCTTGCCGTTGCCTACCTGCTCGTCTGTCGCGTGGGCAGCTTCAATCTGCGCAACACCCGGCACGTGCTTGTCCTCGGCGCGGGCATCCTGCTCATGTCGCTGATGCTGGCCCGCGCATTCGGTCGCTTCCACGGCGGGCAGTGAGCCGCATTTTTTCGCGGCCTGCACTGCTTTAGCGTCGCAGCAGCGCTATACTCGTTGCCAGTACGAACTTCGGACTTGCCCATGAATTATTTGCAGAAATTTCTCGACAACACGACGGCGCAAGCCATTCTTCTGGCCTTTGTCGGTTATCTCGCCACCGCCTGGAGCGCCAAAATGCTGGCTCGCCGCAAAGACAAGCTGGAGCAGGTGAACCGTCGCCTCAATGAGTTCTACGGCCCGCTCTACGTTGCCTCCCAGGCGGGCAATATCGCCTACCGCTCGCTGCTCAAAAAGCAGGGCAAGAAGCAGAGCTTTCCCATCCTCGACAGCGAGATGAAGGAGTGGATGCTGTGGATGACCACCATCTTCATGCCCCTCAACGATGTCCGCGAAAAAATCATCATCGAGAAGGCCTACCTCATCGTCGAAGAGCAGATGCCCCGTTGTCTGCTCGACTTTGTCACCCACGTGGTGGGCTATAAGGCGGTGCTTTCCAAGTGGGCCGATGGCGACTACTCCGAGCGCCGCTCCACCATCGGCTGGCCCCCGGAGTTCGACATCTATGTGGAACGCTCCTACGCCGCCCTCAAAGCCCAGCAGACCCAGCTGCTGCATAGCTCGCTCTGGCGGCTTTGGCAGCGCATCAGCTTTCGTATACACAAGTAAATGGTGCCCCAAGATCCCGATTTTGGGGCCTGGGAAACCACGACTCTCATGCCGCGCAAGTGCCGCCTGCCCCACCACACGTCGCCTACTTCAGCCCCACCCCGTACCAATAGGTGTAGGTACCGGTATTCTCAACCCAAGGCAGGTTGACGCTGTACTTTGAAAAGACCACCGAGTTACCCACGAAGGTGACAAACACGTCATGCTCATAGGTGCCGGTCACCACGTGGAAGGTAAACAATCCGTAACATGGATCGGTCAGTTGACCCGCGCTGCCATACAAGTTAGGTGAATTGGCCACCGGAGTCAGCTGGGCATTGATGAACGTATTGCTATTGGAATCGGTAACCGTGATGTTGCCCGCGGCGGTAATCACAATCGTCGCCTGGCCGGTCGAAGGCGTGCCCGTCTCCGTGCTCCCGGAATTGTTGGCATTCAGCTTCTCATAGAAGATGCCGTTGTAAGTTCCAGCTACTGACGGGTCAAAGTCCGGGCTCGCCGCCTTCGGCAATCCAATGATCGATCCGTTGGGCGAATCCACGATAAAAAAGCCGCCCGTGGTGCCAAATATGTAATCCGTCCCGCCGCCTGCCCCGCCAACCGGCCCTGACATATATGTTCCAGAAGCGTTCTCCACCATCCCGCTGAAATCCATCGCGCCGCCGCCGAAGGCGCCGCCCGTATCGGCGGGGTCCGTATTGCCGTAAGGCCAGTAGTTAGTGTTCGTCCCCAAAGTCGATCCAATGCTTACCGAACCGATTTCCAGCCCGCCGAACGAGGTGCGGAACGACATATAGTTGTAACTATGATTGGCAAATGTGCTCAGCGTAATCGGTCCGCTCTCCACCGCCGTAATCAGCGCTGGCGTGTTTTGGTCCAGCCCCGATTTAGCCGACTGAATCATCATCGCGTATCCCGGCACCTCATACGCCGAAAGCAAATTGCCGGTTGGATCGTTGATCGTATAACTTCCATTCGCGTTCACTGTATACGGAACCGTTCCGAATTCTCCGTTGGAAAGATTCGTATAGGTAATGGTCAACGCGGTCGAATTCACTGTGATGGTAAGAAAATCGCCCACCGAAGCTGTTCCATTATAGGTATGCGTAACAACGGCAGGAGTGGCAGGCAACTTGTATTGGTTTCCGCAACCGGAAAATCCGGCTAGAATCAGCAGGGCACACAACAGGCGAAGACGCATGGATATCCTCCACGGGCATACCTATTCATGCCCTCGCTTTCGCTATCGGCACACGCCCGCGCCGCATGATAATCGCGTGGCTGGTTTTTAGTCCTTGGTAATGTGCCTTTCGATTTTGTTTTTGGTTGATGAGAAAAATGCTCATGAACGCAACAAAGCTCCGGAGTCAACCGCAGCTTTGTTTGTACGTCTCGCTCGAGAACTGGAAGCCACAAGAATGGGCCTTCAATATCCCCGTCTACCCTTAGACCATCAACGGGGGTTCAGCGAAGTCACCGTGGCCACCGCCTTGGTCAGCCGCGCCTCCTGCGGCAGGCTTCCCTTGTACTCCGCATGGGTGTACATATGCTCAATTCCCGCTATGAGATAGGCGCCAGGAATAAACTCCCCATCGTGATTGATTCCGCCGCCAGGCAGAAGAACAATATCGCCCGGCTTGGGCAGTGAGTGCAGCGTCTCCAGCGGTACCAGGTTGACGCAGCTCCCATCCCCGGTCACAAACTCCAGGCAATTCATGCTGTGCAACTTCCCTTCGCGCGCCGCCTTCGCCTC
Organism: Occallatibacter sp.; assembly: GCA_050013195.1. Classification (GTDB taxonomy): domain Bacteria; phylum Acidobacteriota; class Terriglobia; order Terriglobales; family Acidobacteriaceae; genus Telmatobacter. The sequence continues at coordinate 12,244 of JBEKFS010000035.1, forward strand.
CTGCCGCCCCTTCCACGACTGATAGTAGGCGGCAATCATCGTTGGCATTCCGATCATGAACCAGGTGAGGGTTGCCAGGAAAGTTCCCAAAGGCGAAATATGAATCCAGAACTCCAACATGATTTCTTTTCCTCCTTTTCAATTTGATTCCTGACAAATCTCCCGGATTCTCGCGCGTCTGCGCCTCCGCCGGGACACCACTTTACTATGTCAGTTCACCCCCGTCCTGCGCACCCATAAAAATGCAAAAGCCCCGGCATCCACCGAGGCTTTGCATTTTCACGTCTTTCTTTTGAATCCCGTGAATCCTAATCGCTCAATCCGTCAACAGAAAAACTGACAACTGATCACTGACAACTGCCTTCAGTATCTGTAATTCTCCGCCTTGTACGGCCCTTCCACCGGCACGCCCAGATAATCCGCCTGCTTCGCCGTCAGCTTCGTCAGCTTCACGCCGATCTTTTCCAGATGCAGCCGCGCCACCTCTTCGTCCAGCTTCTTGGGCAGCACATAAACGCCAATCTTATATGTGTCCTTGTTAGCCCATAGGTCCAGTTGCGCCAGCGTCTGGTTGGCAAAGCTGTTGCTCATCACAAAGCTCGGATGCCCCGTCGCGCAGCCCAGGTTCACCAGCCTTCCTTCGGCCAGCACAAAGATGCTGTGCCCATCCGGAAATGTGTACATATCCACCTGAGGCTTGATGTTCAGCTTCTTCACGCCCGGCGCGGCGTTGAGCGGGTCCATCTGAATCTCGTTGTCGAAGTGGCCGATGTTGCACACAATCGCCTGATCCTTCATCCGCTTCATGTGCTCGAGAGTAATAATGTCCACGTTGCCCGTGCAGGTGACGTAAATGTCGCCGCGCCCCAGCGTGTCCTCCACCGTCGCCACCTCGAAGCCCTCCATCGCCGCCTGCAGCGCGTTGATAGGGTCGATCTCCGTCACGATCACCCGCGCGCCCATGCCGCGCAGCGAGTGGCTTGAACCCTTGCCCACGTCGCCGTAGCCGCAAATCACCGCCACCTTGCCTGCCACCATCACGTCAGTCGCTCTCTTGATCCCATCGGCCAGCGACTCACGGCAGCCGTACAAATTGTCGAACTTGGATTTGGTCACGGAATCGTTCACGTTGATCGCCGGAACCAGCAGCTTCCCCTGCTCCATCATCTTGTAGAGCCGATGCACGCCCGTCGTGGTCTCTTCCGATACGCCGCGCCACTCCGCTGCAACCTTGTGCCAGTGCTTCGGGTCTGCTGCATACACCTTCTTCAGCAAATCCTTGATGACCTGCTCTTCGTGATTGCCTGAAGGCGAATGTACCCACTTGTCGCCCTCTTCCAGTTCATAGCCCTTATGAATCAGCAGCGTCACATCGCCGCCGTCGTCCACCACCAGTTGCGGACCCTTGCCGCCCTTATGGCTCAATGCAGCCAGCGTGCAATCCCAATATTCCTCCAGCGACTCGCCCTTCCATGCAAAAACCGGAACGCCCGTCGCCGCAATCGCCGCCGCCGCATGGTCCTGCGTCGAAAAAATATTGCAGCTCGCCCAGCGCACAGTGGCGCCCAGGCTCGTCAGCGTCTCAATCAGCACCGCCGTCTGAATCGTCATGTGCAGCGAGCCGGTCACGCGCACCCCAGCCAGCGGCTTGGCCGCCGCATGCTTGTTGCGGATCGACATCAGCCCCGGCATCTCCTGCTCGGCGATGGTGATCTCCTTGCGGCCCCACTCGGCCAGCTTCAGGTCGGCTACTTTGTAATCCGGTGCGGCGGTTTCCAGTGTTGCAGTTGCCATAAGTCGTTTGTTCTCCTATCCCTTTAAGAATATCATTCGCAGGATTCGCTACGAATTGGGTGAAATACCACGAACTCATTGCGCAAAGCGCCGTCCGCCCAACGCCGGTGGTCCGCTTGAGCGGCTAATCCCTTCACGCCAAAGGCAGTTAGCCCCACCGCAGGTGGTTTGCAGATAATTAACCTCCGGACGCGCACTATATATATGAATGAGGAGAACCAATATGACCGAAGAATCAGTCCCCAGCCCGGAAAACCCTGCCATAGCCAGTTGCATGCGCGCCTGGAGGCACGTTTATCAGAGAGAACTCGCCAAAGGAGAATCTGAATTCATGTCCGCCCACAATGCCGGCCCGGCCTATCGCCGCGCCATGCCTCCACTTTCCGGGCTGGAAAACATCCGCGATTTTATCACTTGCGTCGCTTACGGGCTGATCAACGAGGCCATCAATGACAAGACCGGTACCAAGCTTCTTTACGCCGCCCAGGTCGCCCACACCACAGCTCGTGGCCAGTCTGCGCCCCGAAAAACCGCCACCGAATGAGGTACCCCCCTCCCCCCCCCAATATTTTTTTTGGACCCCAATTCCTTGCAGATTAATTCAGCAATCTATGCATCATTGATTCTTATCGTCGTAGGGATAATGAGGCAAACCCGCTTTATCCTCAATAAGATACGGGGATGTCGAGCGGCAGGCATAATTCGCCTGCCATCTTTTTCGCGTCTCAGGATGTGAGATTCATGATTTGGCTGTTGAATACGCCTTGCAGATAATTACGGGGCTGCCTTTATCGCATCGCGCTTTCCGCTTCCAGCAGCTTCTGCTTTCGTTCCACGCCCCAGCGATAGCCAGTCAGCGAGCCGCTCGCGCCCACCACGCGATGGCAGGGCACCACAATCGCCACGCGATTCGTCGCGCAGGCGCGGGCCACGGCGCGCGTCGCCTTGGGATCGCCCAACTCTCGCGCCAACTGGCTATAGCTGCGCGTCTCGCCGCGTGGAATCCGGCGCAGCGCTTGCCAGACCTTCAATTGAAACGCCGTCCCGCGCAGGTCAAGCGGCACCTGCGATGCGGTAACCTGCGGTGGGGTCAACTTTATCGATGAGCTTGACTGGCCGCCGACAGTTTGCAGCGCCGCTTCCACCATCGTCGCGAGCATCGAATCACGCTTCAACGTCGCCAGGGGAAACTCCTCGCGCAGGCTGGCCTCAACCTCATCCTTTGTTCCCGCAAGCGACAGCCAGCAAAGTCCGCGCTGGGTCGCGCCCACGATCACCCAACCAAAAGGAGTGCGTGCGCAGCACCAGCCGATCTGCTCTCCTTGGCCGCCCTTGGCAAAGCGCGCCGGCGTCATGCCCAGTTGCGCGCCGTCATAGCCACGGCTCGACGAACCAAATCCGGCGTTGTAGATAGCGTTGGTCACAGATTCTCCCTGCTTGAGCGCGCTGCGCAATCTGGCCGCGCGCAGTGCCCGCTGATATTGCAACGGGCTTACGCCGAGCGCCTGCTTGAAGAGCCTCTGCACGGTGAAGGGACTCAAGTGAACAAGCCGCCCAAGCTCCGCCAGCGGAATGGGACGGTCGTGATTAGCCTCAATGTGCCTGCGAATTTTGTCGAGATCGGGTTTGTTGCTCATGGAAACCATAGTCGCCGATCAGCGCTCCGGCGCGCTACCCGATTCTTGCGCGCAATTCGGAATATTTTTGGAAATACAAATCTACGTGTCCTGCCCTTTCGCGCGTTGCATCAGCACCGCCTCTGCCCGCAGCAAATCCGCCTCGGTATCCACACCGATGGTGTCGTAGGGCGCGGCGGCCACGTAAATGTCGATTCCGTTATCGAGAAGCCGCAACTGCTCCAGTCGCTCGACGCGCTCAATCCACGAAGGTGGCAGTGCCGCAAACCGCTCCAGCGCGGCCTTGCGGTAGGCATAAATTCCCAGGTGTTTACGGTAACCGGCGAAGCCTGCGCCGTCGCGATCAAACGGAATCGTCGCCCGCGAAAAGTAAAGCGCGCGCCCGTCCAGAGCCGTGACCACCTTGACGGCGTTGGGGTCGCTAATCTCTTCAGCCGGGCAACGGACAGCCAGCGTGCTGACCTCGACCTCTGGCCGATCAAACAACGCCAGCAGCGGTGGAAAAAACTCTGCCGTCAGCGTCGGTTCGTCGCCTTGAATGTTGACATAAATCTCGGCGTCGATCTGGCGGGCCACGTGACGAACCCTGTCCGATCCGCTGGGGCAATCCGCAGAAGTCATCGCCACGGGAATCCCGCGCTCGCGGCAAACTCCAGCTACTTCCTCCGAGTCGGTGGCCACAACCACTGGGTCCATCAAGCCGCTGGCCATGGCCGCGCGCCACACCCATTCGACCATGGGCCGGCCAACGAGGTTGCGCAAAACCTTGCGGCTGAGCCGCGTGGAACTGAGCCGGGCAGGAATCACCCCGGCAATACGGAAGGTGCTCATGCAGCCGAGTTTACACGAGTCGAGCAGAGGAGTTCATCCCTGGCGCCTGCCTTGCAGATAATTACAGCCGGCTGTGTAACACTTGGGTTGACCTCGCATCCAGCCGCCCGTATCATCGTTAAAGGGAGTTGTGCGCGGATTCCAGATTCGTCCATTCCCCGGCAGGGCCTCCCCGGCCTATGCCTGGTTTGCCTCTTCCGGCGGGGTAGCTCAGATGGTTAGAGCGACGGATTCATAACCCGTAGGTCGGCAGTTCGATCCTGCCTCCCGCCACCAGATTACTTCTTTAGAATGAGTATCTTAGGAAACTCTTAGCTTACCACTCTAAAAACGCTCACCCGCAACTTACCCGTGAATGCTATTGCACTACACCCGTTGACGGCTTCGCAGGCGGTGCGTAGACCAAAAGATCTTTGACCTGCATCTAAAGATCCTTGGCCCGCATCTGAGTTAATATCAGCTGTTTGAGTAGGAGTTCGCCGATTTTCCCCCGATTTCAGCGAACACCCACAATCATGAGAGTACTAAAGGACGCTACAGTTTCACGCAAGACTCGACTGACGAGGAGAATGAATTCTTGCAGCATCCTCAACTGAATGCAAAACCGTATTTGCATCTGCACTCAGCGCAAGAGCTTGCGATGGCTTTCCTGCTCGCTGCCAGCACCACGGGCGGCGGGTCAAGCGCAGACAGCCGGGATTTCCGCACGGATGCAGAGATAGCGGTTCCCATAGCTTGATTCCCAACTGATACACTCAGGCTGTTCGAGGACGTTCGTATGTTCTTCACCGCTGTGATCAGCACTGTTCGCCAGCGTATTGCCTTGAATCTGTGTCCTGTGGAGCCGGCCCTGAGCCCGCACTTTGGCTCGCATGCTGCCGGATCTTCCATTACGCCGCAAACGCCTTCCTCCACCAATGCTTCCGGCGCCACCGCGGGCCGCGAAAGCTCTCCCGATACGGAGTTCGCCATGTCTGATTGCCGCCCTCTCTCTCTCTCTGTTGTTTCCCCGTGTTCAGCCTTCAGTTCCTTCGCCAACCGGAAGCGCAGTCCCCGTTTCGGAGTTCTCCTGCCAGGGTTGGTTGTGCTGGCCTCCCTGCTGCTGCCTACTGCGGCGCGGGCACAGACGATCACCGCTGGCGGAGCTATAACAGTTGCGCAGGGCCAGACTGCGGCTGGCAGCTCCACCGCCACGGTTAGCGGCGCTCCCGGCCCGGTGGCAACTGTCAAGGTGGAGTTGCTCGGAGTGACATCGGATGGTCAGAATTGCTGCAACAGCATGGGCTATGCGGAGTTCATGCTGCAGTCGCCCAGTGGAGAGCAATTCGTGTTGTTATCCTCTACGGGCGACGGCATCGACGGCTGCGACGAAAACGGTAATTTCGCCTGTGACGGGCTGCATGGTATGAACATTACGATCGAAGACGGCGCGGCCGCTGCACCGAACGGCGCCGGAGCGCTGGGCGGCCCCGGATCGTGGCTTACGGCGGATGCGCCCTATACGGTGAAGCCCAGTTCGTACTATCAGGATAACATTGGCACATATCCCCCGCTTCCAACGTCGACCAATGTGGCAGACTACCCGCAAACCGACGGCAGCGCCACGTTGACCGGCAAATTCAATGGGGTGACGGCGAATGGGACATGGACGCTCTACATTATCGACAACAATACTCCCCCCGACCCCATATCGATCACCGGGTGGACGCTGTCTCTGACCTATTCGACGGCGACTCCCACTACGACCACGCTCAGCAGTTCGGCATCTAACCCGGCCTACTACGCCAATTCCGCCTCCAGCATTTCGATCACTTACACTGCGACCGTTCATTCGGGCACCGGGACGCCAACTGGCACGGTCACTTTCAGCGCCAACGGCTCGACCATCTCCGGTTGCAACGCCGTCGCGCTGAGCAGCGGCGTCGCACAATGCACGGTCTCGCTGGCCCAGGGTAACAACTCCATCGTGGCCCAATATACGCCGTCCGGGGCCTTCGGGCAGAGCAGCAGTTCCATGACGCAACTGGTGGAAGTGACTGCGGCGAACCCATCCGGGAATCAATGGTGCAACAACAGCTTGATCTTGGTACCGGCCAACGATAACCCTGGGCTGTCCTACCCCTCCATCATCGGCATCTCCGACTCCTCCTACAACAGCAAGACGGTGGCCAATGTGACGGTGGAACTGGAAGGAATCCAGGGGCTAACCGACGGAATCTCCGGTCAGTTTTTGCTGGTTGCTCCCGGCGGGACGCAGGATCTAGTTTTTCTGCAGGCGGGGTTCAACGACACAGCGCCAACCAGCGCTGTGAATCTGACCTTTGAAGACTCCGCCAGCGGGTATGTGCCCTATAACAGCGGAACGCCCACCACCGGCGCTTACCTGCCAACCGACAACAATGAGGGCGTGAACCCGGACACCTTCGCGACCTCGACGTCGCCATCCGTCGATTCAAGCGTCCCCCAGGTTCCCGGCACCCTCAATTTCGCGGCGCCGTATGGCACGGACACCTCCGTGTACACCCATACAAACGTATTGACCTTCGGAAAGGCCTTTAATGGCGCCTCGGCGAATGGCAAATGGGCGCTGTACACTGTTGGTCCCTATGCCGTGAACTTGAACAACGGCTGGTGCATCACGCTCACGCTCAACACCGGCGTCGCGACCTCGACCGCGCTGACTCCCAGCAGCAATCCCGCGACGACCGGGCAGCCCGTCACCTTCACCGCAACCGTGACCAGCGGCGGTGATCCGGTGACCTCCGGCGGCACGGTGACTTTTCTGGACAACAATGCAACTCCTGCCGGCACGGTGAGCGGCAACAACGTGGTGACTTTGAACGGCAGCGGAGTAGCAACGTTTACCACCAGTTCGCTGTCCGAAGGCGACCACAGTATTACGGCGAGCTACAGCGGCACGGGGTCGGACAATAGTAGCTACTCTTCCACGCTGTATCAGCGCATTAACACCGCTACTACGGTCACACAGGTGAGCTCGACCGTGTGGCAGTACTGCAATCCGGGGGCGGTCCAGGGTATCACTGCAGACCCCGCCGGGCCATTGACGCCAAATCCGTCGGTTATTACGGTGTCCAATTTACCCGGCACCCTCAACACAGTTACGGTCCAGCTCACCAACTTCTCCGTTTCCGCCGCGGAGAATCTCGACCAACTCGCATCGCTCGTGGAGGGTCCATCGGGAGCCGCGCTGGACTTTTTCTCCAACACCACGCAGGGTGCCAGCGGCTACAGCGAAGCCAACCTCGGCAACTATATCTTTGAAGACAGCGCCAGCAGCGAGGTGCCTGTGGGGAGCGGAAGTTCCTCGAACTACTACCATCTCAGCGTCGGCAGCTACAAGCCGACTGCTTACGAAAGTTTTCTCGACGCCCCCGATTCGTTTACCTCCAGCACCAGCGGCTTCTATCCGGCGCCCACGACATTCAGTTATGCCGCGCCCACGCCCCTCGGCTCCTCCTCCACATTCGCCGACGTCTTCACCAACGGCAGCAACGCCAACGGCAAATGGCGCCTGTTCTTCAGTACGGGCCAGTCCAGTCCGCAATCCACCATGGGCGCGGCCAATGGCTGGTGCGTGAACCTGACTGAGAACCTGCCGACCGTTTCGGTTGATGCGTCACATACCGGCACTTTCACGCAGGGGCAGCAAGGCGCGCAGCTCACCGCGACCGTCACCAGCAACGGACCGGGCTCGACGGGCGATCCAAGCGGCAGCCATCCGCTGACCGTCACTGACACGCTGCCCACAGGCTTGTCGTATGCAAACAGTTACTCGGGTTCAGGCTGGTCCTGCTCAGGCAGCGGCGGCACCGTGACCTGCACCAACGACTCATCGATTGGCGACGGCGACCAATACCCGGCGCTGACAATCGACGTCAACGTAGCCGACAACGCCCCCGCGACTGTCAATAACAGCGAGAGTGCCAGCGGCGGCGGAGCCAGCAACACACCAACCTCGTCCGACTCGATCACCATCAACCCGGCTCCGGTGTTGTCGGTGACGAAGAGCCATACGGGTACGTTTACGCAAGGCTCGACCGCCCAGTGGAACATCAGCGTCTCGAACACAGTGACGGGCAGCACGACCTCCGGCACCGTGAGTGTCTCCGACACTCTGCCTACTGGCTACACGCTGGCCAGCTATACCGGCTCCGGCTGGACCTGCGGCGGCACAACTACGGTCAGTTGCAGTTCCACCCAAATGGAATCCGGCGGTAGCAGTTTCCCCGTGATCCAGGTGATCGTAAATGTGCCGGCCAACTCGCCCAAGTCGGTGAGCAACACGGCGCTGGCCTGGGGCGGTGGAGACTTTACCCACACCGGTTTGGGAACGGCAGCCACGTCGAATACAGATTCCGTGACTGTTGTTCAGGTTCCGGCATCGATCGCTGTCAGTAGCGGCGGGACGCAATCGACGGCGATTTCGACGGCCTTCAGCACACCTATGATGGTGACGGTGACGGACGCGGCTGGAAACCCCATTAATAATTCCCCCGTAACTTTTACAGCACCGTCCACCGGAGCCAGCGGAACCTTCAACAACAGCAGCACCACGATCACGGTAACCACAAGCTCGAGTGGCGTGGCCAATGCCGGCACGTTCACGGCCAATTCCAATACGGGCGCTTATAGTGTGACGGCCAGCGTCTCAGGCCTTGCGACGCCGGCGACATTCTCCCTGACCAATGCACAGGCTCCGTCCATCACCAGCGCCAACAGCGCCACCTTCATCGTGAACTCGCCAGTCTCCTTCACTGTGACCACTACGGGCTACCCCGCCGTGAATCTGACGGTTACGAACGTTCTAAACGCAATCCCGGGAGTCACTATCCCAAGCAGCGGCACGGGCACGATCGCGTTCAGCGGCACGCCGACCGCGCCCGGCACAGAAACCTTCACCATCACGGCGAGCAACGGCTTTGGAACCGCTGCCACGCAGAATTTCACGCTGACGGTAAACCAGGCACCGTCGATCACCAGCGCCAACAACGCCACCTTCATCACGGGTACGGCGGGTTCTTTCACGGTAACTGCCAACGGTTATCCCACGCCCACCATATCCGAGACGGGTACGCTGCCGAGCGGGGTCACATTCTCCGCGGGAACATTCTCCGGCACGCCGGCGGCAGGCACGGGCGGCTCCTACCCCTTTACGATCACGGCATCGAACGGCGTGAGCCCGAACGCCACGCAGAGCTTCTCGCTGATCGTGGACCAGGCTCCGGCCTTCACCAGCGGCGGTAGTACCACCTTTACCGTGGGCACTTCAGGCTCCTTCACCGTGACGGCCACGAGCTACCCGGCCCCGACGTTTGCCGTAACCGCTGGAACTCTGCCCAGCGGCGTCACCTTCAGCGCCGGAGTTCTCTCCGGCACGCCGGCGGCGGGCACGGGCGGCTCCTACCCGATCACCATCACGGCGAGCAACAGCATCAGTCCCAACGCCACGCAGAGTTTCACGCTAACCGTGGACCAGGCTCCGTCCATCACCAGCACCAACAACGCTACCTTCATCGCGAACTCGCCAGTTTCGTTTACGGTGACCACCACGGGCTACCCCGCAGTGACGCTGACAGTATCGAACATACAAAACGCGATTCCGGGAGTCACTATCCCAAGCAGCGGCTCGGGCACGATCACGTTCAGCGGCACGCCGACCGCGTCCGGCACAGAAACCTTAACGATCACTGCGAGCAACGGCGTCGGCGCCCCCGTCACGCAGAATTTCACGCTGACAGTGAATTATGCCCCGTCTATTACCAGCGTCAACAACGCCACCTTCACCACAGGCACGGCGGGCACGTTTACGGTGACCTCAAACGGCATCCCCACACCGACACTCAGTGAAACGGGGACTTTGCCCAGTGGCGTCAGCTTTACCAACAACGGCAACGGCACGGCGACTCTCTCCGGCACGCCGGTGGCGGGCACGGGCGGCTCCTACCCCTTTACGATCACGGCATCGAACGGCGTGAGCCCGAACGCCACGCAGAGCTTCTCGCTGATCGTGGACCAGGCTCCGGCCTTCACCAGTGCCAACAACACTACCTTCGCCCTGGATGCATCAGGCTCGTTCAGCATAACTACCTCGCCCGGCTATCCCGGACCGGCAACGCTGAGCGTGACGAATGTACAAAACGCGATTCCGGGAGTCACTATTCCGAGCAGTGGCACAGGTACGATCTCGATCACCGGCACGCCGACCGCGACCGGCACCGAGACGTTTACGATCACGGCAACCAACGGCGCGGGGCTGACCGCCAGTCAGAACTTCACGCTGACGGTGGACCAGCCTCCAGCCTTCACTAGCGCCAGCAGCACCACCTTCGAAGTGAATGTGGCAGGATCGTTCAGCATAACGACTTCGCCCGGTTTTCCCACCAACGCCGCCTCGCTGGCGGTATCGAACATTCAAAACGTGGTCCCGGGAGTGACTGTCCCAGCCAGCGGCACCGGCTCGATCACGATTAGCGGCACGCCAACCGCGTCCGGCACTGAGACGTTTACGACCTCGGCAACCAATAGCGCCGGGCTAAGCGCCTCGCCGCAGAACTTCACGCTTACCGTGGTCCCGCATGTGTCCATTTCTCCCAGCAGTTGCTCCACATTCACAGTGGGCACGCCAGCTTCCTGCACAATGACTGGCTCGGGTGGCGCAGGGGCCATTACGTTGACCGTATCCAACGTACAGAACGCGGTGGCGGGACTCGTTGTCCCAAGCAGCGGCACTGGCTCGCTCGCGATCGGCGGCACGCCGACCGCGTCCGGCACCGAGACATTTACGCTCACGGCAACCGACAGCCTCGGCGGAACTTACGTGCAGAACTACACGTTGACCGTGCTGAATACGCAGGTTCAAATCATCACGGCGGCGAACCCGGCGGGCGGTGGCACGGTGACCCCGCCCTCCGGCAGTCTCTACAATGTGGGCACGGTCGTATCGCTCCAGGCCATTCCCGCGACAGGCTACACTTTCCTGAACTGGACATCGAGTCCTGATGCGGTGGCCAGCGCAACTTCGGCCAGCACCACCATCCCCATGAACTCCGCCGAAAGCGTGACGGCAAGCTTCGCGCCGAACCTGGTGGTGACGACCAATAATGACGATTCGGGCACGACCTCCAACTGCACCGTGCAAGCCACGCCTGGAACGGGCACCGATGCGTCGTGCAGCCTGCGCGACGCGCTGCTGAATGCGGCCGGCGCCGGTTCAGGCAACATCACCTTCGACTCGAAGGCCTTTGCTACGGCGCAGACCATCACTACAGGCAGCACCCTCACCATTCCGGCGAATACGACGATTCAGGGGCGGACCAGCGGAAGCGGGGTCACGCTCACCAACCTGGTGACGGTTGCGGGCGGCGGTTCGTCTAGCAACTTCTCCGTCTTCACGGTCAACTCCGGCGTCACCGGGGCGACCATCAACAATCTGACCATCACCAATGGAAACACAAGCGGCAGCGGCGGCGGCATCATGAACAGCGGTACGCTGACGGTGAGCAACAGCACGGTCAGCGACAATACGGCTTCATTTAATGGTGGCGGCATCATGAACCCAGGCAAACTGACGGTGAGCAACAGCACCTTCAGCGGAAATGCGACTTCAAATGGTGGCGGCATCTACAGCTTAGGTACACTGACGGTGAGCAACAGCACCTTTAGCGGCAATACGGCTTCAGTTGATGGTGGCGGCATCGACAACTGGCTTACATTGACGGTGAGCAACAGCACCTTCAGCGGCAATACGGCCAAGACTAACGGCGGCGGCATTGATAACGGCAGCGGCTTAGAACGCTTCACTCGCACTGTATCGGTAACCAATAGCATCTTCATAAGCAATTTGTCAGAAAACGGCAACGGCGCAGGCATCAATAATAGTGTGCCTGGTGGAAACGCCAATGCCGACAGCAATGTCTACTATCAAAACACCGGCAAGAGCGGCGAAGACGATTGCAACGGTTGCACGACGAACACCAATGCGGTGAGCGGCAATCCCATGCTGGCCGTTCTGGCCAACTACGGCGGGCCGACGCAGACGATGATGCCCTTGCCGGGAAGCCTGGCCATCTGCGAGGGAACTGTGGCCAACGCGACGGCAGCCGGCCTGACCGTCGACCAGCGCGGATTTGGGTTCGTCTCCACATATTGCCCGGCGGGCTACGTCGACTCCGGCGCAGTGCAAACCAACTACGCACTGAGTTTCACCACCGATCCTGGAGCTTCGCAGATTGCCGGGGTCCCCTTTACCACGGCCGTGACCCTGACCGAGAGCGCCAGCCCGGTGAGCGGAGTGACGATTCCGTTGACGTTGAATGGCGGGGGCACGCTCTCCGGCGGATCGGCCAGCACCAACTTGAGCGGCGTGGCCAGCTATACCCTGACGGTCGCAAGCTCGACGGCTCTTTCCGGCCTTACATTGATGGCTACTTTGCCATCCCCGCCCAGCCTTACGACGAATAGCAGCAGCTTTAGCCTGTCTGCGTTGGCGGTTCCCACTGTGACCGGAATCTCTCCGTCCAGCGGCTCAACGGCTGGCGGAACGACTGTGACCATTACCGGAACTAATTTCACCGGCGCAACGGCCGTGGACTTCGGGTCCACGCCTGCCACCAACGTTACGGTCATCAACTCAGCGACGACCACTGCGACCTCGCCGGCGGGAGTGGGCACAGTGGATGTCACGGTGACCACTCCTGGAGGCACAAGCGCTACATCCCCAGTCGACCAATACACCTACTCGAAGGCGGCGGCGACGGTGACGCTGGGCAGCCTGGCGCAGACCTATACCGGGTCGGCGCTTTCGGCTACGGCCACCACCACGCCTGTTGGCTTGACGGTGACCTTCACTTACAACGGGCTGACGGCGGCTCCGACGGCGGCTACAACGGGCTGACGGCGGCTCCGACGGCGGCGGGGAGTTACACGGTGGTGGGCACGGTCAGCGACCCGAACTATCAGGGCACGGCCACCGGCACGCTCGTCATCACGAAGGCGGCGGCGACGGTAACGCTGGGCAGCCTGGCGCAGACCTATACCGGGTCGGCGCTTTCGGCTACGGCCACCACCACGCCTGTTGGCTTGACGGTGACCTTCACTTACAACGGGCTGACGGCGGCTCCGACGGCGGCGAACCCAGCTTGGCGCAGCGGCAACGGGCGTGACCGGAGCCAGCCTTCCCGGCACGTTCACCTATTCGCCGCTCTCTGGCACGGTGCTGACGGCGGGTTCACAAACCCTGTCGGTGAGTTTTGTTCCCAACGACACGACGGACTACACATCGCCAGCGACGGCGACTGTGCAACTCCAGGTAAACCAGGCCAATGCGACCATCAACGTCTCGGGTTACACCGTGACCTATGACGCCACCGCGCATACTGCCACTGGCACGGCCACAGGCGTAGGCGGCACTAACCTTACCGCAGACCTCACACTGAGTGGAACTACACACATTACTGCCGGAACCTACGCTACAGATGGCTGGAGCTTCACCGATCCCGCAGGCAACTACGCCAGCGCCTCTGGCACAGTCAGCGACAATATCAACCAGGCCTCGCAGACCATCATCTATTCGCCGGCGGTGACTACGTATACCTATTCTGTCAGTGGAGCGTTTGGTCTGAGCGCTGCGGCCAGCTCAGGCCTCACGGTCAGCTTTGCCTCGCTCAGCGGCGGCGTCTGCTCGGTATCGGGAACCACGGCATACATCGTTTCCGCCGGAACCTGCACCATTCAAGCCACGCAGACGGGCAACACCGACTACTTGGCGGCAACCCCGGTGTCAGTTATTTACACCATCAGCCAAGCCTCGCAAACCATCACGTTCCCGTTGGGGATAAATCCATCTACTCCGGCGGTCACTACGTACACCTATTCGGTCGGCGGCTCGTTCATTCTCAGAGCTTCAACCAGCTCTGGTCTGGGGGTCATCTATACCTCGCTCACGACCGATGTCTGCACAGTATCGGGACCCACGGCATACATCGTTTCCGCCGGAACCTGCACCATTCAAGCCACGCAGATGGGCAACACCAACTACTTGACGGCAACCCCGGTGTCGGTCAACTACACCATCAGCCAAGCCTCGCAGACCATCACATATTCTCCCACGGTAACTTCGTACCCCTATTCTTCAGGTGGGACGTTCAGCCTGAGCGCCTCGTCCAATGCGGGCCTAACGGTCAGCTTTGCCTCACTCAGCGGCGGTGTTTGCACCGTTACCGGAACGACGGCATACATCGTCACCGGCGGGACATGCACCATTCAGGCCACGCAGACGGGCAACACCGACTACTCGGCGGCAACCCCGGTGTCAGTTATTTACACCATCAGCCAGGTATTGCCAACTATCACTCTGGTCTCCAGCCTGAATCCGATTCTGTTGCAGAATCCGGTAACCTACACGGCGACAGTTTCTTCCACGGCCGGTAAGCCGACGGGCACGGCTACCTTCCAGGACGGCGGTGTGGCGATAACAGCCTGCACTGGCGTAGCGGTGACCACCGCAACCGGTTTGTCAAGCTGCGCCGTCACCTACACAACCACGGGCACGCACAGCATCACCGCGC
>JBEKFS010000036.1:0-25240 GCA_050013195.1 Occallatibacter sp.
TGCTTTACACTTGAAAGGCTAGCAGATGTGAGTCCGAGCGCGAACGATGGATGTGATTCTACTCTGCTGTCCAGAGGTTCTTCATTCCATGGGAGTTGAACGCAACGTGGCGGGCGCGGCTCATGTTTCTGAGGAAGAGACGACTTCGTGTGTTCCCGCGACGCGAGAACAGCCTGTCGAGGCACAGTCTTTTCGTCACAAAATTGGGCATTATCGCCGTCCCGCAGAGCGGCCTTTTACCGCTGAAGAGCGGAATCAGGTCACGATCCTCTTCGGTGGCTTTACCTGGAAGCATGAACGCTTCATCGAGGCTATTCTGCACGCCAGCGGATATCGCTGCCAGATGCTACCGACTCCCGACGTGGAAGCCTTCGATTTTGGCCGGGAATATGGCAATAACGGCCAATGCAATCCCACCTATTTCACCATTGGTAACCTCATCAAGTTTCTGCGTTCGCTGGAAGATCAGGGCTATTCGCGCCGGGAGATCGAGGAAAAGTACATTTTTTTCACCGCCGGTTCCTGCGGACCTTGCCGCTTCGGCATGTATGAGTCGGAGTACCGGTTGGCGCTCCAGAACGCCGGTTATGAGCGATTCCGCATCGTGCTTTACCAGGCCGAGCAGGCGATCAAAGCAGCGGCCGACAACCCCGGCCTGAAGTTCACACTGGACTTCAACCTGGGCGCGCTCAATATGCTCAACCTGGGCGACGTGATCAACGACCTCAGCTATCGCATCCGACCCTTTGAGACCGTTCCGGGCAGCACTGACCGGGCCACCGAAGATGTAGTAAGCCGGTTGAGCCATTTCCTGGAAACCCGGCGGAAATTTGAGATTCTGCAACGCGCGCCACGCTGGCTGTCTGCTCCGCTGCGACGTACACCGCGGATACAGAGCTTTCTCAACGGCACGGGCAAGATTTTCGATCATCTCTACAGCGCAGAGTTTGTGGCCGAGATGCGAGAGGCGCGTCTGCGCATGGAGGAAGTTGAGGTAGACCACACGCGCGTCAAGCCCGTGGTCAAAATTGTCGGCGAGTTCTGGGCGCAGCTCACCGAGGGCGACGGCAACTTTAATATGTTCCGCTTCCTCGAAAGCGAAGGCGCGCAGGTACATATCGATTCAATTGGCGGTTGGATCAGCTATCTTCTGCGTCAATCCCGCATCAGCATGGAGGCGAAGAAAGGCCTTGAAGGCCCCTACCCCGAGGTCCGCAGGTGGGAGTTTGGCAAGCGGCTGACCAACGCGTGGAGGTATCGCCGCAAGTGGTCGCTCTTGCGCCTGAGCGAAGTGCTGTGGAGCTATTTGTATGCGCGCACAGCGCGTCACCTGGGCGGCATCACGCCTCGTCTGCTCTCGCAGCGCGAACTGGCGCGTCTGGCCCATCCCTTCTATCACTCTCAGGCGCGCGGTGGAGAAGGCCACCTCGAAGTCGGCAAGAACGTCTACTACACCACCAAAGGGCTTTGCCACATGGTGCTGGCGCTCAAGCCCTTCGGCTGCATGCCCTCCTCGCAATCTGATGGCGTGCAGTCGTCCGTGGTCAATCGCTTTCCGGAGATGATTTTTCTGCCGGTTGAAACATCGGGCGAGGGAGAAATCAATGCTCATAGCCGCGTGCAGATGGCTTTGGGTGAAGCCCGCGTCAAAGCGCGCGCAGAGTTCGACGCGGCGCTCACCGCATGCGGCAAATCGCCGGAAGAAATCCGGGAGTATGTTGCCCGGCATCGTCAACTGCGCAGTCCGTTTTATCCTATTCCGCGCCGCCGCGGCATCGCCGGCCAGGCAGCCAATTTCGTCTTGCATGTCGGTAATTTGATCGATGGCAAAGCCTCGCTAGCCCGGCTGCCGGGAAAGCGTTAAGCCGATGATGCCTGCGAATCTCGAAGTCTCCGGTCAGCAGTCCAGCAAGATTCATTTTCTGGTCGGTGTGGACGTCGGTTCCACCACCGTCAAGGCGGTCGTGGCTGCGGCGGATGATGGGCGCATTCTTTGGCGCGAATATCGCCGTCACGACACCCGCCAGGCTGGAATGTTGCGCGAATTCCTTTTGCGCATGGAGAGCGAAGCAGGCATTGCTCCCGGAAACTGCCGCATCTTCATCACTGGCTCTGGCGGACATGCACTCGCCGCGCTGATCGGCGCCCGCTTTGTGCAGGAGGTCAACGCCGTCGCCCTGGCTGTCGAAAAACTGCACCCGGAGGCGCAGTCGGTTATCGAACTCGGCGGACAGGACGCCAAGATTATCCTCTTCAAGACGGATGTTCGCAGCGGTCGGCGAAGGAAGATCGCTTCGATGAACGACAAATGCGCCGGCGGAACCGGCGCCGTCATTGACAAAATTCAGGCCAAGCTGAATATTTCCCCGAGCGAGATGCCGGACCTAGCTTACCGCGGCGTGCGCATCCATCCAGTCGCGGGCAAATGCGGCGTATTCGCCGAGACTGACATCAACGGATTACAGAAGCAGGGACTTCCGCCCGCCGAGTTGATGGCCTCGCTCTATGATGCCATCGCGCTGCAAAATCTCACCGTGCTGACGCGTGGCCACACGCTGCTGCCTCACGTTCTGCTGCTGGGCGGACCAAATGCTTTTCTGCGCGGAATGCGCGAGGCATGGCAGCACAACATTCCCCTGCTCTGGAAGGAGCGCGGCATAGAGTTGCCCTTGGGCTATGCGGCAGAAGAGCTGATTCTTGCTCCGCCAGATGCGCTGTATTTTGCCGCGCTGGGCGCAATCGAATTTGGCCGGGGAGAAGCCGGGGAGAGCGGCCGCTACGTAGGCCGCGAACTGCTGGAGCGCTTTCTCGATGATGGCGCTCATGATCGAAAGATCGCCGCTAAACCCGGACTGTGCGCCTCAGCGGAAGAGTTCGAAACCTTCAAAGCCCGCTACCAGCCTGCGCCTTTCATTCCCGCAGCTTTTCAGCGCGGCCAGCGAGTAGAAGCCTTCATCGGGCTCGACGGCGGTTCCACTTCCACCAAGGCTGTGCTGCTGTCGCCGGAAGGTGAGGTGCTGGCCAAGGCCTATCGGCTCTCCGGGGGCAACCCGATTGCTGACTCCATGGAGGTGCTCGGCGATTTGCAACGCCAGGTGGAAGTGGACTCCGGCGCCGATCTGAAAATTCTCGGCCTGGGTACGACGGGCTACGCCAAGGATACTCTGCAGCAAGTGCTCGGCGCGGACGCGGCCCTGGTCGAAACCGTAGCCCACACTGAATCCGCGTTGCATTATTTTGCCGATCCGCAGGTGATCGTCGATGTGGGCGGCCAGGACATCAAACTGATACTGTTGCGCCAGGGACGCGTCCGCGATTTCAGGCTCAATGCGCAGTGCTCAGCCGGTAATGGATATTTTCTGCAATCCACCGCGGAGGGTTTCGGGATTCCCGTGGAGCGTTATGCAGAGGCCGCCTTCGCCGCCCAGGCGATGCCATCCTTTGGTTATGGCTGCGCAGTTTTTCTGCAAACGGATATCGTCAACTTTCAGCGCCAGGGCTGGCATGCCGCGGAGATTTTAGCCGGGCTGGCCACGGTGCTGCCCCGCAACGTCTTTTTGCATGTGGCCAAAGCTCCCAATCTCACCACGCTGGGTTCGCGCTTTATCCTCCAGGGCGGGACTCAAAAAAACCTGGCCGCGGTCAAGGCGCAGTTGGACTTTCTGCGTGCCGGTTTTCGCTCCACCGGCATTGAGCCGGAGATTGAGGTCCACCCGCACTGCGGCGAAGCCGGCGCAATCGGCGCTGGATTTGAAGCCATGCGCCTGTGGCGTTTGGGACGCGCCACCTCCTTCATCGGCATGGATGCTGTGCGCCACATTCGCTATACCACCACTTGCAATGAAGAGACTCGCTGTCACTTCTGCAAAAATGCTTGCCTGCGCACATTTCTCGACGTGCAAATCGGCGGAGACGAAGGCCGCGCAGACGCCTCCTCCGCTGCGCAGACAGACCATGAAGCCGACAGCCAGCGCATCATCATTGCCGGCTGCGAAAAGGGCGCGGTAAACGATGTAGCATCCGTGCGTGGCATTCAAGCCCGACTGGATGCCGCCAGAGCCGCCAATCCAAATCTAGTGGAGCGTGCCGCCAGCGAAGTCTGGCGCTCGCGTCATCCGGAGAATGTCGCGACCCCGTTCCGCGCACGCTCCTGGAGCGCCACCGGGCACCGCCGCATCGCGCTCACCGGAGTACGTGCGCAACTGCGCATCGGCATTCCCCGCGTCCTGAGCATGTATGCGTATGCGCCGCTTTTCAGTGCATATTTTGAAAGTCTCGGTGTGCGCGCGGAAAACATCGTGTACTCTGACGTCACCACCAGTGAGATGTATCGCACCGGTTCCAGCCGTGGCTCCATCGATCCCTGTTTCCCCTCAAAGATTGCTATCGCCCACTTTCATAACCTGCTCTTTAAGCAGCACGCGCGCAAACCGCTCAACGCAATCTTCTTTCCCATGTTCGATGTGCTGGCCTCTCCTCTGGTCAATACCAGGGCAAACAACGCCTGCCCTACGGCTTCGGTGACGCCGGAGACCGTCGAGGCCGCTTTTACTAAAGAGACTGACCTCCTCGCCGAGCGCGGCATTCAATACATTCACCCGTTAGTTAACCTGACGCATCGCAGACTCTTTGCACGCCAGATGTTTCAAGCATGGGAGCCGATCCTAGGCCTCGACAAAGATGAAAATGATCGCGCCGTCGCAATCGGGTTTCGCGAACAGGAGAGTTTCGAATCCAGCCTTCGCCGCCAGGCCCGCGTCGTTCTAGACCAGTTGGAGAAAGAAGACAGATTGGGAATCGTAATGCTGGGGCGTCCCTATCATCACGACCCCGGCATCAATCACGAGATCATGGCGCACTTTCAAAAGCTGGGCTACCCCATCTTTTCGCAAAGCACTTTGCCCATGGACGAAGACCTTATGGAGCGTCTCTTCAGAGAAGATATTCGTGCCGGCGTCATCGATCATGCGTTGGATATCTCTGACGTGTGGAAGACCGCCTTTTCAGCCAGCTCCAATCACAAGCTCTGGGCCGCCAAGTTCACGGCTCGCCATCCCAACCTGGTGGCGGTCGAGTTTTCCAGCTTCAAATGCGGCCATGACGCTCCCATTTACAGCGCTATCGAGCAAATCATCGAACGATCGGGAACGCCCTTCTTTTCCTTCAAGGACATGGATGAGAACTGTCCTGCCCATTCCATTCGGCTGCGTGTGGAGACCATCGACTATTTCTTGAAGCGCTACCAGGAAGATCGCATGCGCTTCAAGGCACTGTCTCTTCCATAGAGAGCGCGAACCTGTAGCGCCGGCCTCCTGGCCGGCAGTTGCGTGGATCTCCTGGTCCACGCCGCACTCTACACCAACTGTAAAAATGCACTATTCACACATCAGTGCTTGGTGCTTTGGCGCCCATGCTTCGGTAACAGCCAACACGCTCATGCAAGAGCGCGATGATGCTGGGAGACGGGTTCAGCAACCGTAGCCAGGTAGCAATCGACGGACGCAGCCGCTTTACGGCCCTCGCTGATAGCCCAAACCACCAGGGATTGGCCGCGGCGCATATCGCCGGCGGCAAAGATATTCTCGATTGAGGTCCGGTAGTCGGCGTCGGTGGCAACGTTGCCGCGGCTGTCCAAAGCTACTCCAAACTGCTCGATCATGCCCGAACGCACCGGCCCCAGAAAGCCCATCGCCAGCAAAACCAAGTCAGCGTCGAGGATGAATTCGGAGCCGGGGATGGGTTCAAACTTCGGCGGAGGCCCGATACGCACCGCGTGTAACTGCTTGACGTTGCCCTGCTGATCGCCGATGAACTGAGTACTGTTGATGCCCCAATCGCGGATGCCGCCCTCTTCATGCGAGGTTTCCGTGCGCAGTTGCAGAGGCCACATCGGCCACGGGGTAGAAGCGGCGCGCTGCTCCGGCGGCCTGGGCATGATCTCAAACTGGTGAACGCTCAATGCGCGCTGGCGCAGGCTGGTGCCCAGACAGTCGGCCCCGGTGTCACCTCCGCCGATGATGACCACGCGCTTGCCTTCGGCGCTGATGGCGATGGAGGAATCGACGGTATCGCCTTCACACCTGCGGTTCTGCTGCGGCAGAAACTCCATGGCAAAGTGAATGCCCTTGAGTTCGCGGCCGGGAATCTTCAGATCGCGGGGCTGCTCGGAGCCGCCACACAGCAGGATGGCGTCGTAGCGTTCGGTTAGTTTCTCGACTGGCAAGTTAACGCCCACATGGGCGTTGGCCACAAACGTGACTCCTTCGGCGCGCATCTGCTGGAGACGGCGATCGAGAATGTGCTTTTCGAGCTTGAAGTTGGGAATGCCGTACCGAAGCAGACCGCCGATACGGTCGTTCTTCTCATAGACGGTCACAGAGTGGCCGGCTCGGCGCAACTGCTGCGCGGCGGCCAGGCCCGCAGGCCCGCTGCCCACCACGGCCACGCGCTTGCCGGTGTTCTGCTCGGGCGGCTCAGGATGAATCCAGCCTTCGTCCCAGGCACGCTCTACTACGCTGCGCTCAATCAGCTTGATAGAGACCGCCGGCTCGCTGATAGCGAGCACGCAGGCGGCCTCGCAGGGCGCCGGGCAAATGCGGCCGGTAAACTCAGGGAAGTTGTTAGTGGCGTGAAGGCGGCGGATGGCGGCCTCCCAGCGGCCGTTGTATACCAGGTCGTTCCAGTCGGGAATCAGGTTGTTCACCGGACAGCCGGTATGGCAGAAGGGAACGCCGCAATCCATGCAGCGGGCGCCCTGTTCGCGCTGCTTCTCTTCGGGAAAAGGTTGGTAGACTTCCAACCAATCCCGCAGCCGCTCCTCGACTTCGCGGCGGGCAGGTTGTTCGCGCTCGATCTCCAGAAATCCTGTCACCTTACCCATGGTGCACCTCGGATGCCGCCACCAGGGGCGACGAAGTTGCGGGAGAAGAATAAACTGACTCGGCGTGCTGAATGCCGAGCACGCGCTTGTACTCGTGAGGAAATACTTTGATAAAGCGCGGCTGCGACTCATCCCAGTGCTCCAGAATCCAGGCGGCACGCGGGCTGCCGGTCAGGTCGCGGTGGCGCTCGAGCAGGCCGCGCACCTCGGAGACATCCTGCTCCAAAGCAAGCGGTTCCAAATCCACGCTGGCCAGGTTGCAGCGGCGCGTGGAGAAGTCTCCCTGCTCGTCGTAGACGAAGGCGCAACCGCCGTTCATGCCTGCGGCAAAGTTGCGTCCGGTCTTTCCAATCACGATCACCGTGCCATTGGTCATGTATTCGCAGCCGTGGTCGCCCACGCCCTCCACAACCGCGGTGGCGCCGGAGTTGCGCACGGCAAAGCGCTCACCGGCGATGCCGCTCAGAAAAACTTCGCCGCTGGTAGCGCCATAGAGCACTACGTTGCCCACCAGAATGCTCTCTTCCGGCAGGAAGCTGGAGTCCTTCGGCGGGTAAACGATGATGTGCCCGCCAGAGAGGCCTTTGCCCAAATAATCATTTGACTCGCCTTCCAATTCGAGCGTGACGCCCGAGGGAAGAAATGCGCCGAAGCTTTGACCGGCCGAGCCGTTGAATTTGAAGTGGATAGTCTCGTCCGGCAATCCGGCCGATCCGTAGCGGCGGGCGATTTCGCCGCCCAGCATTCCTCCTACTGTGCGATGCACGTTGCGGATGGCAAAGCTTCCCGTCACAGGCGCCTTGGATTCCAGGGCCTGTGCGGCCTTCTCAATCAGGACGTGATCGAGCGCCTGGCCAAGGCCGTGATCCTGGGCCTGAACTTTATGGCGCACGACGCGCGAAGGCAGCGTGGGCGAGTAGAGAATCGAGGAGAGGTCGATGCCTTTGATCTTCCAGTGATCCTGGGCGATGGAGGCATCGATTTTTTCCACGCGGCCCACCATCTCATCAAAGGTGTGGAAGCCGAGTTTGGCCATATGCTGGCGCACCTGCTCGGCGAGGAAGAAGAAGAAATTGATTACATGCTCGGGCTGGCCCTTGAAGCGCGCGCGCAAAATAGGATCTTGTGTCGCGATGCCCACCGAACAGGTGTTCAAGTGGCATTTACGCATCATGATGCATCCCATGCTGACCAGCGGCATGGTGGAGAAGCCGAACTCTTCGGCGCCTAGCAGCGCTGCAATCACCACGTCGCGGCCGGTTTGCAGCTTGCCGTCGGTCTGCACCTTGATGCGGCTGCGCAGATCGTTCAGCAGCAACACCTGCTGGGTTTCAGCCAGGCCCAGCTCCCACGGCAATCCAGCGTGCTTGATGGAGCTGAGCGGAGACGCGCCGGTTCCGCCGCTGTCGCCGGAGATAAGCACCACGTCAGCGTGCGCCTTGCTGACGCCAGCAGCTACCGTGCCCACGCCAACTTCGGAGACCAATTTCACCGCGATTCGCGCCTTGGGATTGACATTCTTCAGGTCATAGATCAGTTGCGCCAGATCTTCGATGGAATAAATATCGTGATGCGGCGGCGGCGAAATCAATCCAACGCCGGGTATGGAGTGGCGAACCTTGGCGATGATCTCATCCACCTTGTGGCCGGGCAATTGTCCGCCTTCGCCAGGCTTTGCGCCCTGCGCCATCTTGATCTGCAATTCGTCGGCATTGACCAGGTAGTGTGCGGTCACGCCAAAACGGCCGCTGGCTACCTGCTTGACAGCGCTGCGCCGCAAGTCGCCATTCGCATCCGGCTTGAAGCGCGCTTCGTCCTCGCCGCCCTCGCCGGTGTTGGACATGCCACCCATGCGGTTCATGGCAATGGCCAGCGTCTCGTGCGCTTCTTTGCTGATGGACCCAAAGCTCATGGCGCCGGTCGTAAAGCGCTTCACAATCTCTTTAGCCGGCTCAACTTCCTCCAGCGGCAGCGGATGCTCCGCGTATTTGAGTTTGAACAGTCCGCGCAGCGTGCACAAGTGGCGATTCTGATCGTCCAATAGATTGGTGTATTCCTGGAATGTGGCCGGATTGTTCTGCCGCACGGCATGTTGCAGCTTGCTGATGGTATCCGGATTCAGCAGGTGATACTCGCCGTCCACGCGGAACTGATAGTGGCCTCCGACAACCAGCTCGGTTTCAGACTCCGTCAACGGCTGGAAGGCGAAGGCGTGCTTGAGAAGCGCCTCGCGTGCCAGAACGTCCAATCCAACGCCTTCGATGCGCGAAGCTGTTCCGGGGAAGTATGCCTCCACCAGCGATTGATTGAGCCCAACCGCCTCGAAGACCTGGGCCCCGCGATAGCTTTGCAGGGTGCTGATGCCCATCTTCGAAAAGGTCTTCAGCAGGCCCTTATTGATGGCCTTGATGAAGTTCTTTTCCGCATGGTTGGCGGTAACGTTGTGAGGCAAAAGGCCAAGCCTCTTTAGATCGTGCAGCGTTTCGATAGCCAGGTAAGGATTAATAGCGCTGGCGCCGTAGCCGATCAGCAGAGCAAAATGCATCACCTCGCGTGGCTCGCCGCTTTCGATGATCAGCGCCACCTGGGTGCGGGTCTTCTCCTGCACCAGCCGGTTATGCACAGCGGCCATGGCAAGCAGGCTGGGAATGGCCGCATAGGTGGGATCGACGCCGCGGTCTGAGAGAATCAGCAGCGTGTAGCCGGAATCCACGGCATGAGATGCGCGAGCGCTCAGCTCTTCAAGCGAACGCTTCAGGCCTTGCTCGCCATCCGCCACGCGAAACAGCGCCGGAATCGTGGTAGCCAGCAGATCGCCCGTTGAGACGCGACGCAGTTTTTCCAGATCGCGATTGGTCAGAATTGGATGCGGCAGCTTGAGCGTGTGGCAATTCTCCGGAGCCTCGTCGAGAATGTTGCGCTCCGTGCCGATGTAGCTGATCAGCGACATCACCATCTCTTCGCGTATGGGATCGATGGGCGGGTTGGTGACCTGCGCAAAGAGTTGCTTGAAATAATTAAACAGTGACTGCGGACGGTCGGAGAGGCAGGCCAGCGGCACATCGTTGCCCATGGAGCCGACCGGTTCTTCACCCTTTGATGCCATTGGCGCCAATAAAATTCTCAAATCCTCTTCGCTGTAACCGTAGGCCCTTTGACGGCGCAACAAGGTCTCAGGATTGGAGGCAATCATCCGCGAAGGCTCTGGCAATTGATCCAGATTGACCTGCTGCTCCTGGAGCCAGGTGGCGTAAGGTTGCCTGCCGGCCAGCTTCTTCTTGATCTCGGCATCAGAGACGATGCGCTTCTCAACCGTATCGACCAGGAACATGCGGCCGGGCTGCAGGCTGCCTTTCTTGCGAATATCCTTAGCCGGCACGTCGAGCACACCGGCCTCTGAGGCCAGCACAACAAGATCGTCCTTGGTTACGATGTAGCGGCCGGGGCGCAATCCATTCCGGTCGAGCGTAGCACCAATCACGCGGCCGTCTGTGAAGGCGATAGCCGCCGGGCCATCCCACGGCTCCATCAGCGATGCGTGGTACTCGTAGAAGGCGCGCTTGTCCTCGTCCATGTCGGGGTTGCCCGCCCACGCCTCGGGAATCAGCATGGCCATCACGTGGGGGAGTGAGCGGCCTGACTGATAGAGAAACTCTACTGCGTTGTCCAGCGAGCCGGAGTCGCTGCCGCCCGGAACGATGACCGGATAGAGATCGTTGATCTTGCCGTCGTAGAGGGGGCTGCCGAGCACCGACTGGCGCGCGTTCATCCAACTGATGTTGCCGCGAATGGTATTGATTTCGCCGTTGTGCGCCACGTAGCGGTAAGGGTGCGCCAGCTTCCAACTCGGGAACGTGTTGGTGGAGAAGCGTTGATGCACAAGGCAAAGCGCGCTTGTAACCAGGGGATTGGCCAGTTCGTAGTAGAACTTCTCAATCTGCGGCGCCAGCATCAGGCCCTTGTAAACGATCGTGCGGCAGGAAAGTGAAGGAACATAAAAAAACTCCTTGCCCTCGATCTCCGAAGCCGCCATCTCGTTTTCTATCCGGCGGCGAACCCGGTAGAGCAGGCGCTCGAAAGCCTCTTCATCCAGGCCCGCCGGCCGGCCCAGGAACAACTGCTCAATATATGGTTGTGACGCGCGCGCCTCGCGGCCGATACTGTCGCCGTTCACCGGCGTATCGCGCCATCCGATTACTTTCAGTCCCTCTTCCTGCGCAATGCGCTCGAAGACGCCCTCGCACTGCAAACGGCTGTGCTTCTCAACCGGCAGAAAACACATAGCCACGCCGTAAGCGCCTGCTTCGGGCAACTGCATCCCCAGTTCGCCGCATTCGCGCGCAAAAAAGACGTGCGGAATCTGTATCAGAATGCCAGCGCCGTCACCCGTATCCGGATCGCAACCCGCCGCTCCGCGATGCGTGAGGTTGATCAGCACCTCGAGGCCCTTGCGAATAATTCCGTGGCTCTTTTCTCCACGAATGTTGGCAACCAACCCCATTCCGCAGGCATCGTGCTCGTTCCGCGGATGATAGAGCCCCTGCGGAGGTGGAGTATGAAGACGAATTTTCGATGTTTGCATGGCAACCTTCTCCATGAAAAAATTCCCGTGCAGAATGCAATTTCCGGCCCGGAATACACAAATGCAACGCGATTCCTTTCAAGGTAATCGCCCTGTCTTTCATAAATGGCCTAATAAAATGAAGCAGGCCCGTGCGCGTCTGGAGTAGTACCGGAGTCTTTAATATAACGAATTTTTTACTTCCCTGCACAATTTTCTTGCGCTTCGACACCCGCAAAGTCAGGTGTCAGGCGCCGCGAATCGATCAAAGATCCCGGCTGGATTCCCGAGACCGGTCAGCACGGTCCTGTCCCAGCACGCTTCAGAATTGCCGATGATGCGGGATTCGGGACGCAGAATCTGGTTCCCGTTGCGCAGTGTTTCACAGGGTCATAGGCATATTAGGGAGGCGGTTTCCAGTAGCGGCAAAGATGGCGTTGCCCACTGCCGGCGCCAGCGCCACGATGCCGGTTTCTCCCGCACCTGCTGAAGGCAGATCCTTGCGATTGATGATTACGACTTCAATCCGCGGCACGTCGCTGAACCGTGGAAGGCGGTACTTGGAGAAGTGAGGATTAAGAATGCGGCCGTCGGCAAAAAGAATTTCCTCAAAGAGTGCGCCGCCAATGGCCTGCACAATAGCTCCCGAAATCTGATTGTGCAATCCGTCAGGATTGACCACCGCTCCCGACTCCCAGGCCTGAACCACGCGGACTATGCGCACCTTTTTGCTCGCGGAATCGATCTCCACCTCGACGCAGGCGGCCACGTAGCCTCCCTTGTCGAATCCGCCGGCGATGCCGAATCCGCTCTCGGGCGCGGATTTCGCGCGACCCCAACCGAATTTTTCAGCAGCCGTTTCGAAGACGGCGCGCAGCCTCGGGTCGGTGAGATTTTTCAGCCGGAACTCCAGCGGGTCAATGCCCGCCGCATGAGCCATCCCATCCATGTGCGACTCGCGAGCGAAGACATTGGCGGCTGCCGCCAGCGAACGATAGGAACCCTGGCGCAGAGGCGACCGGGATGGATGATATTGAATGAGTTGGTTGGGAATGTTGTAGGGAGTGGCGATGGCAGCGGAGCCTGAATTGTAGTTGTGGTGCTCCCAGACAACCAGCGTCCCATCCTGCTGCGCGCCGGCTTTAATCTCCATCACGCCGGCGGGACGCAAATAGGCCCAGGTAAATTCCTCCTGGCGCGTCCACACCACCTTCACCGGTTTGCCGGCAGCTTTTGCCAGGCGCGCAGCCTCAAGCGCTGCCTCTCCGGTGTGCTTGCCACCATAGCCGCTACCCATATCCGACTGAATGACGCGCACCTGGGCAGCGGGAATGCGAAATAGCTGCGTAAGCTGGTCGCGAACACCAAAGGGGCGCTGTGTGCCTGTCCACACGGTGAGATTGTCGCCGCTCCACTCGGCCACGGCGGCGCGCGGCTCCAGCGGCGCATGCGCGATGTACTGCACGGTGTACCGCTCTTCCAGTTTTACGCTGGCCGTTGCCATGGCTTGCTCCACCGAACCGGCCGTGTGTTTCGATCCTTCCTCACCTCCCGAATCGGCGCTGGCCTTCAAAACATCGAAGAGATTTTTATTGGAGGGTTGCGCGGGCACATTCCATTTCGCTTGGATTGCGGAGATCGCTTTTTGCGCGGAATATGCATCGGTGGCAACGACTCCAGTAAAGTCGCCGTCGCGCACCACCTGGACTCCGGGAAGTTTTACCGCCGCACTGGTATCGATTGACTCCATTGTCGCGTTGAATCCGTCGGCACGGAGCACCGCGCCGTAGAGCATTCCTGGGCGTGTGATGTCGGAGGGATAAACGTGTTTGCCGGTAACCAAGTCGCGGCCTTCGACCTTGGGTACAGCGCTTCCTGCGATCTTCCATTCAGAGACAGGTGTCAGAGTCTCCTCGCCGGAGACGATCTTGACAAGATTTTCGCCGCGCGTGAGTTCGCCATAGGTGAGCATTCTCGAATTCTGAGAGTCGACAATCTTACCCTCGGCAGCCGTCAAGGCATCCGTAGAGACATGCCAGCGTTCGGCGGCCATCTCCAGCAGCATCTTGCGTGCAGTCGCGGCCATGTTGCGCAGTTGCGGTCCCATCGTAGGTGTGGTGCGGCTGCCAAAGGTGCCCATATCCCACGGAGTGAGCCCCGTGTCGCCCATGACCATCACAATGGAGTCAAAGGGCGTGCGCAGCTCCTCGGCGACAAGCTGGGCCAGAGAAGTGCGGATATTTTGTCCAACCTCAGCCTTGCCGGTAAACACCTTCACCTTGCCATCGGCGGCGATATGCAGCCACGCGCTCACATCTTTGGGAAGCTCATGGCCGCCGAAGGCCCGGCCCGATTCCTGCGCCCATGCGGGGACTTGCGCCAGGCAAACCAGCACCCCTCCGCCTAATACCTTCAGAAAGTCGCGGCGATCCAGCGGTAGGTTGCCGGACGCGCCCCAGTACTCATCCTGAAAATTTTCTAGCTCCGGCTCATCGCGATGGTTCATCGGGTTTCTCCCTTGGGCTGTGGCCGTGCGGCGCGCTTCACCGCTTCGAGAATGCGCGGATGTGAGCCGCACCTGCAAACGTTTCCATCCATCGCCTTCACAATCTGCTCTTCGGTGGGGTTGCTCGTCTGATGCAGCAGAGAAGTGGCGCTCAATATCATGCCCGAGGTGCAGTAGCCGCATTGGAAGGCGCCCTCGTCAAGAAATGCCTGCTGTACGGGAGTAAGCTTGCCATTCGTCTCCAGACCCTCGATGGTAGTGATTTGCGCGTGGGCCGCCAACGCCACCGGTAACGTGCAGGAATGGACGGCTCGACCATCGAGCAGAACGGTGCATGCTCCGCACTGGCCCTCGCCACAGCCGTACTTGGTCCCGGTCAGGTTGAGTCGATTTCGTAAAACTGAGAGCAGGCTCTCTTCAGCGGGAGCGCTCACGTGCAAGTGAGCGCCATTGACATTCAAAACAAACTCGCCCATATCTGGCTCCGTGTGCGATCGTGATGGGTCGATGTGTACCAACCAGAATAACGCCGATCGCGCCTGTGGGTCACTTCGCAGTTTCCCGTCACTGCCACGGTTTTCGTGAAGTTGCATCTTGCCGGCAAAAATAACTCCTTAGTGCAGATGGTAGGGTTGAGCCGGGATGGGAACCGGATCTCCAATCTTTGGCGCTTCAATCTCAGCTGCGCCGTGCAGCCCAACACCAGTTACATTGTGAATATTGATCAGCGGCCCCGCAAAGCCGGTCACGTTGATATTCCGGATCACGGCGTTGCGAACATTCGCCAGATAAATTCCCTTGGCGCAGCTTCCTGTCACGTTAGTCAGCGAAAAGCCTTCCAACGGCTTATCTGGATGAACGCTGGTTCCATCAACAAGAATCGGCGCGTCGGTGACATGAATGTTGGCGAAGCGGAAGTTTCTGACCGTCGGAATGCCTTCTTTTCCCGGCACTGGCGACTCGTCCTGCTTCCCGCTGGCGAGAAGATTGAAACGAATCAGCCCACCCTGGGTTCCGGAGACTTCCAGGTCGTTGGCAACAATGTCTTCAATAAACGCGCCCCGTCCCGGCCGGCTCTTGATGTAGAGGGCAAAAGTTCTAGCGCCCGTAAACTTGCAGTGTTCAATGTGGACGCCGCGAATGCCGCCGGAGGTTTCGCTTCCAATCCCGATACAAGCGAAGATGGAATCCGCAAAGGTGCAGTTGGAGATATGCACATCTTCAGTGGGCTTATGCAGCAGATATCCCTCACTGCCGCGGCCAGACTTGAGCGAGATGCAGTCGTCTCCGGTGGAAATATCGCAGCCGTCGATATGAACGTGCTTGCATGAGTCCACGTCGATGCCATCGCCCAGGCCGCCGGTCGAGCGAATGGTCAGATTCTTGATAGTCAGATTTTCACAGCAGGTGGGATGCAGGGACCACATCCCGTGATAGCTGGTGGAGAAGCCTTCCAGATGGATGTCGTTGCAGTTGATCGGTTCGATCAGCGTGGGATGGCGCAGCTTCATCTGTGGGTTGAACGGCGCGTTGGCTGGCGCGTAGCCAATGATCTTCCCCGGCCCGGCAATTCCAATATGTTCCGCATCGATGGCATAAATCAGCGCAACGTGTCCTTGGATCCATTTCCCTTCCCAGCGAACCTGGGTAACAGGATAGTCGGCGTAATCAGGGCTGCCGGTAATCGTCGCGCCCTGCTCGAAACGCAGAATCACGTTCGACTTCAACTGAATCGATCCGGTGAGATAATTTCCAGCCGGAACCAGCGCCTCGCCGCCGCCAAATACGGAGCAACGATCGATGGTCTGCTGAATAGCTGCAATGTCCTTAGTCGTGCCGTCGCCGGTGGCGCCAAAGTCGCGCACGTTCAGGACGATCTTAGGCTTTACTGCGGCAGGTTTCGCATTGCTGGCTCCGCCTTTTGGGCCGGTCTTCGCGGGTTGCGGCACTTCTGCAATACCGATTCCCGGCAGCAGAGACAGCGCGGGAAGAGCGAGGAGACTCTGTCCGGTCTTCATTAAAAAGTTGCGACGTGCAAGAATGTGATCCTTCATCTCAGTTGCCTCCAAAAATGATATGGACGATGCCGTTCCTACTGCGCGGGCGTGGCGAGGAGTTTGAGCGGTGTTGAAGTTTGGCTCAGGTCATCCGTGCCCTGAAGCGGAGCGGTCTTCGTCAGACGAACTCCGAGAGATTGCACGAGATCGGGAATGTCATAGCGCAGTAGAACTCGGGGCACAACGTCTTCCGGCGCGCCGGTCGGCAAGGGCGCATTGAGCAGGCTGCGATAACTGGTGAGAACATGGTCAACGGTAATGTGCTTAAGGCGTGAATCGAGCACGGCCGCATGAAGAAGCACCAAACCCATGTGGCCACTGGCAACTGCGGTGATCTCGCTGGGGTCAACGTCAGTGCGGCCTGCAAGATAATCTGTCGCGCGAATCACGTCGTCAACGCGCATGCCAATGAGTGTGCGGCCAACCAAATCGGCGCGCAGGCTGAGCAGGTAGAACGGACCGAGAATCGGGGACTTCATGTCGTCGGTACCGGGAGGCGACGGTCGGGGAGTAATTGCCAAAACAACATTGCCGGCGGCGGCAAGCGAGTCGAACTGCGCTTGATTGGCACGCGCAATGGGGTTGTCACCGCGAATCGAATCGGGCACGAGCAGCAACACAGCCGAGTGCCGGCCCTCGCTGGACGGAATGCTTAATTCTCCCTGCAGATCATTTCCCTCACTCGAAGGAAGCACAAATGCACCAGTCTTTGCGGCCAGCAACTCTGCGCCTGGTTTGGACATGCGTGGTACAGCCTCCGCCCCTGTGACCTTGCGAATAGAGGCAGCAAGTTTTCCAACTGTCATCACGGCGCGGCTGGTCGGGATAATCCCGGCTGCACGCTTCTTGTTGAGAGTGAATACCGTCTCGGAGTTTGGATAGCTGGTAAGCACCTGGCCCGTGGGAGTCACTTGAAAGGCGTCCTTGGGAAGGCTCGCGAGCGCGCTGTCCAGACTACGCGCCCCGCCAACAGCTGGCGGCGGAAGAAGCGGGTGAGAATCTGTCGCTCCCGGTTCCAAATTGCGGACAAAGAAGTTGAGAATGTCGCTTAGGATGGGAGCAAGCGCGCCATGACCGCCGGGTCCGGTGATGAATTGCAGCGCGGAGGCGAGAGGAATGTTGTTGGTGGTGTCGGCATTGAGCGCACGGTCAGTGGGGGTGGGCGGCGTTGAGGGCTTGGCGCGACTGGATGGAGTTCCGGCGCTGGCGGCATCGAAGAACCCGTAGAAGTGGCGGGCTTCAATGACGCTCGAGCGTGCGCCGGTAAAGGGAAACATATCAGAGTAAGTGGCGATGACCGCGTAAGGGCGGGGCGCAGCCAACTCGATCCAGTCAGGAAAGTCGAGGCCGGAGGAGATAAAGTGGGGCGTGGATTGTTCGCCGTCCTGGGGGCCAATCGCCGGCAGTAGCGCATCGAACGACGTGATGTAGCAAGCAACGCCGATGGCGGCGACACGCGTGTCAAGCGCGCCAATCAGAGCGGTGATCGTGCCCCCGCCGGAGCAGCCGAATGCGCCGATGTGCGCCGCATCAACCCCGGGAAGCTGGGCTAGATAGTCGATGCCGCGCATCGCATCCCAAAGTTCGTAACGGGCAAATGCATCGCCGATGAGCATCGGCTGCAGGCTGGCTTCACCGTGTTCGCCGGTAGGGCCGGTCGCAAGCGAGGCGCCGGGTTTTGCCGCATCGGGATACTGAAGACGCTCACCCTGCCCAATGGGGTCATAAGAGAGAACGATAAATCCATTGCGAGCAAAAAGGGCGGCTGTTCGGTAGTCGCCGGCCTTGCCCACAGGACTGTGTCCGGGACTGATCAGAATCGCCGGTCGCTTGCCGGCGGCTGGGGAGGGAATGTAGAGCAGCGCAGTAACCGGAAAACCTGGCTGGCTGTCGAAGAGAACCTTCTTGATTTGAAAGCCGTCGGCCTGCGTTGAGCCCAGTACTCTGGCGTTGAGCGGGGACCGTTCGGGAAGACTGCCAATCAGCGACAGAATCTGTTTGCGTACCATGATTTGACGCTCTTCGGCCTCGGCGCGGCTTCGTATCGAAGCAACGCTGGCGGCGCGAGAAGCTGTAAACCCGGCTGCGCTGCTGTCCAGAGAGCGGGTGAGATGGGTGCGGCCAATCTGCGCGGGACTATTCGGGTCCGGCCGGGCATGGGAGACGGGAGCCGGGCGCGCAGGCGGCGCGGAACTCTGAGCAACAGCGAAGCTTGCAAGCAGCACGCTGGCGGAGATCACGCGAAGAATAGATGAGATGATTTTGAGCATCACACTGCATTGATACTCTTCGATAATGAGTTTGGTCAACCATATTGAGCGTCGTGCGCTCAGCTCGCGGGGACTCGCGGCATAAGACGCATCGATCGCATCGGATTGCTCGCGGACATATCCCCATAGATATGAATCCTTGGCTTTATCGCCTTCATCCTGCGGGGCAAGCGCGCTGAGCGATGCCGCCCCAGATCACGCGTGTGCAACCGTAAAACTCATCGAAATATGGCTGATCTGTGGAATCCATGGCATCATGACAACCAAGTGTTTTAATTCCTCCCAGGATGTGTATGATGATTCCGTGGTTTCCACCAATACCTGGAAGTTCACATAAAAGCCTCTTTGTCGACGAAGTCGTGCCTTCGCAGAGGAAATATCCGGTCGTTTGCCGGCCAGCAATAGGAAACCGGCAGGAATGTAAATGGGTGCAATGCGACTGCGCGGAGCATGGACCTCGATGATGGAGACCGACGTGTGTGGGAAAGGGATAGCCTGCGCCATGGCCGCTTCGGTCCGTTCTGTTTGGTCTGTTTTTGCCGCTATCTGTAATCATTCCAGTCTGTTCAAAGCTGTAATTGCGGCGCTGTTTTTTGTCTTGCCGCTGCTCGGCACGCCGCTCGCCGCCCAAACCACCACCATCAGCGGCACGGTCTACGACCCCAGAACCACCGCCAGCGCTCTTCCCCTGCCTAATGTGCTCGTCTATGTCACGACTGGGACAGTAGACCCGCTGCCTTCCGGCGTGCAGTGCCTGACGTCATCCAACTCCACGCCCACCGGCGTGGTCAGCTACACCAATACCGCAGTGGACGGCACCTTCACCCTGGGCGATGTGCCGCAAAATGCTACCTACACACTGGTCATCCAGGCGGGCAAATGGCGCCGCCAGTTCAGCGAAACAGTTGCCGCCACTCCCCTGACCGGCCTTGCTCTCCACATGCCGGCGAACCATTCACAGGGTGACATCCCCATGATCGCCATCGCCACAGGCTCGGTTGACGCGCTGGAGTGCGTGCTGCTCGATATGGGCATTTCCCCGACAGAGTTTACCGACGACAGCGGCTCCGTCAATCCGAATGGGCGCATCCATCTTTACAAAGGCACCAGTTCGCCTGGAGCGGAGATCGGTTCGTCGACTCCCTCCCAGACTTCATTGATGAGTAATTCGGCGACCATGAACAGCTACGACGTGGTGATGTTTCCCTGCCAGGGAAACGCGAACAATCAGGCCACCCCGACCGGCGCAACCAACCTGCTGAGCTACGCGGACTCCGGCGGACGTATCTTTGCAACCCATTACAGTTATGCGTGGCTGGACCCAGCCTCGCCCTATGATTCGCAATTCCCGCCGGTTGCGAACTGGACCGTGTCGAACGAGGAGTCACTCACTTCCGGCGTGGGAACAGTCAACACCGGCCCCACCGACAGCGCGACGATGGCGCAGTGGCTGCAGAATGCGGGCGCTACGGTGACGGGGACAAACAACCAGATTGACATCAGTACGCTGCGCACCGACGTGAGTTCAGTCATTTCGCCGACTCAATCCTGGGTGACCCTCAACAGCGGTTCGTACACTGGCCAGACCGGCAATCCGGTGATGCAGATGACCTTCAACGCGCCGGTCGGCGCCGTCGCAGCCAGCCAGTGCGGGCGCGTGATGTACAACGACTACCATGTGTACAATGGTTCGAACTCAGGCGCGATGTACAATCCTTTGCTGCCCAACGGCCAGACCTTTACCGGGTGCAGCCAGCAACCGCATACCATGACCCCACAGGAGGAGATGCTCGAATTTGCTCTCTTCGATTTATCCTCCTTTGTAACGCCTGTCGTCACACCCACGCTCTCCATGACCTTCACCCCCAGCCCCATGATCGTCAAGCAGGGCGATAACGCCGATGAACTCACGGTGAATGTAACCAACACCAGCTCGACTGTCGAGATCTACAGCTCCGTCATTCTCACCCTCACTCTGCCTTCCGGCCTTACCGCCACCGCTCTGACGGATGCAACCGGCGGATGGAATTGCACGCTGGGAAACCTGACCTGTACGCGAACCACCAGCATCGCCGCCGGTGCCAGCGATTCGGTCACCCTCACCGTTAGCGTCCCCACCTACACACCGGGAAGCAGCACCCAGGGAACGATCACCGCCATCGCTTCCAGTCCGAATTTCTCCAGTAGCGTCACCGCGACGGATACCGTCATCTTCCAGCAGCTGCCCGCCATCGTATGGGCCACGCCCGCTCCCATCCTCTACGGCACCCCGTTGAGCGCAACTCAACTCGACGCCACTTCGCCGATACAGGGCAGCTTCAGCTACTCTCCCTCCGCTGGAACAGTGCTCAGCATCGGGCAGCACACGCTCACGGCTACCTTCTCGCCAACCGACACCACCGACTACACCACCTCCACGGCAACCGTCACTCAAACCATCATCCCGGCGACTCCTCTCGTGTCGGTCACCGCCTCTGCCAACCCTATTTTTACCACCAACCCACTTACCTACACCGCCACCTTGACTGTTCCTGCCTCCGCGCCCAGCGCGCCCACCGGCACAGTAACCTTTTACGATGGAACAACCCTGCTCGGATCCGGTGTCGTCACGGCGAGCGTGGCGACCTTTGCCACTACGGCCTCGGCAACCGCCATTCACTCCATCACCGCGGTCTACTCCGGCGACACAAACTATACGACGGCCACCAGTCCCATACTGTCAGAAATAATCCAGGATTTTACGCTCGCTCTGTCGTCAGGAGCATCCGGCACAGTGACTGCGCCACTCGGAGGGCAGGCAGCTTATCCACTCGTCATTACCCCGCTTGGCGGCGCCACCCTGCCGTCAGCCGTGAGCATGACTCTCACTGGGCTGCCGCCAGGAATGACGTCGGCATTCTCTACGGATGTGGTAGCGGCAGGTTCTTCAACGACAAATGTGATACTTGACGTGTTTTTACCGGGCAAATCGGCAATGCAACAGCCCTCAG
This sequence comes from Occallatibacter sp., assembly GCA_050013195.1. Lineage (GTDB taxonomy): Bacteria > Acidobacteriota > Terriglobia > Terriglobales > Acidobacteriaceae > Telmatobacter. Next base: position 21,265 of record JBEKFS010000036.1, read on the forward strand.
GACCCTTCAGAGGACGCTCGCTCCCTGTCGCATTAGGGCTGATCCTGCTGCCCCTTGCCGGCAGGCTGCGCAAAGCCGCTCATCGCTACCACAGGGTGGCTGTGCTGGCTCTGGCCGGCGCGGTTCTGGCCGTGGGATTGACCGGATGCCAAATCACGTATACTCCGCAAACTTTTCCTTTAACCATAACCGCGACCTCAGGCTCTCTGTCGCACAAAATCACGGTGAATATCATCGTGCAGTAAGCCCTGCGCAGAATCGCCAACACCAGGCCGTTTTGCCAGATCTCAGATTCTCACTGACTGGACCTGCGCTATGCACTTAAGACGATCGATCGTTGCTTTGTTCTCCATCCTCTTTGTCGCCGGATTTTTATCCGCGCGTGCGCAAGCGGTTCCATCGGCCTACGCGCAGCGGTTTACCATCAACGTCGGCGTCATGGGCTCCGCTTTTCAGCCCGACTACGCCGGCGGAGGCGTCGCGCATACTAGCCCCAACCGCCTCTATGGCCCGGGTGCCTATGTGGACGTGAAGCTCACTCGCTATCTTCAATTCGAAGCCGAGGCACGCTGGCTGCGTATGAATCCCTACCTCGACATCCGCGAAGACAACTACCAGATCGGTCCACGCCTTCCCATCGAAAAGTTGCGTTTCAAACGTGCCACTCCCTACGCCAAATTCCTTGTCGGCTATAACAGGATGAATTTCGAGCTCAACGGCGGGTACGGACACTATGCCGACATCGCCTATGGTGGCGGCGTAGACGTCAAGCTGACCAAAAAAATCAGCCTCCGGGCAATCGACCTTGAGTACCAGCAGTGGCTCGGGTGGCCGAATATACCTGGTAGCCCGAATTCCACCTTCTCGCCCTACGGCGGCAGCGTGGGTGTCAGCTATAAAGTTTTCTGAGCCGCTATTGTGGAATATCATGCTTGAATACTGACTCCACATGGTGCTCATTTCCTACATCCACGTGCTTTCGGCCGCTTTCTTGATGGGGTTGGCGGCAGCCGCTTCAATTGGTCCTGTCAACATGATGGCCATTCGCCGCGGAATAGTAGGCGGCTGGCGCCACACCCTTGCCTGCGGAATCGGCTCCGTCTTCAGTGATCTGGTTCTCTTTTCCCTGGCACTCCTCGGGGGGCGATACTTCCTGCACGGCCTCTCAAACCCGAAACTTCAGACTGTCCTGGCAGCCTTTGGAGTAGCTCTTCTGTTTCCGGTGGGAATTTACTTCCTGCTTCTTGTCTTCAAGAATCCAAAGCGGGTCTACAAGAGCGCGCGCAAACGCTGGAGCGCAGGCCACGCACCTACGCACTTTGCTGGTGAAGCCGCCAAAGCTGCCGCCTTGACCCTCTTCAACCCCTTAACCATGCTTTACTGGATTGGCGTCACATCCAGTTGGCTCCCCTTTGCCTATGCAATCCTGGGCAACAGTGCCCCGGAATGGGGAGCGCTAATGGCCGGTGCCGGCCTGATTGCCTGGTTTACCACTCTGATATTCCTTGTCCGTTACATTCCTCGCCATATTGGCGTCGTCTTCTTCCGCATCGCCAACGCAATCCTCAGCCTCATCCTTCTGAGCTTCGCCGCGTACTGTGCAGTGCTGCTATCCCGCCATCTCCTGCGTTGAATCGAATCCTGGACATTTGCAGACCGCCCGCGCCCCTACCGCTCTTCCCTGCCCGGCCGAAGCATCAAATCCTTGATCGCTTCGCGGGGATCCTTGCCTTCGTCCAGAATCAACTCCATCTGCTCGGTGATCGGCATCTCGATGGTGTATCTGCGAGCCAACCCCAGCGCCGCGCGCGTAGTCAAAACTCCTTCAGCCACTTTGCCGCCCAGTCCGGCAAGAATCTCAGGCAGCTTGCGGCCCCGGCCCAGCTCCTGGCCCACAGTGCGGTTGCGGCTGAGTGAGCCCGTGCAGGTCAGCACCAGATCGCCCACGCCTGAGAGCCCGGCCAGCGTCTCGCGCCGCCCGCCGCAGGCTACGGCCAACCTCGTTATCTCTGCAATTCCGCGCGTGATAAGGGCGGCGGCTGAGTTGTAGCCCAACCCCACTCCTGCTGCAACTCCGGCGGCGATGGCGATTACGTTCTTCAGCGCCCCGCCCATCTCCACGCCAATCACGTCCGTTGAGGTGTAGAGCCGCAGCGTCTCCGAAGCCAGCTCCGCCTGAATGCGCGCCGCAATCGCCGCGTCGTCATAGGCCACGGTAATGGCAGTGGGCTGCCCCTGTGCCACTTCCTGCGCAAAGCTCGGCCCGCTGAAGGCTCCAATCGGCAGCCTGAGTCCAGCCCCCGTCTCCGCCATGCACGAGCCAATCACCTCGGTCATGCGCAGCAGGCTGCGATCCTCCACGCCCTTGGTGGCGCTGACAATAATCTGTCCAGGATGGAGATGAGCGCGCAGGCGTATAAACGTGGCGCGTAAAAACTCCGAAGGAATCACGGAGACAACAATCTCCGCCTCGCTGACAGCAGCCTCGTCGCCCGTCACCCGGACTCCCGCCGGAATGGGAAATCCCGGCAAAAAGAGCTTGTTCTCGCCGGCGTCAATAATCTCGCGGGCAAACTCGACGCTGTGCGCCCACAGCGTGAGCTCATGCCCGCCACGCCGGGCTAGCGAGAGGGCGATGGCGGTTCCCCACGCTCCGGAACCCAGAATGGCGATGCGGCTCATGCGGTTTTTTTAGCTCCCAGCTTGGATTCCGTTCCACTCAGCAGGCGGCGGATGTTCTGGTAGTGTTTGGCGATCAGCAGCAGCGCGACGGTGATCTCAACAGCTACGAAAAAAGGGGTTCTCTCTGCGCACACATGGAGGCGGCCCAGCCACCAGGCAAAGAGCGGGAAGCTCGCCGCGCCCAGAATCGAAGCCAGCGAGACGTAGCGGCTCAGCGCCAACACGATAAAAAAAACGGAGATTGCCGCCAGAGCTGCCCACGGTGACGCCACCAGGAAAACGCCGAATCCGGTAGCCACGCCCTTGCCGCCCTTGAAGCCCAGCCACACCGGAAAGATGTGCCCCAGAACCGCAACCAGCGCGGCCAGCGCACGCATGTCGTCCGGCGCAGCAGCGGGGGCGAGCCACGCGCCCATCGCGCCGCCCAACCAGACTGCGGCGCAGCCTTTGAGCATGTCCATGAAGAAGGTGGCTGCGGCCAGGCCCTTGCCTCCGGAGCGCAAAACATTCGTAGCCCCAATATTCCCGCTACCGGATTGCCGGATGTCCTGATGGCGAAAGAGGCGCACCAGCACGTAGCCGCTGGGAACAGACCCCAGCAGGTAAGCAACAACGACAATGAGCAAACAGGGAAGAATCATAACGAGGGTGAGTTTAGCAGGTCGCAGGCAGTCATTGCAGCGAACGCACCGCCTCCTACGCTCGAAGACGCAAAGTGGTCTTCGAAGTTCACTTTAGTAGCATTTTTTGGCGTTAAAAGTGCAGGAAATGTGGGCTTCTACATACACCTACTTCTGGCAAAGTCGGGTACAAATGAAATGCGGGTTTGGCGGTGAAGATCAGGCGAAGAAAAGGTCCATAGACAAGGATCAGGGATTAGTGGTTCGTAGACTCCCAGGTGTCCAACTGCGAGGCACGTTGCGCACCCACTTTTTGTGCAACTCACTGACTGGGACTTGCACAACCCGACTGATGTTGAAAATCCACACCTTCGGCGGTAATCTTGCTTTGATGCGACCTCTTCGGTATTCCATCAACGTTACATTGGACGGGTGTTGCGATCATCGTGCATTCACACCGGACAGAGACCTGTTTCGTAACGCAGTCGAGAATCTCGAGCGGGCCGATGCGCTCCTTTTTGGCCGAGTGACTTACGAAATGATGGAGGCGGCGTGGCGGCTGCCGACGCGAGCTGGAGCGATGCCTGATTGGATGGAACCTTTCACCCGGACGATCGACGCGGCAAAGAAGTACGTCGTATCGAGCACCCTGGGCCGGGTCGATTGGAACGCGG
>JBEKFS010000037.1:0-25141 GCA_050013195.1 Occallatibacter sp.
GGCGCTTCCTGGCCTGCGCTGACGGCTGACGCTACAGAGATTGGGAGCCTTGGGGTAAGTTATGGACATTGAGATCGTTGTTATCGGTGAGTCAGGCAAGCGAGTCTTGAGTGATTCCCGCATACGCATCGGGCAAGACCCGAATTGTGAAGTCAGCTTGCAGCCCGGAAGATATCCCGCGGTGGCCGGTGTGCATCTGACACTTGAGGTGGTCAACGGCGTGGTCAGCCTGGCCAGGGGAGCTCCTTTGGGCGGCGAAACCTTCGTGAATGGCCATCCAGCCGCGGCTGGCGCCGCGATTCATTCCGGAGATATTCTTCGTCTGGGCGCCGGAGGGCCGGAGCTCCGCATTCGCCTGTTGGAGCAGGAGGCCTATGCGCCGCCCGCGCAGCCGCAACATGAGCCTACGCGCGTTATGCCTGAACCCACGCGCGCTCTGCATGAACCCACACGCGTCATCACAGGCGCGACAACGGTGACCTATTCTTCAGCGCCGCCCGTTGCGCCAGCAGCTACGGGAAGACAAGGCTACGCAACCGAAGTCATGCACGGGATTTCCGCCGCTCCCCGTGACGCTGTGCAGCAATCGGCGGCAAGCACGGATGACAGTGAGGACCTGCGCGCCATGGAGAGCAAGATGAAAACTATTCAAAGCATTTTGGTGATAAATCTGGTAATTCTCCTCGTCCTGCTGGGGTGTAACGTCTGGCAGAGCTGGGAGCTTTCTCAAACCAGGGACGAGGTGCAGCAGTTGCATGCGCAAGCGCAGAATGCTGTCGCCCAGTTCACGCCAGCGCTCGATGCCAGGCTGGGCGTGTTTGAACAGCGCATGGACGGCATGGACGCAAAGATCGCAGAAGCCCAGGACCGCATGGTTAAAACCATGGATGCACAGACCAAGCGCGAAGAGGACCGCTTGGTTGAGCGCATGAACACTGCGATTCCAGCCATGCTGGATAAGTACATCACAGGCAAGTATGCGGAGATGAAGCAACAACAATAATTTGGCGGCATTTGAAATCCGAGTGCCCCATCCGTTCGCATTATTTCTGGCGAATGGGTGGGGCGACGGCAAGGTCACGTTGACTCTGACTTCTCTCTATTGGGTATAGGTGTAGGACTCATAGCCATCGAGAAAGACCGATAGCGGAAGCGTGAAATTTCCATCTGGACCGGGGTGTGACGCCCAGGGATTGCGCAGTGTTACTGTCTGCGCGGATTCGTCGTAACCCATCACCGTGTAACAGTGGGATGGAACCCACCAATTCGCGCTGGCGATCTGCGCGTTGGGCGCAGCGGGTTTTGTTCCAGCCACCATTGCCACCCCGCCCGCGCGGAACCGTCGCAGTTGTGCCATCGCTTTCTGGCGGTCATTTGTCAGGCCATCATCGGTTCTGCCCTGGCCCAGGAACGCCTCCATCACCCGCACAGGAATTCCTCCCTGCCCCAGACCCTTGTAAGCGCCGAAGACCTCGCCATTTTCCTGCACGTTCTGCGCCAGCACGGCGAAAAATCCTTTTTCGTCCAAAAACCCCACCAGCGACTGCGCCTCTGCCGTGGGAATGCCCTCTGTATGAAGTTCCGTAGCGAGGTTCTTCTTGAGCGCGTACTGGTCCATCGTTCCGTCCTGGCTCACCACCGAACGAACAGCCCGGTCATAAGCCACCAGCAGCGTGTCCGATCCATCCAGCCATGAAATGGCCATGGGCTGGATAAATACCGGAATCACGTCTGATTTCTGAATGGCCTGAACCAGGCTCTGACGCAGGGTGCGCTGCGCATAGGCTCGCATCAGTACCGCGACCCATGTGCCATCCGAGCGGTCGTAGCGATGCTCTTGCCCATACTCCACGTCGCTGGAATACACGGCCTCATCCGGTCCACTGAAGAAATGAACCTTGTAGCCTTTGCCGGGATCCCTGCGAATGGCATTGTGCAGTGTATTCGGCACAGTTTTGGCCAACGCCGCAATCGTCGCATGAAAGTAGCAACTGCCCAGTTGACCCTGACGGACCGACTGTGGGCTGATCCCGTGGGCTCCGTAAAGCGCCGTGTCCTGAGACCAGCCTGATCCCGCCAAGCCGCCACCCAACAGCAAAACGGCGACCCCCGCAAATAGCTTGCGCATCTTGATTCTCCTTTTTGCCGGCTTGAACTTATCCCGGGTTTTGCTGCTGAGTATTCTCCGCCTTCTTGGGCGGCTCGGGCAAAAGCCCCATCGCAGATTTGAATACCTGGAACTTCACTGAATCCGTGACCGCGCCAGCCGGAACACTCACCAGCGTCAATTCGTGCCGGATGGCCTCCTCCCGCTCCGGCGTAGGCGGATGATCGGAGAGGAGCGGAATGGGCGTTCCGCCTTGGGTCTTCTCCAGTGTATCCAACTGCGCAAACAGCTTCAGGAACCCGTTTGGATCCCAGCCGGCGCGCAACATATTGTAGAAGCCCAGCAGGTCGGCTTCTGATTCGTCTTTGCGATTAAAGTGCAGCTTGGCCAGCATGGCCGCCGCTCCGCCAAATTGCAAGATGATCTTATCGTTCGCGCCATCCTGTTTATTCAAGTTGTCCAGCACCGGCTTAAGCAGGTGCTGCGCCGCGAAGAAGATCATCAACTGGTTCACCACGTGCCGCGCCACCACGTGTCCAATCTCGTGGGAGAGCGCGGCTGCCAACTCGTCCTCGCTCGTGATGAGCTCGATAAGCCCGCGATTTACGTAAAGAAACCCGCCGGGCAGCGATAGCGCATTGGGAACGTGCGAGTTCACCAGCTTGATCGAGTAAGTAAGGTTGGGCCGCTGGCTCTGCGCGGTCAGTGTGCCAAGCATCTTGCCCAGGTAGTGGTCGGTCAGCGTATTGCTGACCACCATTTCCTCTTTTTCGAACAGCGCGGCGAACTGCTTCCCCAGCGCAATCTCGTCCTCATCGCGCAGCAAGTTCAGCGGAGAGATTCTGATATGCGGCTCTTCGGCAAACAGCCTTGAGGCCAGCCACCCTGGAGCCAGAACGAGAGCCGCAGCTCCCATCCCGGTCTTCGATAACCATTCACGTCTGTTCCATGCGTTCATTGCATTTCCTCTGCTTCAGATGAGCTTCTATCCTTTATTTCCAGAAACAATAACGACAAATCGGTCGTTTCCTCCGGCGTTCACTCTTATGTCGAAGAGATGTTGGCGAAAGAATATCACGCTCCCGTTGTTCGGGATGGAACAGCATCTCCGGCTGCAATAGCGTGAAATCATCGCATTATGCTCTCTATTTCAACGCTTTCAGTTGGTCGCAGGCCACCTTGTTGTTCATGCCGCAGCTCTTCATGTACAACTGCCTGGCCATGTCAGGATTCTTGACGACGCCGCGCCCAAGCAAATAGCTGTTTCCCAGGTTGCTGCAAGCGGCAGCATTGCCCGCATTACATGCTTTTGAATAAAGAGTCGTCGCCTGGAAATCGTTATGGGGTACGCCGCGACCATCCCAATACATAGTGCCAAGATTACTGCACCCCATGGCATCGCCCGCGTTACAGGCCTTATTGTAAAAAGCCGCTGCGCGGGTATCGTCCTTGTCCACGCCTTTGCCGTTCGCGTACAGAGCGCCAAGATTGGTGCAACCAAGGGCGTTGCCTGCATCGCAAGCTTTGGCGAAGAGGCTCGCTGCCTTACTATCGTCCTCCTGTACACCCTGTCCGTAACGGTACATGATGCCAAGATCCTTGCACGCTTCCCAACCGCCGCCCGAGCAGGCTTTATCAAAAAGAGGACTGGCCTCGGAGAAGCGCTTCTGGCCGTAAAGCGAAAGAGCCTGCTGCGTGATCTCAGCATTACTCGGCTGCGGAGCCGGCGGCTTAGCCGGTGACACGTCAGGCGTTGGCCGGTTAATGTTTATATTTAAATCCGGCGGCTTGAGAATAATCGGTCTGCTATTGTTCGCCTGCGCAGGATTTGTAGTCTGGGGATTCGAAGGCTGATTGTTCGACGGCTTGACATTCGCCCCTGATACCGATGACCCGGGCGATGGTTTTTGTGAAGGTGAATTAGCCGAATAATATGGATTGGAATTCTGGCCCGGCTGCGCAGGGGTTGTGCTGGTATTCGAGCCCGCCTGTAGCGGTGGAATAACAGCGGGCTGAGTAGCTATCGTCTGCGGGGGTTGCGGCTTGGGCGTAAAGAAACGTACAGCGGCAAATCCCGCAGCCAGCGCCACAACCACCACAGCCGCCAAAACTCCCAAAATCCAAACGGGAAATTTCCTCGCCTCGGGCTTCACGACAGGCTCGGGCCTCTGCGTCGGAATCACAGGCCGCGTTGTCGGCGTCGAAGTCACTTTCTGCCATCCGCCGCTATCTTCGCTGATCGTCTGCCCGCGCTGCCAGGTGTCCAGGGCAACCGTCTGCTGCCGTACCGGGCCGGAAGCAATCCGCACGGAATCGAGTTCGCTGAGCACCTCCGCGTCCTGCGGGCGGTCGTCGCGATTCTTGGCCAGCAGGCGCATCACCAACCCATCAAGCCCCGTCCAATCGGCCAGCTCCGGCCGCATCTCGCTGGGCGGGCGGGGCGTCTCCTCCATGTGCTGACGCCTGAAGCCCTCCATGTTGTGCGCGTGGAACGGCGTATTGCCGGTCAGCATCTCGTAAAAGACGCAGCCCATCGCGTATAGATCCGTCCGGCCATCCATCTCCGCGGCGGGCATCTCCATCCACTGCTCCGGGGCGGCATAATCGGGCGTCAGCAGCAGCCCGCGCGTCATGTTCGATTGCGTCGCGCTCTCGGCCATGGCAGCGATGCCGAAGTCCAGAACCTTGGGCAGCTCCCGCCCATCGGCAGTATGCGCCAGCAGCACGTTTTCCGGTTTCACGTCGCGGTGAACCGTGCCGTGCGCGTGGGCCGCGGCCAGCCCGCTCACGATGCCGTGCGCCAGTTCCAGCGCCCGCGGCACGCCGAATCCGCCGCGCGCCTCATCCATCGCCGCCCGCAGGCTCTTCCCCGGCACGTACTCCATGGCGATAAACAGGCTGCCGTCCTCGCTCTGGTCCAGATCGGTCACTTCGACGATGTTGGGGTGGCGCAGTTGGTGAGAGGCACGGGCCTCCATGCGGAAGCGCTTGATGAACTTGGGGTCTTTGCCCAGGTCGCCGGCCAAAAACTTCAGTGCCACATTGCCGCCCAGCAGCATATGCTCCGCCAGGTAGACCACCCCCATCCCGCCCTGCCCTAGCTTGCTGACAATGCGGTATTTGCCGCGAACAAGGGAGCCGGCCGCCAGCTCATGGGAGACAATCAGCACTGCCCCGTCCGTGGGACAGGTGTTGTGTTGATCCGGGTAATCGGTATCGCAAACGGGACAGGTCTTCATCTCTGCGCCCTGCCTTCAGTTGAAAAATTTGCTGGCGAAAGAATACCATGCCTGCGGTATTACTGGGATGGCTTTTCCGCCCCTAAGCTACAATAAAGACAGGCCAAAGCCGAATTTTCCGCGGAACCTCCGCAAACACAGCAAGGAGCTTTACCCTTATGGCGATTCCCGCCACGCAACTGCGTCCCGGCATGATCATTAAACACAACGACCAACTGCACCTGGTCTTCAAAGTTGAGCACCGCACCCCCGGCAACCTTCGCGCCTTCATCCAGGCCAAGCTGCGCAACCTCAAGTCCGGCGCCATGTTCGAGCACCGTTTCCGCTCCGCCGACGCCATCGAGAAAGTCGTCGTGGACTCGATTTCAATGGATTTCCTCTACGCCGACGGCGACGACTACTACTTCATGAACCCGGTCGACTACGAGCAGACCGTCCTCAAGGGCTCCACGCTGGGGGACGCCGTCGAGTACCTCACACCGAATTTGCAGATCAAGGTCAGCTACCATGACGGCCAGGCAGTGGGAGTCGATCTTCCCGCGGCGGTTGAGCTAACCGTTGTCGAAACCGAGCCGGGCCTCAAGTCGGCCACCGCCTCCAGCGTCACCAAGCCCGCCAAGACGGAGACCGGCCTCGTTGTCCAGGTGCCCGCCTTCATCAACGAGGGCGAAAAAATCCGCGTCGACACCAGCGAGGGCGCCTACCTCAGCCGCGCGTAAGTTCGCCATATCGATGTACAATCACTATTGCTTTCGCGCCTGACTGGATGGTGATCTGAATGAAATCTCTTCTATCAGCGCTTATCGCTTGCCTTGTCGTACCGCAGGCCGTATGTGCGGCGCAGACCTCCGCATCATCTAAGTCCGATCAAGCGGCGGTCGTCGAAGGTAACAACGCCTTCGCACTTGAACTCTACGGCCAGTTGCGGAATCAGAATGGCAATCTCTTCTTCTCTCCCGAGAGCATTTCCACCGCGCTGGCCATGACCTATGCCGGGGCGCGCGGCGACACCGCATCAGAGATGGCGAAAACGCTGCATTTCACGCTGCCGCCGGAGCGATTGCATCCAGCGATGGGCGCCCTGCTGCGCAATCTCAATGCCGCGCATAACGGATATCAGCTTCGCGTCGCCAATGCTCTTTGGGCGCAGCAGGATTATGTGTTTCTCGATGATTTTCTCAAGCTGACCAAAAGCGATTACGGCGCGGGATTCAATCAGGTGGATTTCAAAGGCGCAACCGAGGCATCGCGGTTGACTATCAACGAATGGATCGAGAAGAAAACCGAAAACAAGATCAAAGACCTTCTTCGGCCGGGAATACTCGACTCGAGTACAAAGATGGTGCTGACAAACGCCATCTACTTCAAGGGGGACTGGCAGACGCCATTCAGGAAGGCGTTGACACAGGATGAATACTTCTATCTATCACCTTCTCGTGATATTAAAGCGCCCCTGATGCACGCCAATGCTGGCTTTAATTACCTCGATGGCGAAACATTTCAGGTTCTGGAAATTCCGTATAAGAGCGGGGATTTGTCGATGATCGTTTTCCTGCCCAGGGAAATAGACGGCCTGCGTGCTTTGGAAGAGACGATGACAGCGCCTCACATGAAGCAATGGCTTGATCGGTTGAAGTGGGCTCCCGAAGTGATTGTGACACTGCCCAAGTTTCAAATGACGCAGCAAATTACGCTTCAAGAAACGCTTGGAGCTATGGGCATGCCGAGCGCCTTTGTAGCAGGCGCCGCCGATTTTTCAGGAATGACCGGCAATCGCGAGTTGTCTATCTCTGCAGTGATCCATAAGGCGTTTATCGATGTCGATGAGAAGGGAACTGAAGCAGCGGCAGCCACGGCTGTGGTGCTGGATAAGGCGACGGCGATGCCGCCGAGATTTCAGCCGCCACCGCCGCCTGTGTTCCGCGCCGACCACCCCTTCGTCTTCCTGATCCGCGATAATCGTTCAGGCGGCATCCTGTTCATGGGCCGCGTAACCGATCCGACGAAGTAATTCCAATCTGACTATGCTAAATTCAATAAGTAAGATAACTCCCGGAGAGGTGGCAGAGCCCGGTTGAATGCACCTGACTCGAAATCAGGCATAGTCGTAAGGCTATCGGGGGTTCGAATCCCTCCCTCTCCGCCATAACCTAAGCTTGCGACAAAAAGATAGCTCCCTTTCTGAGCTGACTCACTACACACGAAAACTCAAAAGCCTCAGTACCCCGCCTCCGGCAGCTTCACTAGCCGCGCCTCCAGCAGCGCTTCGATGCTCATCAGCGCTTCCAGCACCGCTTCGGAGACCGGCGCGTCTACCTGCACCACTGAAAGTGCCTTCACCGGCTTCGGTCCACTCCGCTCGCGGCCCAGCGCAAAGTTGGCGATATTCACGCCCTGCTCGGCCAGAATGGTGCCGATTCGTCCGATCACGCCCTTCACATCCAGGTTGCGGCAGACCAGCAAATTCCCTTCGAGCGGCGTCTCAATGTCGATGCCGTCAAACTCCAACAACCGCGGCTGCTCGCCGTGGATCACGGTTGCGCTGGCGCGACTCGATCCCGTGCTGGTGTGCAGCTCGATGGTCAGCACTGTGGCCGCGCCGCCGCGATGGCTATCCTGTCTCTCCTCGTGCACGCGAATGCCGCGCTCCTCGGCCACCGACGCCGCGTTGATGCGGTTCACGTTTTCCGAGCCGGCCAGCAGCCCGGCGATGGCCGCGTTGCGCACCAACTCTGTTTTGGCTTCGGTCAGCGTTCCGCCGTAACTCAGATCAATCGCCTCAATTCCTCCCTTGCCTGCCTGCGCCAAAAAGCCGCCCAGCCGTCCAGCCAGGTCGATGTACGGGGCCAGCGCAACGTACTCCTCGTGGCTCAGCGACGGTAGATTCACCGCATTCTGCGCCACTCCCAACTTGAGATAATCGCGCACCTGCATGGCGATCTGCACACCTACCGCCTCCTGCGCCTCGGCTGTCGAGCCGGCGATGTGCGGCGTCAGAATCACGTTTTCCAACTCGGCGTAGGGTGAATTCTTCGGCGGCTCGACGGCAAACACATCAAGCGCCGCGCCCGCCACCTGCCCGCTCTTCAGCGCTTCCACCAGCGCTGCGTCGTCAATCAATTCTCCGCGAGCGCAGTTGATAATGCGCACGCCCTTCTTCATTGCGGCCAGCGTCTTCGCGTTGATCACCCCCGTTGTCTGTGGCGTTAGCCCCACGTGCAGCGTGATGTAATCCGAATTCGCGATCAGTTCATCCAGCGTCACCAATCGAATGCCGTTTTCCCTCGCCACGGCCGCCGAGACAAACGGATCGCTGCCGATGATCTCCAATCCAAATCCGCGCGCCCGCTTGGCAACCTCCAGTCCAATCCGCCCCAGCCCCAGAATGCCCAGCGTCTTGCCGCGCAGCTCCGCCCCCTGCAAGCTCTTCTTCTCCCACTTGCCGGAATGCATCGATGCATTCGCCGCGGGCAGCTTGCGCGCCAGTGCCAGCATCAGCCCGATGGTCAGCTCGGCCACCGCCACCGCATTCGCTCCCGGCGTATTCATCACCACAATGCCTCGACGCGTTGCCGCATCGGCGTCGATGTTGTCCACGCCCACCCCCGCGCGGCCAATCACACGCAGCTTCGGCGCTTGTTCCATCAACGCGTCGTCCACCTGCACCGCACTGCGCACTACCAGCGCATCGGCATCGGCCAGCGCGGCCGCCAACCCCGCAGGCAATTGATCGTGCGTCAGAACCTCCCACCCCGGCTCGGCCACAAACACGGCCAGCGTAGCCGGCGATACCTTCTCCGCCAGAACGATCTTCATCTTGCCTCCCTGGCCCCTGCGTGCGGCCTCATACTCGTCAAAGCGAATGTTGTGCTGCGCGCACAGCATCTCGAAAATCCGCACCACCGCCGCGTGTGGCTTACCCTCGCCCCGCTCATACTTGGTCAGCGAATTGGCGTGCACCCCCAGCCGCTCCGCCATCTCATACTGATACAGGTCCAGCTGCTTCCGCGCGATCAGCAGCTTCTCTCCGAAACTCAATTCAGACATGAAAACAGCTCCTGGCTTTTAGCTCTTAGCTTTTAGCTAAAAACATGGCCTTTCAACTTCATCAACAAACTCAAACTGTTTGGGTGCCCCAGGTGCCTAAATCAAAACCTGGGATACCACGAATCTCAATCAGTAGAAAATCAGCTAACAGCTAAAAGCTAATAGCTAACAGCTAGTTCTTCGCTGCTTTTGCAAACACTTCCTGCGCTGCGGCCACGCCCTGTCCATATTTCACCGGCAGTCTCAGCACATCTTTCGCAATGTGTTCCATCGCGCCCAGCAGCGCCACCGTGTCCAGATAATCGAAGAAACCCAGGTGCGCCACGCGAAAGATCTTGCCCTGCATCGAGCCTTGCCCGTTGGCTGTCACCAGGCTGAACTTCGCCTTCAGCGCCTTCACTACTGCGCCGGAATCCATTCCCTCCGGCACCAGCACCGCAGTCGCCGCGGCTGATGGCGACGCCGGCGCAAAGAGCGTGAAGCCCAGCGCCACGAGGCCGGCCCGCGTAGCCGCCGCATTCACCTGCGCGTTGTCAATCAGCGCGATGCGTCCTTTTTCCAGGTCGCCGCCCGCCTGCCCGGCAATGTAATCCAATGCTGCGCCCAGTCCGGCAACCAACGCCACCGCCGGCGTGTACGCAGTCTCGCCCTTGACCTGGTTCTTCCGCTCCTTGCGCAGATCAAAATAAAATCTTGGATTCTTCGCCGTCTCCATCACCTTCCATGCCTTCTCGCTCACGCTCAGATAGGCCAGCCCCGGCGGAATCATCACCGCCTTCTGCGAGCCGCCAATCAGCACATCAATTCCCCAGCCATCCACATCGAAGGTCTGCGTTCCCAGCCCGGTGATGCCGTCCACAACCAGCAGCGTCTCCGATTCCTTCACCAGCCCAGCCACCGCCTCCACATCGTGGCTCACCCCGGTCGAAGTCTCCGAAGCTTGCATATACACGGCTTTGTGCTGTGGCATAAGCGCGGCCTTCACCTCGGCAATCTCGAAGGTCTGCCCGTAGGGCTTCTCCACCACATCCACCACGCAGCCGAAGGCTTTGGCCAGCTCCACCCACCGCTCGCCAAACTTGCCCGCCGTCAGCACCAGCACCCGGTCGCCCACCGACGTCAGATTCGAGACCGAAGCCTCCATCGCCCCCGTCCCCGAACTCGTCAGCAGCAGCACATCATTTTGCGTGCCCACAAAAACCTTCAACTGTCCCAAAACTTTCTGAAACAGGGCGCGAAACTCCGGTGTGCGGTGGTGAATGTCCGCCGCCGCCATGGCAAACTGAGCCGCCGGCAACAGCGGCGTCGGCCCGGGGGTAAACAAGCGCGTCTTGCGAATCATGGGTCTCTCCTCGCGATGAATTCAAACTTTGCCGCACACGGTGCCTAGGGCTATCCGCCACCCACAGAATACACACATTTGTGGTTTATGTGAGAATTATCTCCTGTGCAAATCTTCCCCTTCGTCCCAAATCGACTCAAATTCCACGCAGTTGCCCCTAAATCGGTACAATTCACTATTGGGTAGGTCTTTGGGCTGCTGACGACTCCGCCAAAGATCGGGTGCCCCATCCTTTCGCGTTCTTTGCGAAAGGGTGGGAGGCTACGAACCCATACAGCATCAGCACTTTAGGAAGGATCTTATGCCCGAAGCAGGAGCACTCGAAACCCAGGTCAACCAGCAGGTTATCCTCGCCATGAAGGCCCACGACGCGACGCGCACCACCACCCTGCGCCTCATCAAAAACGCGCTCAAGAACAAGGCCATCGAGAAGCGGGAAGCTCTAACCCCCGCCGAGGAGCAGCAGGCCCTGGCCACCATGATCAAGCAGCGGCGCGACTCCATCGAGCAGTTCACTAAAGGCAACCGCCCCGAGCTGGCCGCCGCCGAAGCCGCCGAGATCGTGGTCATTGAGGAGTTCCTGCCCAAGGCTCTCGACGAAGCCGCCCTTGGCGTTCTGGTCGACGAAGCCGTTGCCGAAGTCTCCGCCGCGCTCGGCAAAGCGCCCACCCCCAAAGAGATGGGACAGATCATGAAGGCCGTGCAAGCCAAACTCCAGGCCAAAAGCCTCCGCGCTGAAGGCCGCGTGGTCAGCGAGATGGTGAAGAAGGCGCTGGCGGGCTAATGAATGATGAATTTTCTGAAATATCTGGATGAACTCTGAAATGAGCTCTTGATGAATTCACGAAAGGCTATTTCAACGGATACTATTTGCATCAAGTAATTGATTGGCCACATCCGTAATTTAGTAGGAGCATTCACTGCGCGCTTTCTCCGGCGGTTTCAAATACAGATTGTTTTTGCCGCCGCGCCCGGCGCCAACCTGATTCCTGCTCCAATATAGGAGCGTCGATGCCTTATTCCGGCAATTGCATCCGGCTGACTCTGTTCCTGTTTTTCATGCTCACAGTTCCAAAGCTGTGGGCGCAGGGTCCGCCGTTTCAAACCGATGACCCGGTGCCGGTTGACCTGCATCATTACGAGTTCTACATCTTCGGCGCCGTGGATGGCACTCCGGCGGAACTCGACTCGACAGGTCCGGCCTTCGAGTTTAACTGGGGAGCTATTCCCCGAGTGCAGCTTCACGCCATTCTGCCCTGGGGAGCGGTCGTCCCATCCAACAATCCTGTCTATCTGCCCGGCGGCGCAGGCCCCAGCGCCTTTGGACTTACGGATATGGAATTGGGCGCGAAGATCGCCATCGTCAAACAAACCAAGAAAACTCCGCAGATCGGCACCTTCACCATGTTCGAGATGCCCACCGGCAATTCCGACAAAGGCCTCGGCGTCGGCAAAGTCTGGTACAAGCTTCCCCTATGGATGGAAAAAGATTGGGAGCGCTGGACCGTTTGCGGCGGCGGTGGCTATCAGGTCGTTCCGCAAACGCAATTCCGTGATTTCCCATACACTGCGTGGCTGGTGAAACGCGTGATGAACAAACGGCTGGAGCTGGGCGCCGAGGTCTTCGTCCATGGGCGGGAGGGCTTCGCCGCCGCGCAGACGGAATCCTCCACTATGATCGACGCCGGTGGCTACTACCATTTCAAAAACCCCGACCAGCAACTGCTCTTTGCGTACGGCCATTCCATCGCCGGACAGACAGAGAACTACGCCTATCTCGGCATCTACTGGACCTGGGGAAGAGAGAACAAGAAAACGGTCTCCAGAAATGCGTTCTTGTCAGTTCAGCCAAACAGAAACGGATTTTGAAGTTCTTGCGGCTTACAAGTGATCCCGCAGTCATTCGCACAGGAGGTAGTCAATGGAAATCACGGAACGCAGCTTGTCGACTCTCATCCACGGCATGGGATTCGGCGCGCTCTATCTGCTCGCTTGTTCCGGCGCTCTTGTCGAGCTCTATCGCCGCTACTCCCCGGCAGAAGCAAATCCCCTCGCTCCGGGGGACGAGAACTTTCTCAAGGTCTATCTTGTCGCCATGTCTGTGCTTGCCTGGCTCACGGTCTTCACCGGCGCATACATTATCTATCCCTGGTATCGCGCAGCTGCTCCGGTGGGAGCCGTCAATCTTGCTGCATTCCCCCAGAGATTGCTCCTATCGAACGCGGCTACCAGCGGATGGCACTCTCTTGGCATGGAATGGAAAGAGCATGTAGCGTGGCTCGCACCCATCTCCATCACTATGGCCGCCGCCGTTGTCATTCGATACGGCCGCAACCTGAGAAATCATCCCCAGCTTCGCGCCGCGGTCCTGTGCTTTACTTTGGTTTCGTTTCTAGCTGCCGGCATCGCTGGTTTCTTTGGCGCAATGCTTGTGAAAAATGCACCCGTTGAAGGTGGGCGAAACCTTCATCTCATGCACGGAGAATAATCATGAAGAAACTAGAGCTTTCAACCTCCACCGTCCTGCCCAACGGTTCCGGCGCGGCTGCCATTCTCTCCGCCGGTATCGGCGCCTTCATGGTTGGATTCCTGGCCGTCGCGGCAGACAAATCCGCCTTCCTAAAAAACCTCTTTATCTTCTACAAGCCAACGGGACCTCTCTCTGGCGTAACCACGTCGGCCATTCTCGTCTGGTTGATTGCCTGGGGAATCCTGGAGGGTCGTTGGCGAAACCGGACCGTCGCCTTGGGACGCATCAGCGCAGTGGCGCTTGTGTTGCTCGGCCTGAGCCTGTTGCTGACATTTCCACCCGTGGCCGATTTTTTCTGAAATACTTAACTTTGCTCCAATCCCGCCAATCATCTTGTACCCGACTTCACCAGAAGTCGGTGTATGTAGAGGCACACGTTTCGCGCACTTCAAAGTCTGAAAAATGCGAAGAAACTGTACTTCCAACGCCACTGATCGTCTTTTGAGCCGCTGCGCCGAGGGCCGCTCTGAACAAGCTTATTTCTTGACCAGCCCCAGTTCTCCGGCCACCTGCTCCAGCTTCAGCCGCGTGGCGGCCGAGGGCGGAACCAGCGGCAGGCGGACATGGTCCGTGCACCGGCCCATCAGCGAGAGAACCGTCTTCACCGGACAGGGATTGGAGTCCCAGAAGTTAGCGTCAATCAGCCGTATGTAGCGGCGCTCGAGCTGTTGTGCCTCGGCCCAGTCGTTGCTGAGCGCGGCATGGATCATGCGGCTCATCTCCGCTGGGATTTCGTTGGAGGCTACGCTGACCAGTCCCTTGCCGCCCACGCCGATCGTGCCCAACGCCATGTTGTCGTCGCCGCTGAAGACCTTGAAGCTGCTCGGAAGCAGATGCACCAACTCGGCTATCTGCGGCAGCTTGCCGCTGGACTCCTTGATCGCCTGAATGTTCGGGGCAGCCTCGGCCAGCCGCACGACCGTCCCCGGATCAAGGTTCACGCCGGTGCGCCCGGGGATGTTATAGATCACCACGGGCAGCGGGTCCACCGCCTTGGCCAGCGCCAGAAAGTGTTGGAACTGGCCCTCTTGCGAAGGCTTGTTGTAGTAGGGATTGGCCGACAGCACCGCGTCCACGCCGTGAATCTGCTTCAGCTTGCTCGCCAGACGCACCAGCGTCCGGGTGTTGTTGTGCGTGCACCCAGCCCACACCGGCACGCGTCCAGCGGCCGTCTCAGCCACCATAGTGACCGTCCGCAGCCACTCTTCCTCGTCCAGCGTGGCCGCCTCGCCGGTTGACCCGCAGGCCACCAAAAAGTCGATGCCCGACTCAATCTGCCAGTTCACCAGCGCCCTTAGCGCCGCTTCGTCAATCGATCCGTCCGCCCGGAAGGGCGTAATAATTGCTGTACCGCAGCCTGTGGTTTCCATAACAAAAGAGTGTATACCGTAATGCTCCATGCCGGAAATGGAATCTATTGCCGGCTTCTACTTGATTCAGTCAGCATCTTCCGGAGCTCTTTCCGCCCATCCCATTCTGGTGAAGAGCAGGGGAGCCAGAAAAAATGCCACAAAGCCTATAGCAGTGTAGCGGAGATATTCGAACAGGTTCCAGAGCAGCGAGGAGCGATCCGTCAACAGGCCGAAGGCATTATCGAGGATGAGCATGGTAAAGATAACCAGGCCGACGGAGAGCAGATAGCGCAGAATCTTGACAAGGAAGGTCGAGCTTCGGGGATCGAAGTTCACGATCCTCAACTCCAGCGGGCGGGCCAGAGCGATGCCGGTCAGGAATCCGCCGTAGTCGAGATAGACATGAGGCTGGCCCGCGGTGCTGTCTCCGTTGAGGAGAACGGCGAGCAGCCAGAGGGCCAGGCAGGCGGTCACGACGAACGCAACTTGCGCCCCGTAGGATAGACGGCTCCACGCGGCGGCGGCGGCATCGATGTAGCGCATAGAAAGCAGGGCCACGGCCAGCCCAAGCGCCCAACCGAGGAGAACGTCCTCGCAGTAATGCACTCCAAGATAGGGGCGCGAGAAGCCGATGAGAAGGATGGCGGCGACGGCAAGCGCGCGCGCTATCCGGCTGCGGACAACGCCAAAGAGATACGCGTAGAACGAAGAGGCCCCGCTGGCGTGGCCGGAGGGGGTGGAGTATTGCGTGGCCAGTCCGCGCATGCTGGACTGCGGCACGGCCCATTTCTTCAGATATGTACCCTGGGCCACGAACGGGCGCGGATTGCGGAGGAGCATCTTCAAATAATCGTTGAGTGACAAGGCTGCCAGCAGGACGACAGTAGCCCGCACGGCCAGGCGCTTGTTCCAGACCACGTAGAAAAGCATGATCAGGAGGAGGTATCCCTCCACTGCGCCCATGAAGGCGGCAATCAGGGCGAGCTTGGTGAGAAAAACATTTCTGTGGTCCGCCAGCAATTGCACCAGACCCAGGTTGAAGTGCAGCGGAATCACGAATTTTCTCCTTCGGACAAAGCCTCGCGGGCGTTGGGGTGTACTAAAAGCATAAAGCACGAGCGTGCCCAACGCGGCTGTGGGATGAGGCTGTATGCTCAAAGCAGTTCGTTTGTTCCCTCACGTTATGCGCTATACGACTCAATTTATGCTTTCGGCCCTGGCGGCGGCGCAGTTTCCCCCGCCGGATGCGCCGGAGATTGCGTTTCTGGGCCGCTCCAATGTGGGCAAATCGAGCCTGCTGAACAAGCTGGTTGGTGAGAAGGCGGCTAAAGTTTCGCAGACGCCGGGCCGGACGCGAGCCATCAATTTTTTTGCGTTATTGGACTCGAGCCGACGGCCGAAGCTGATCTTTGCCGACCTTCCCGGCTACGGTTACGCGAAGATTTCAAAATCAATTTCAGCAACCTGGCCGTCGTTTATCGAGCCTTATCTGGCGATTCGCTCCACGCTGAAGCTGTGCGTTTGCCTGGTGGATGCGAATGTGCCCGCACAGCAGAGTGATCGGCAGTTGCTCGACTGGCTGCGGGCCGCGGGCCGCGAGTTTGCCGTGGTAGCCACCAAGATTGACCGGCTCAGCGGCAACCAGCGCACGCGCAATCTGTTGGCGCTGAAGCAGGGGCTGGAGCTGGACGAACTTCTGCCTGTCTCGGCCAAGACCGGTTCCGGCGTGAAGGAACTCTGGACGCGTATTGAAGCGGCGGGCAGCTAATCAGCGAGTCATCGGCGCGAACTGACTTATCTGGAGCTGCTCTCCACTTCTCGTCTGAATCTCCACCGCGACGGTAATCTCCCCGCATTCCACTTGCTCTTGTATCTTCTTCTGAAATCTTGCGGCGGTACATTCATCGCAGCGCAGCAGGCGCATGCCCTGCGCCATCCGGCCCAGGTAGCGCGGGGCCAGGCGAAGCCATCGTCGTGCTGATACGTCGCTCTGATCAGAACTGAGGCAATCAAGTGCGAGAGCATCGAGTTTGGGCATCCATTCTGCCGGTGATGCCGCAACGCTCCAGGTAAGCAGCACCTGGTTTACATCGGCATGAATAGCCACGACCGGCCGCGCACCCCGGCTGAGAAAAGCGGCGAACTCCGGCGCGGGTGCGGAACGCAACGGCAGCAGATCGGGGAGCACACCGCGTTCGAGCATCAGTCGCGCGAAATCAGTTTCGCTATCTTGGACCACGCAGACAGCAACAGTCGAGCGTTTGCGAATCTCGTTTTTCAGAATGCGCAGGGCCTCGTCAAGCGAGGTAACGAGGAAGTCAATAACTCCGTCGCGCATGGCCTGCTTGCCGGCGGCGGCATCTGCCGAGACGGCCAGCGAAGCGGCGCCGGCGATGTTGGCCGCCACCAGCAGTGCGCGGGCCTGGGCGTCGAGCGGGCCGGCGTAGAGGAGCTTCCCGCCCAGGCTGGGTTCCGCATCCGGGCCGTGGACCTCAGCCAGAATGAGGCCGGCATAATAGCGCTCAACCTGCAAGGCGAATTCGAGCGCGGCGGGCGGGTTGGTGGCCATGGAATTCATGAGGGGTCGTTCGGTGAAGCCGGCCAGCGCTTACCAGGTCGAGTAGGGTTGGCCGCCGGTGCTCAGCTCCTGCGAGCCCGAGTGGACGTCGTCGATACCGGGTTCGGTCTGGTCCACAGAATACAGCGCTCCGTTGGAGTCGGTGACCCAGGTGTCCTTGGAGCGAGTAAATGGATCTTCAGGGACAGACTTGAGGTATCCGTCCTGAATCAAGTCGTCGAGCGTTTGCGGCGCCTTCTGCTTGTCCATGGTGTAGGAGTCGATGGCTGCGCGCATCACGTGTAGGTCTTCCTTGAGCACGGCTTCCCGCGCCATCTTGATGGCGGTCGTAAATTTGGGAATGGCTATCACGGCCAGCACGCCGATGATGGCCATGACGATCATCAGCTCGATGAGCGTAAAGCCCGCGCTATGTTTGCGAATCCTGCTCACTGAATCCTCTACTGCCAATCTGTGACTACCAGTCAGAATACTTGGTTCCGTCCAGGGCCGTACCCGTGGACTTGGAGTACACATCGAAAACGCTTTGCCCGCCGTAGGAGGTCGAAGTGGGATCGTCCTGCATGGAGCGCAAACCCCACTCCGCCTTCCCGGTCATGGGGTCTACGGGAATGCGGCGCAGAAACTTCACTTTTTTCCCCTGCACATCGACGCCGTTGATCAGCGTCTCCAGGTCGGGTGGATAGTTCTGGCTGTCGATTTTGGTCTGGAAGGCGTTCCTGTCAGCCGCGTCCTTGTAATGGTCAATGGCGTCGCGCATCATCCACAGGTCGTAGCGCAGGTAGCGTTCGTTCTGGCGCTTGACCTGGAAGCGGGCGATAGGCAAGGCGGCCGAGGCGAGGATGGAGAGAATCGCTACGGTCACAATCAACTCGACCAGCGTAAGCCCGCGTTCACCGGGGCAAACAATGCGGATTGGCCGGGCTTCCTTCATGATATGAGCCTCAACGGCTTATTTCACCTGAATGTTGACGCGCGCGCCCTGGGCCGGCAACTGTTGTTGTGCACTGTTGACCGCGCCCGGCCGGGTAATGGCGATGACGCTGTTTCCTGAGGCCTTGGCCTGGAATGAAAGCACGCAGACCACACCGGCTCCGTTCACGCCTGCCGCTCCCGGCGGAAGGGAAGCATTAATGTTGATGGAGCCGGGTCCGTCATCGCGGTGCACCAGCGCCACTGCCTGTCCGTTGCGGCCTAAAAAGTCACCGTTGTCCACATTGAGCAGGGAGAGTGTGGCCGGATCGTAGGAAATCTGCAAGGGAACGGCAGCAATATCCGTCCCTCCAGTGAGCACCACGGAAATCTGGAAGGTAGCGCCGGGAGCCACTGGGGCAGGCTGCGGAGTAAGCGAAAAGCTCACGCCGGGGGGTCGCGGCGTAGGTGCCGGCGATGCCGGCGGGTTGGCCGGGGCAGGGTTCCCGGTGGTCTCCGCGGCTTGGCGTAACTGGTCCAGCGCGGCCGGGGCAGCGGCCACAGCGCTTTGGCCGGGAACCGTGCCAACGTTAGGCTGGACGCTGGAAGATGGGCGCACAGGGAGAACCGGGCTTGAGGCCGGCTTCGACTCGGGATTCGGGCTGGAGCCTTCAGCTGAAGTGTGGCGTAACTCAATGGACGTGCCGGCTCCGGTGTCCACTGTGCGCATATTCACCTGCTCCAGCGATTGCGAACGAACCACGTGCGGCACCACCAGGAAGACCAGCTCGTCGTCGGAGATGGTGTGATCCTTAGAGCCGAAGATGTACTTGAGAATGGGAATCGAACTCAGCCCTGGGATGCCGTTTGAGTTGGTCATGTCCTGCTTGTTCTGAATGCCGCCCAGGATGCTGGCCTCGCCCTCGCGCAGGCGGATCACCTGGTCCACGATGCGTTGCGAGATGATGGGCTCGGTTACGCCGCTGATGGTCACCGAGCCGCTCTGCGAAGATACTTCGATCTTGATCTTCAATGTCACGTCGCGATCAAAGTGAACCGTCGGCGTCATTTCGATCTTTACGCCCACGTCCTGGAACTGGAACTGCGTGTTGACCAGCGAGCTGACCATGGCGGTGGCCGCGCCTGTCTGGTAGGAGCCAGTGGCTATAGGGATCTTCGAACCAATGGTCATCGTCGCTTTTTGCGCGTCGGTGGCTCGAATGCGCGGGTTCTGCAGGATTTTTGTATTGGTGTCGGTAAGCAGAAGGTTGGCCGTGGCCGAACCCACGGTTACGGCAAAATCCGTGGCCTTCAGGTGAGCCAGATTGTAAAGCGATAGGTTCGCCGTGTTGGCGGCCGTGCTGGTCGACGTGCTGGTTGTACTGGTTGTGCTGGTGCTGCTGGAGGGCGGCTGCAGCGAGACTCCCACGCTGCTGGGCCAGGCGATGCCTAGCGTCTTCTCCCAGTTCTTGCTCACCTCCAGGACGGCGATGTCTACCACCACCTCCGGGCGCGCCTTGTCCAGGTCGTTGATCAATTTTTCCGCCAGCATAAGCTCGTCGGGTGTAGCGCGCATGACGATGGCGTTCTGGCTGGCCACGGCATAGACCTTGGCGTTGGGCAGCAGGTTGCGAATGGCGGTCTGTACGTCGGTCAGGTCGTTTTGCTGCCATGCATTGGAAAGATAAAAGGTCTGCACGGCCTGCTCATCCAGCTCAGTGTGGCGAGCGCGGGTGTTGGCGGCCACAAAAAGCGTGTTTTCGGTAACCGGCCTCCAGAAGGTATTGGAGATGGTGCCCACAATGCGCAGCGCGTCGAGCAGAGAGACGTTGTTCAGGTCCACCTGAATGCGCTTGGAGGTGTAATCCGGGTCAAACAGGACATTCACGCCGGCGGCTTTGCCGATAGCCTGGTAGACCATTTTGGCGTCTTCCTGGATGTGCAGTGTAAGCGGCTCATTGGACACTGGCTTCAGGACTGCCGGGGCGCCCATCGATTCCAGATTCTCCTCTCTGCCCTCGGGCTGGGGAAGGCTGGTTTCGGAGACGGGGGCCACCTCGCCGTGTTTCTTCCTTACCAGGGCAATGGCCTGCTGTGCTGCTTCATTGCTGGGGTCGATCTCGGCGGCGTGCAGAAACTCCGATAGCGCCCCCTGTTCGTTGCCCGCATTCAGCAGCTTCTGGCCCTTGGTCACGTGCATGGCAGAAGCGGTAATCCGAACCCGATAGAAAAGCGTGCGATATTGCAGGTCCTTGGGAGACTTGGCGTAAGCCTTCTGGTAGTTTTCGAAGGCCGCGTCGTAGTCCTCCTTCGCCTCTGCGGCCTGGCCACGCTTGAAAAAAGCGTTGGCTGATTGGGCGCGCAGGGTAACGCTGGACAGGCTGAAGACTGCCAGGACGGCAACAAGCGCAATCCAGAAAATGGCTCCTGAAAAAACGGATCTGGCGGCAGCCTGTGCTTGAACGCAGCTTTTCATCGAACTCCCCGGCGTCTTCGCCGGCCCGCACTGCTCATCGGGCCCTTGCGGGCTGCCTTGGCCGCCCCAGACGCGCATCTTGACGCAATTTCGATTGGTGGATAATCCCATTCAACGCTGCTCCATTCTAACAAAACCCGCGCCAATGCTAGGATTGAGATTCGAGGAGACTTGCGGATGGCTCGCCAAACCAGCCACGTGATCGCTCAAAAGGCCAGCCCCGGCCCGCAGAAGCCTGCCAAGCCCCGCGACCCGGTGGCCAGCGGCCAGCGCGACGCCGCGCACAATCGCTCGGCCAGCCACAACTACTTTCTTCTCGAAAAGTTCGAAGCAGGCGTAAGTCTGCGCGGGACGGAGGTCAAGTCCATCCGCGAGGGCAAGGCCAACCTCAAAGACTCCTACGGCCTCATCCAGAACGGCGAGGCGTTCCTGCTCAACCTGCATATAGGCCCTTACTCCCACGGAAACATCTCCAACCACGACGCCACCCGCACCCGCAAGCTGCTTCTGCACAAGACAGAAGTTCGCAAGCTACTCTCCAAGACGCAGATCAAGGGCCACACGCTCATCCCCACCCGGCTTTACTTCCGCAACGGCCGGGTCAAATGCGAACTGGCCGTGGCCAAAGGCAAGCAGGATTGGGACAAGCGGGAGACAGAAAAGCGCCGAGAAGCCGATCGCGATGCCCGCGCCGCCGTCAACGCCAGCAAACACAAGATGGGGCGGTAAAGGCCTCTCAGCACAAGCGGGTGTCCCACCGCCTCACTTCCAAATGGAATAATGGTATCTATGCGGACCCAACTTTCTTTTGCAAGCCTCTCCCAAATCAAGACAGAACTCCTGGCTGTCCTGGCCACCGACACCCAAACCGACAAAGCCCCCGATGCCAAGCCTCAGCCCATGCTGCTGACCGCCGACCCGGCCATTCAGGCTGCCGCGGCCGCCATCCTCGCCAGCGGCGAATTCAAGGCCGCCGCCAACGAAACGGCTCTGCTCCACACCCCTGCGGGTCTCGCCGCAAAGCGTCTCCTGCTCGTCGGCCTGGGCAAGCAGGCCAAGGCCACGGTTCACTCCGTGCGCTCTGCCGCCGGAACCGCCGTTCGCTTCATCAAACCGCGCGGCATCCGGGAGCTTGCTCTTGCCCTGCCTGAAAGCGACCCAAAAACGTTGCCCCACACGGCGAGTGTGCGCGCCGCCGTCGAGGGCGCGTTTGTAGGCGACTTCGATCCGGACACCTATCGCAGCGAACGCAAGGACCAGAGCACGGAGTCGTTTACCCTCGCTGCTCCCGCCAGCGCCGACAAAACTGCTCTCGAAGCCGCCTTTGCCGAGGGCATCATTATCGGCGAGAGTCAGAACTTTACCCGCTCGCTGGTCAACGAGCCAGGTAACAAATTGACGCCTACCATCCTTGGCCAGCACGCTGCTCTGATGGCAGCCGAAGTCGGCCTGGGCTGGGAAGTCCATTCCACCGAAAAGCTGCGCGAGCTGAAAATGGGCGCATTCTGGAGCGTATCGCAAGGTTCCGCCGAGCCGCCAGCGCTGATTGTCCTGCGCTACGAACCAGTAGGCATGAAGGCTGGCCCCTACACAGGTCCGACTTTGGGCCTGGTCGGCAAGGGCATCACCTTCGACTCCGGCGGCATCTCCATCAAGCCCAGCGAGAAAATGGAAGAGATGAAAACCGATATGGCCGGCGGCGCGGCCATGCTCGGCGCCATGCGCGCCATCGCCCTGCTCAAGCCAAAAGTGCGCGTCATCGCTGTCATCTGTGCCGCTGAAAATATGCCTTCGGGAACAGCGCAAAAGCCCGGCGACGTGCAGACCGCAATGCCGTTTTCGCCGGATAAGCCCGGCAAAACAATCGAAATCATCAACACCGACGCCGAAGGCCGGCTGGTTCTTGCCGATGGCCTCACATATACACGGCAGCTCGGCGCAACTCACCTCATCGACGCCGCCACATTGACCGGCGCATGCATCGTCGCTCTTGGCCACGTGAACGCCGGTGCCTTCTCCAACGACGACGAGGCTTGGGCAAAGTTCGACGCGGCGCTCGCTATCTCCGGCGAAAAGTTCTGGCGGCTGCCCTTGGGCGAGGAGTACGCCGAGATGATCAAGTCCGACATCGGCGATATCAAGAACACCGGCGGACGCTGGGGCGGCGCCATCACCGCAGCCGAGTTCCTCAAAGTCTTCGTAGAGGACACGCCCTGGATTCACCTCGACATCGCCGGCCTCGCCTGGGCAGAAGACTCGAAGCCCTACATCGCCAAAGGCCCCAGCGGGGTTGGAGTGCGTTCGATTCTGGAGTGGGTGCGGAGCTTTTAACCTTCAGCCACTGCAAACGGTTTCCTCATAGACACCAGCAACGTGCCGGCCGGCATCCCAAGCGTCAGGGACGTGCTGTTATAATTCGTCGTCGAGTTGACGACGTTGTTTTCTCTGTCCAAATAGGTTCTAAGCGAGGATCACCCATGGCAGCACATGCCGATTCCGTCTACGCGCTAACCAACCCCATCTGCATGCTCGTGGACAAGCCGCGCGAAGAGTTTACCCGCGAGGATCTGCTTCAGGTCATCGAGCGGAAGCAGATCGAGCGCATCACGCTGCACTACACGGCTCTGGACGGTAAATACAAGGAGTTGAAGGTTCCTATATCCAGCCGCGTGCAAGCCGAGCGTCTGCTGGCCGATGGCGAGCGCGTCGATGGGTCTTCGCTTTTCAAGGGCATGGTCGAATCGACAATTTCAGACCTTTATGTTGCTCCGCTTTACAAGAGCGCGTTTCTAAACCCGTTTGGCGAACCTAGCTTGGAAATCACATGTCGCTACTTAACGCGCGAAGGCAACCTGGTCCCATTTGCTCCAGACACAATTCTGCAGAATGCCGCCAGCCTGTTTCGCCGCAACTCCGGCTGTGAACTTTGGGCGCTGGGCGAGTTGGAATTTTTTCTATTGAGCGACCCGGCTTCCAACTTGTATCCGCTGCCCAGGCAGCGCGGTTACCACGCTTCCGGGCCGTTCGTAAAGAGCGGAGCGGTTCTCGACGAGATGGTGCGCTATCTGATGCAGATTACCGGCGCCATCAAGTACGCGCATAACGAAGTCGGCGGCATTGACAAAGTGCGCAGCGATCTGGACGAGATCAAGGGCAAGAGCGCCGAGCAGCTGGAAATCGAATTTCTTCCCACCCCGATTGAGGACGCTGGCGATCATCTGGTGCTGGCGCGATGGCTGATCCGCAACGTGGCCTATCGCCATGGCTACATGGCCACATTCGCGCCCAAGATTGAAGAAGGCGTGGCCGGCAACGGTTTCCATGTGCACATGGAAGTGCGTCGCGACGGACACAATGCGATGTTGCATATGGGCGTTCTCTCCGAGGCGGCCCGGCGCGTCATAGGCGGCCTTTGCACGTACGCCGATTCCCTGACCGCCTTCGGCAACACCGTCTCCTCGGCTTATCTCCGCCTGGTGCCCAACCAGGAGGCGCCTACACGCATCTGCTGGAGCGATATGAACCGCAGTTCCATGATCCGCGTGCCGCTGGGCTGGGCTCAAACGGAGGACCTCGCCGCCAGCCTGAATCCGCAACAGACGCGCGGCTTTAATGCTCCGGATTCGCGTCAAACAGTCGAGCTTCGCAGCCCGGACGGCAGCGCTATGATTCACCTGTTGCTGGCCGGAATCGCCATGTCCGCCGAATGGGGCATTACGCGCAAAGAGTCGCTGGCGCTTGCCGAGCGCCTCTACATTCACGGCAGCAAGTTCCAGGACGAAAAACTACAGCAGTCGTTGCCCGTCCTGCCGCGCAGTTGCGTCGAGTCGGCGCGCTTTCTCGAAGCCAAGAGAGAACTCTACGAACGGGATGGAATCTTCCCGCCCAGCGTCATTAGCTACATGGCTGGGTTACTGCGCGCGGAGGCGGATGAGAATATGAACCGCTATCTCTCCGACCTGCCGGCCGACGATCGTCTCCACGAAACACGCAAGATCATGCACAAAGATCTGCACCGACACTAGGCGCCTGCGGTGCGGCCAATCGCTCGCTGTTAGCTCGCAGAAGCGCAGGTGCCCACCCTCGCCGCTGTCATCCTGAGCGGAGCGCAGCGGAGTCGAAGGACCTGCTTCTTGTAACTTTTGCGGCTAGGGTGGGATACCGCAAACCTCAGGCCAAGAAAATAAGCTAGCGGCTAGAAGCTAAAAGCTAATAGCTAAAAGCTGATTTTTCACATCGCCTCCGGGCTTTCAATTCCAAGCCAACTAAGCGCCAGCACTAACTCCCGCAGCGCAACTGCGGCTGTGGCCAGCAGGAAAGTTTTCCGCGCCGGGTCTTCTTCGGTCAAAATATGGTGCTTGTGATAGAAGTTATTAAACTCCTGCGCTAACTGGAAGGCGTGCTTGGCAAGATAGGCCGGCTCGGAGGACGCAATACACTGCTCCAGCACCAGCGTTCGCCGCGCTGCCCGCAGCCACAGCGCCCAGATGTCTTCCGCGGCTGGATCATCCAGATAAACTGCAAGGTTCATCGGCGCTAACTCGCTAACTTGCTGGCC
>JBEKFS010000038.1:0-25071 GCA_050013195.1 Occallatibacter sp.
CTCCGGCTGACCGATCCCATTGAGAGTGATCGGGTCGATTGGTTGCGTGGCAATATCCGTCGTCAGCCGCTGCCTGTAGCTATGTCGGTCTCAGCGGGATTTGGCGGTAGCAATGCCGCGCTGGTTTTTGGGAGTCACCGCGCATGAATACGACATTGCCCGTGATTACTGGAATCGGCTCGGTGACCGCTTATGGTCCGCTGGCAGGACTTATTCCCACTGAAGTTTCCTTGCAGCCGCGTGTCATCACAACATGGAGCACGCCCGGGCTGCGCCGCGCCTTTATGGTCGAGCCGTTCCGTCCCGCGAATATCGTACCGGGATTGAAGACTCGACGATTGGATTCTCTTTCAGCGTGGGCGTTGGTAGCCTCGTCGCTGGCCTTGCGCGATGCGGGCATCGACCTGAACTTGATGGACCGATCCCGGTTCGCCGTTCTATTCGCCACCGGCTTCGGCTGCGTCGAACTCACCATGGCTTTCTTTCAGAGCGCTGCTGCAAATGGCTGGGCGGGGACCGACCCCATCACTTTTCCTGAGACACTCGGCAATGCTCCAGCCGGCCACGTGGCCCTTTTTCACGATCTGCGCGGCCCAAACGTGACAATCAGCAGCAAAAGCTTTGCTGCGGAGAGCGCGCTGCTGCAGGCCGCTTCCTTGTTGCGTCATGGACAGGCTGAGATGGTTATTGTGCTCGCGGGTGACACTCTCACCCAGGCAATTTACGAGTGGTACGAAGCAGCTCAATTGATTTCGCCGGCCTGCTTCAGCAATGAACCCATGTCATCAGCAGGCGGGTTTATCCCTGGCGAGGGCGTGGTAGCCATGGTGTTGGAATCGCCTGGCCGTCATGCAGCGCGTTCCTATGCCGCTCTCGGCACAGGCCGTTGGGCGGCTGGCGGTGATGCCTCAGCTGGCGTGCGACAGTTGCTGGGGGGTCTGCGGCCGGACTTTATTATCTGCGCTGGCAATGGCGCGCCGTGCGCGTCCAGTTCCCTGGATTGTTCAGCCCGCGAACTGGTTAGCGAGGGTGCAACGATCTTTCCCACGCAACCTGTTGCCGCAGGAATGGGAGACGTCGGCGCTCTGTTGCATATACTGTTGGCTTTGAGCAAGCGCCCTGGAAGCGGCCAGGCTCTGCTGCTGGGAACGTCCGCTCACGGCGGCTATGCCGCGCTGCGACTGGAGCTGCGTTGAATATAAACGTAAACATTGCGTCGGCTGCCTACGCCGTGCCTTCCAACGAAGAGAGAGTGGAAGATATCCTGGAGCGGGAGCGGTTCCGTGTGGAGACCACGCTAGCTCCGCTGAGCCCCATGGCTCGACAAAAGGCATTGGACAATCTCGGACTCAGCCGTGTGCGTGTTTGTGGTAGTCAGCAACCCTACGACCTGGTTCTGACGGCTGCAAAGGCGGCCATCGATGAAGCCGGAATTTCAGTGCATAACATCGACCTCATCCTGGACTACAGCACCTTTCCCGGAGAGAATCAGAAATCCATCTCATTTGCCCACCAACTCAGCGCCGATCTTGGTGCGGAGACTTCAATGCCTCTGAGCTTTCGCGCAGGCGGCTGCGGTGCTCTGCATCTAGCCATTAAAACCGCGCTGGGCTGGATGAGCATGGACGAACGCCTGCAGACCGCGTTACTGATCACCGGCGATACCGCGCCTCAGCACAACCGCTCGCTGTTGCCCATCACCGTGCAGGGAGACGCCGCAAGCGCTGTCGTGCTTCGGCGTGAGTCTGCACAGGGGCCTCTGATTCTGGGCGTTGAGGCCATGACGCTCGGTCATCTGCATAATGCCATCGCTCTTACGCAGGTCGATGGAAAAATCCAGCTTACCGTCGACGCGCTCATGATCGAACACAAGGTCATGCCCATCTTCTATCTCCATCTCTTCCGGCTGGCAAACAAAGTTCTGACGGATGCCGGACTGCGCATGAGCGATGTGGATCATTTCATCTACTCCAACATAAGCTACCGCGATCGCGAGGGCTTCCGGAGAATGGTGGGGCTTCCGGAGGGCGGTTTGCCGCCCACCCGTATGGCCGAGTTTGGCCACACCTTCGCCAGCGACCTGGTCATCAACTATGCGGAGATGCGCCGTGAAGGGCTCATTCATTCAGGTCAGTTACTTTTGTTTGCATCGGCGGGAATAGGCTTCACATGGGGGGTGACGCTTGCCCGAGCCTGACCCCAAGCCTGATTGCGACCTACTGCACGAGTGGCTGCGACACAGCGCTGCTGTCGCGCCCGATGCAATCGCCATTGTCGAGGAAGAGAGGGTCACATCCTTCGCTGAGTTGTTCGCTCAGGCTCAATCGCTGGCCCTGCTTTTCTGCGAACACGGAATTCAGCCGCGGGACCGCATCGCCTTGGCCCTACCCAAGAGCACAGATGCAATCATTGCTGTTTTTGCGTCGCTGCTGGCAGGAACCATCTATGTTCCCATTCACCCGCACTGGCCGAAAGCACGCATCGACGCAGTTCTCTCGGAGTGCGGAGCCAGGCTGCTCATTGAGGGCGAAGGCGCTCCACCGCGCATCGCTGATTTGCTTACCGGCGTCGGCATTGCCTGGACTGCGCCAGGGACTCATCAAGCTGATCTTGCATTATTGCCGCGAATCGTGCCCGAAGATACGGCCTTCATCCTTTTCACCTCAGGCTCCACGGGGCGCCCCAAGGGCGTCGAGCTTTCTCACCGCGCTGTGAGCGCCTTCGTCCGCTGGACAGCACAAGAATTTCAGATTGCCGCCGGCGACCGTATCGCCTGTCCCTCGCCGCTGGGCTTTGATCTGTCCACCTTCGACATTTTCAACATGGCCTTGTGCCACGCTACTGCGGTGCTGATTCCCGACCACATAGTATGGATGCCCCGATTTCTGGTGCAGTTTGTGCGCGAATCCCACATCAGTTGCTGGTATTCCGTTCCCTCCATCCTTGCCGGCATGTTGCAGGAAGGGCGTATGGCCGCGCATGCCTATCCCGAACTGCGCCTGATTCTCTTTGCCGGCGAGGTCTTTCCCGCACCTGCTCTCGCCAAGCTGCAAGCCGCCGTCCCCAATGCCCTCTGCGCAAACCTATATGGACCCACCGAGACTAACGTGGTGACATGGTGCCGCGTACCGCCTGATTTTGACGGCTCAAAGCCACTTCCCATTGGCCATCCATGCCCTTATGCCACAGTAAGAATCGACGCAGGTACCGAAGAACTTCTGGCCGGCGGCGATTCGCTGATGCGCGGCTACTGGAATCGTCCGGATGAGACGGAGCGAAGCTTTGTCACGCTCGACGGTATTTGCTATTACCGCACTGGAGACCGCGTCTCACTAACTCCCGACGGTAGCTACCTGTTTGCAGGACGTCTCGACCGCCAGATTAAGCGCCGTGGCTTTCGCATTGAGCTCGGAGAGATCGAGGCCGCCCTTCTATCGCATCAAGATATAATGGAGGCAGCCGTAGTTGCAATTAGTGACGGACAGAAGGGTGTCTTCTTAGATGCCTTTGTTCACCTCAGTACGCCCGGCGTCGTGAACATAGCAGATATCAAAACCCACTGCGGGCGTCGATTACCGTCTTATATGTTGCCTGATCGCATCATCGCACTCGATGCAATCGCCAAGGGCAACCGTGGCAAGATCGATTATCTTGCTCTGGGCAAGATGGCGGAAGGAATGAAGCGTGGAGATTAAAACCGAAATCAGAGAGTTTGTCGCCAGCCATTATCTGCCTGATACTTCCGCCGAAACGATTTCCGATACTATGCCTCTTATCACCAGCGGCATCATTGATTCCATCGGGATGCTCGGCCTTGTCGACTTCATAGAAAGCCGCTACGCCATTGAATTCATGCCCCGAGAGATTGACGTACATGCCCTGGACACAGTGGAACGAATCACGTCCTTGATCCGCGCAAAACTATCCGGTGGTAAAGCGGGTGTTGATCAAGCTAACATTTTGTAAGATGTTGCGGCATTAGTTCGCGGTGCCTGCGCACAGGATAAGCTAGCAATATCGAGGCCAAATGAAAGCACTGCTGGTTCAGAGTCCCGCCACATCGCCCTGGGTTCCACGCCGTCAATGGGAGCCGCCCAGCGTGGCCATGGCGACCATCGCCGCACAAGTCGACAACCACGATGTGCGCATCGCCGACATGGTTGTCTGGCGCGCGAAGGCGGTGCCGCGTTACCTCGAAATGCTGCGCGACTTTAAGCCGGATGTCGTAGGCTTCACGTCCATGACCTTCCAATACGACACCACCGCCGGCTTTGCCTACCTAACCAAACAGTTCGATAGCCGCATTCGCACTGTGCTGGGCGGCTATCACGCCACCTTGTTCTCCGATTCCATCGCTGCGGGCCAGGATGCCGGCCTGTGGGACTTTCTCATGCGCGGCGAGGGCGACTTCGCCTTCGGCGAGATGCTCGACTGCATCCAGGCCGACGGCGCGGGAATGGACAAGATTCTCGGCCTCTCTTATAAGCAAGACGGCCTGTTCCGCCACAATCTGCCGCGTCCGCTTGAAGACCTGGCGCGCATCCGGATTCCCGCGCGAGACAAGCGCCTGCTCAAGGGCTTTCATATGTACTTCCGCAAGGCCGATGTCATCGAGACCTCACGCG
This sequence comes from Occallatibacter sp., assembly GCA_050013195.1. Classification (GTDB taxonomy): domain Bacteria; phylum Acidobacteriota; class Terriglobia; order Terriglobales; family Acidobacteriaceae; genus Telmatobacter. The sequence continues at coordinate 4,626 of JBEKFS010000038.1, forward strand.
GATGTTTGCATCTGTGTAACTTTTGCAGCATTCGAGAAATGTACGGACGTTCGTTCCGCGTCTTCCCGCTGGAGCGCGTGCTGGCCGACATCGAAGACGCATATAGTCGCGGCGCACGCCATATCTTCTGCACCGACGATAACATCACCCTTGACATGGACCGTTTCGAACAGTTATGCGAGGGCGTCATCCGGCTCAAGCTGAAGAACCTGATGTTCACCACCCAGGCCAGCCCCATCGGCTTCGCGCAGCGCCCGGATATCGCCAGGAAAATGGTTGAGGCTGGCTTTGTCTCCATATTTCTAGGCATTGAAAATGGCTCAACAAAAAACCTGCGCACCATGCATAAGCCCAACACGCTCGATACCATTCAGCGAGGCGTCGAGGCGCTGCAGAAAGAGGGGATTATCGTCATTGCCGGCATCATCAACGGCCTGCCCGATGATGATGCTGAGAGTATTCGCGAGAATTATCAGTTCATCAAAAAGATGGGCATCACCAGCGTCATGGATCAAATCATGACTCCCTATCCAAAGACGCCGCTGCGGGACGAGATGATGGAAGATGGACGCATCGCCAACCGCTCCGACTTCCGCTGGTACGACGGCTACTTTAGCAACGTGCGCACCAGCCAGTTAACGCCCGAGGAACTAAACTTCGTGCGCTGGAAGATTCGCCGCGAGGTGATCGGGATGTGGCGCGCCACTCCCGGAGACTGGAAGTTTTTTAAGGGCTACACCTACTTTTGGGAGTTCTTCTTCCGTTATATTGTCTGGCTCAATGAGAGGTTGCTGGAGTATATCTTCGGTGTGGAAGGGCGCTACAAGCTGCAGATGCGCCACTTCATGCAGTTGAACAACTTTGGCATCAAGATACCCGGTCGTCAGCGCATCGAGACCTATCATCCGGTATACGGCAACAATGCCGACCCATACAAAGACACGCGCTGGAGCCTGCTGCGGCATCGCCTGTCCTTCCTTCGGCGAAAGCTCTTGACCGGTGCACCCAGTGAACCATAGTGTTGAAGCATTGATGAAAGGCGACCAGATATCATTTAGGATTCTATGGTCGAAAGTGAAACCTATGCGTTATCCAGCGCCGGTTCTTATGCTTGCATGCATTATCGCATTGCCTGCGCTCTGCCAGACTGAGCCAGACACCTATCCTGATACATGGCAGGCGCGCGAATTGCAAGCCTGCGGAGCGCCTGACAAGGAAGTTCATTACACTGTCGACACAGATAAGGTCACTCCTCCGGTCACTGTACAACCTGGGAACAAGGCGTTGTTTTATATCTTCCGGCCCCGCCATGGCATGACCTCGTTCCCAGACAAGATTGCTGTGGATGGAGAGTGGAAGGGAGCCAATCTGCCGGGAACTTTCTTCACCCTCACGTTAGAGCCCGGCTTGCACTACTTCTGCTCAAGCGCCAAGAGCAGAAGTTTGCTCATCATGACAGTTGAAGCCGGCAAAACCTACTATCTCGAGCAACAGGTCATATTCAAGCCGCATTCCCCCGTCCACAATCTCTATTTGCTTCGCAAAGCCGATGCCAAACCCATGCTGGCGCAGACTACCCCGAGCACCTGGAAGATCGAATAACCAATAGCAACAGAAAGATCGGAGTCAGAATATGCGAAGAATAACCACATTATTCATCTTGGTATTTGCTTTTTCAGTTCTGTTACACGGGCAGACCGATGAAAGAGAAGGAAAATCCTGGCTCGATACTAATACCGCTCCGCCTCAAATGAATGTAACCGGAATTTGGGACGGCGGAGATTGGGGTATGGTTTCTCTCAATCAGCACCAGGGCGGCAGGAGAATCATCGGTACGGCTGATAGCTGGGATGTCACCGGCATAGTTAGTGGTAAAACCGTCTATCTATTGATCTGGAAGAAAGACAAGGTGGCGTTTTCAGCAAGGCTCACTATCGAAGGGTCATCTCAACTGACCGGAGTCTATGCCAAGGGCATTCTCTCTTCCACATCAAAAATGATCCCGATACAACTAAAAAAGTAAGATCGGAGACCAGAAGGCACACAACGCCTCTGTTGGCGCGGGCGCTTCATCACGTGGGAGCCGACGTGAACACTGAAAGGCAAGCAGCCAGCCACGAACGTAAAATCGCCAGATATGGAAGTCGAATGACCTTACATTCTGGCCTTACCCTGCTTCGTGGCTGACTGCAGTGACTTGCTGCTTATTGCTTCGTCATGTGCAACTTCCTGCCATGTTGCTGACAAAGGCCCGCGCCGAACCTCAACCGAGAAAGCCGGTTAAAGTATTCTCCACTCAAGATAGTGTCGCTCTCAGCGGTCACCACGGCACAATAATCCGCAGTGCCACCTTTGGTAGAAAAAATCAGGTAGAGGCTCTTGCCGCTGACTACGCCTGTGAGATTGTACCCGCCGCCATTGCCGCTCACGTCACGGCTTCCTGCGGTCTGGGCAAGGCTCAAGGAGCCAAACTCCCTTGAATCCCAATTACCATTGACATTGATTTCAGCAGGATCTTTCTGGGCGTCAAGCCATGCCTTGCCTTGATTCTCCAGCGTGCCTGCGTTCAATGAAGTCGCAAACACAAGCAGGAAAAACACCGCGAACATCTTGATAAATGATTTATTCATTCCTCGTTTCCCCTTTCGAGAGTACATTCTTCACCAGATTTCCAGGTTTCGGTCTTCTTGCATGTGGTCAAACATTCATTTCATTCTCTTTCCGGATTCACCGGTAACTTCCACGTGCAGCTTGATGCCCACATCCTTCAACGCTTCGTTCAAGTAGCCGCGCAGTCCCCAATCGTTTCCGTAATAGGGCCTTACGGGGATTACGCCAATCTCGGTGTTGGTCTTGGGATTGATGAAGTGAATGGACAGGATCAGGTGATAGTTGTCGTAGTCCACACGTACATCGCTGAACTTGATGATCAGATCGGCGTCGGCCGGCGCCGCCTCATCTTTGCTCTTAGCCATTACCACGTTCCTGCCCGGCAGGTAGGTAGCAATCAGATTCGAACCCAGGCTGGCGTTCAGCGAGCTGATCACATCGGCCCACTCCTGCTTAGACGCATAGCCATGCGCGCCCCAGTCCTCCTCATGCATATCGACCCACGAGACAAAGATGTGGTTCGCGTGACTCATATCGGCCGGAATTTCCTTGTTCAGAAAACGTGGAACACTGTGCCGCCCGGCCAATGATGGGGTTGGAAATGCAAGACAGAGTGAAAACAATACTGCGGAAATGACAAACCGTTTCATAAAAGTTCTCCTTTTCTCATTTCACCTTCAGATCGGGGACCCCGATGTTTGTTCGACCTCTTGCAACCTTCCGTCAACGAACTTCCGTACAATCTTTCCAATATGATAACCCGCGTCCATCTTTCGTTTGATGAATCAAGGGATGATGTCGAGAAAAAGCCAGCCAAAATCATTCATGGGTGTGCTGCCTCGTTCTTAGCCAATGCCTCACCGGGTTATTTCTTGATTAAGTGCATCGATTTGCCCTTCGTATTATCTTTCATGAGGCCATTCGCGTAGCTCCCATCAAGACTCTTCTCTCCGTCACCATTTAGCACAGCAGAATAGACGAGCCCGCCGCGGCCGGAGAAAAGCAGGAAGAGTTGTTTGCCGCTGACCACCCCTGTGATGTCCCAACCGTCGCCGTTACCGGTAACTTCTCTGCTGTCCTTGTTCTGGTTCAAGACGATCTGCCCCCACTCTTTGTCGTACCAGTTGCCGTCGACGTTAATCAGCGGCGCGTTCACGTGAGAGTCAAGCCAAGTTTTGCCCCTCTTATCGAGGAAATTCCTTGCGTTCATACTGGGCGCGAGGACTAGAAGAACGACGATGGCCAGAAATGAGCAAAGAAGTTTTTTCATCTCCATTCTCCTGATTGTTTTCAAAGCATTTTGGAAGCCATTTTTAACTTGGTGGCATTATAGCGCCAAGTGCTTTATCAAACGAGTGGCGAATGCGATTTCCGTTTATCGTATTCATTGTAATGGAGATACATTAACGAATATCGTCAGATTAACCCGCCATCAACTGCAATCATCTGACCGGTGATATAGCTGGCTTGCTCAGAGGCCAGAAAGACAACCAGCGGAGCAATCTCTTCCGGCCTGCCAAAGCGTCCCAGCGGAATCTCGGCAAGCAGGCGTTTTTCTTCTTTCTCAATGTACCTGGCCGACATGGGGCTGGGCACAACGCCGGGGCAGACAGCATTGACGCGGATATTGAATCGGCCCACCTCGCGCGCCAGCGACTTGGTAAAGGCGATCATGCCGCCCTTGGAGGCTGCATAGTTGCACTGGCCAGCCTGGCCGCGCACGCCGCTGGGCGAAACGATATTGCAGATGCTTCCGCCGCCGCTGCGCATCATGCCTAGCACGGCCAGCCGGGAGCAGAGATAAGTCGCGCGCAAATTGGTGTCGATGACTTCGTCCCATTGCTCGTCAGACATGAAGGCCAAAAGCACATCGCGGTTGATGCCGGCATTATTGACAAGACAATCGACTGGGCCGAAGCGCTCCTCGATTTGCTTGAAGAGCGCGGCCGCCTCCGGCTGGCTGCTCAGATCGGCGGCCAATGCAAGGGCTTCTCCGCCGGCGGCATGAATCTTTTCCACCACAAAGTTAGCGGCGTCCTGCCCTCGATGATAGTGAACAGCCACGCGCCAACCCGCAGCGGCCAAAGCCTGCGCCATGGCCGCGCCCAGTGTTCCCGATGCGCCGGTTACCAGCGCCGTCTTGTTGTCAGTCGCCATTGGCAATCACTTGAACGGCTTGAAGACCATGATGGTTACGCCCCAGCGGGAGTTGTAACGGGCAATGTTTCCGTCTATTGCACAGGAAACGGTGCCCTGGATTAGTGTTCCCCTGGGGCCGGCGGTGTTGAAGTTGGCCTCCACTCCATCGAACTTTTTGAAGTGGCTGGATTCGTCCAGGTTGCGCGCCCGCGCATAACTATACATGCCTTCGAACTTCATCAGGTCCATCACGTTGAAGCCATAGTGAACGTTGCTCATAGCGATGGCGTCGAAGGAATCCGTGCCGCCGGGAATTCCGTGGATGCGCGGATTGGAAAAGAAGGATGGGAAGTAGCGCGAGAAGCGATCCAGTTGCTCTCCGCCATAGTAAGCCATATCCCATCCACCCTTGGTAAATTTGCCGATGTAGTAGTCCTTGTTGAAGTCGGCGTCGTAGAGGGTGTAGGCGCTCTCCGGACGCGCCGGAGAAGCGGCGTAGCCGAAGGCTCTCCAGTCCAGGCGTTGGCCACGCGTCCCGTCGGCGGTAAATAGATAGCCCTTGTCGGTAAGCCGCACCTGAAGGCCGGGCAACAGCTTCACGCCATTGCGTGGCGGCTCATAGCTGTTGGCCGTGTCGCTGGTCCGGCGAAAGATGTCATAGGCCAGATAGGTGTATGCGGTTGCGCTGAAGTGACGAGTGGCCTGCCAAGTGGCGCGCCCTCCGATGGTCTGCTCCCAGGCCCAAATTTCCTCGGCGATATTTTCTACATTGCCGTTGTAAACACGGTTCTCGCCGGGCAGAGCGGAGAGCGCCAGATCTGCTGCCAGACGGTACTTGGTTGCGTACTGTTTTGATAGGTCTGTCGCCAGTATCGGTCCGGCAAAAAAGGTGGAAAGCTGCGCGCCAGTGTGGCGAAAGTCGAAATCAGCCATACTGATGCCGGCGATGGGAATAGGAAAATTGAAGGTTCCCTCGTACATGGCGCCGCCCACGAGTGAGACGATGCGCTTGTCGCTGGTCTGCTGCAACACGCGCTCGCCGCCCTTGATCTTCAGTTCGCGAAGCCCCTGGTCTGTTTCGCGATACATGGGCGCGTCGGAGCGGTGCGCCGCAGTCATGTCTTCCGCATAGTGAGGCGTGTTGATGGCGTAATCGGAGAATTGCAGCGTCCTTTGCAGAAGAAAATCACGCCCCGCGGCATTGAGCGTCTGCTGCGCGGAGATGGAGCGAAGCAGGTTGAACTGGTTGCCTTGACCGTCGCCAACCAAAGCGAAGTTTTGGGTTTCGACATTGACCACGATGTTGCTTTTCGCCCCGCGCTGGCTCAGCGTTTGCCGCACTTCGCGGAAGCTGACGCCATCGATCCAGATCTTGCCGCTGTAAAGATTCTCATCCAGCGATTTGGGTTCCACGCCCACAACATAGCACTGTGCGCCTTCTATCTGTTCGGTGCCCAGAAGCTTGTAAGTGTAACGCTCATTCAGCGTCAGCTCCAGCGGCTTGGTGAGAACCTTTTCCGGTTCCAGTTGGGGCAGGGGAAACTCGTGCTTATAGCTGAATTTCACTCCGTTGACATACAACTCGGTCTGCTCGTACTCCATCTTGCCGCCGCGTTCAAAGAACTGCCGGAGGCGCATGGAGATATCGAAAGCCTGCGCCACAGTGGTGCTCTCGAAGTGCAGGCTCATGAAGCTTGAAGCCTGGTAGTTGTCCAGTTTCCGCTTCTGCGCCTCGCGATACTGCTGCCAGCGGGCGATGATCTCTTCGACGCTCAGATCGATTCCGCTCTTGACCTCGACCTGGTTGTAGACCGCGGTTTCGGCGCTGCTCTTTTTGTGAATGGCAATCAGAGCAAATGGATTGCTGCAGGTGCAGGTTGCAGTCAAGCCTGCGGCGCTTGCCACCGGCTCGCTTGCCGGGATTCGCTCTCCGGTCTCCGGGTCAAACCATTGCACCTCGTACTGTGACTTGGTCGCGACCTGCAGGATGACCGTTCGGGGATGATCGGGAAGGCCATGAACCGGCGCCAATACCACCATGTCTCCCAATTGCCCGCTGCTAAACCAGCCGGCTTCGTCGCTGCTTGCGCCGTCTACCGTGAGCGTAAAGGGTAACGCCTTGGCATTCATGCGAAGCAGGCTGGCGGGTAGCGAGGTGGACAGGAAGCTATTGACCGCGCACAGTCGATTAGCGGCAGCAACGTCCGGCGGTGTTGACCAGATCATCTCGACTGCGGAGCCGGAAGCCCCCAGCGCTGCGTTCAGATACGATGCCGGCGAGGCTGTTTCCTGTTTCAAGATAATCGGCTTGTTGAGTGCGTGTTCCGCGATCCAGCTGGCGTCCTCGCGCCACCCTTGCGCGCCCGCCGTGCCCAGAAGATCGGAGTAGAGAGCGAGCCGCTTGACGGCGTCGCCGTATTGGCCAATAAAGCCGGCCGGAAATACAAAAGCCAACCGCAACGCGGGGTTGGCCGACTTGGCCCCGACCGCCAGACGTAGCAACGAAAAAACAAAGAGATCGGGAGCCGTTCGCGGCGCCTCGGGTTCCACGATCACTCCTCGCACCGCTGGTGCGGAAAGAGGCGCTTGTTTCAGAAATGCATCGATCTCCGCAGTCAACTGCTTTTCGGTTTCATTACCGGTGAGAGCATCAGAGGAGACGGCCACATCCAGCCAGACCTGAGAACTGGCCGGCATATTCTGGAGAGCCGCGGCCTGCGCCGCAAACTGCTGGCTGGCATCGCCCTCCGCGCCAAAGTGAAAGACAACCTTGGGCAGCACAATGAACGAGTTCTCGCCGCACTTGCTTGCCGCCTGGAGAATCGTGTTCAGGCTTTGACCGCTCTCCGGCGCGGGTATCGAAACGGCATCCCGGGGCAGACCGGTTTGTGCTGTTGCTGTTGTCAGAAAACAACCTGAAAAAATAAGCAGGGTGGCGATGCATTGCAATCCTGACCCTCTGAAGGAGGCACGAAATGCCGTAATAAACGAGGATTTCATCATGATGGGGGACCAACGGCCCGAAATGCAGTTGAAAAAGCTGAGGTGCGCTAATCGGCCTATACCGGCAGCTCACCTGCCTGCGCCGCGCATCCGGAATAACCGCCCAGCGGGAGTTTGCCGGCGATGCGCGTCAACTCTTCGCTCTCTCGCAGACGGGCTCCTGCATTGTAACTGCAGAATGGAATCAGTTGCCCATCGGTGGCAACATACTGGATGATGCATCGCCTGAGGCGGCGCAGATTGTAACTGTGCGCATCCATAAAGTGCATACCGGCAACAAAAATGCCGTTGAAGCCGCGCTGCTCCCATCCTTCAGAGCGGCCCGCGTGCTTGTCTTCCCACGAGTCCAGACTCCGCAGCAGGCGCTGGAAGGTTAGTCCGGGAGGCGTCTTGCCCAGATCGAGGCACTTAGACAACTGGCCGAACTGACGGATCCTGGAGATTTGGCGGCTGATCAATCCTTGTTCGGCTTGCGGTTTAATATCCGCCATACCGCGCAGGAAGCGGTCCAGATCGAAAAAGCTGCTCAGGCAAAATGGCTTGTTGTTGTCGTCCACGTAGAAGAAGGTGCCGATGGAACAATGCGCGTCGCTCAAGGGCGGATGTGTCTTGTCATTGCGGACACGCTCAATGGCGCGGCTGAGCAGGGAGATGGAGTTGAGTGGAAACCAATCGTCAGGAAAGCGGGTCAATCCTGTCTGCTCGCCAAATGAACGGGCCATGGCGGCCAGGTTGAAGGGCTCGGCTCCGTTCTTGTCAACCGCGATGCGGCCCACATCCGCGCACGGTTGTATGCTGATGCCGGTAACAAACTTGTTGTGTTCCAAGGCAAACTGAAAGATCGGCCCGAGCTGGTCCACATTGACCGAGCTTATGATGGTCGGCACAAGCACCAGCCGCATATTCGTCTGCTCGACGCTGCGCACTGCGGCGATCTTCTTGTCCAGCAACCGCTGGCCGCGCATCTTGAGATATACGTCGTCGTTCATGCCATCGAACTGCAGATAGAGCGTGTGCAGGCCCGATTCTTCGCAGAGCTTTGCATAATCCGGGTCGACAAAGCGGCTGCCGTTAGTGGCTACCTGAAGATGTGTAAAGCCAAGATCGCGGGCTGCGCGAAGTATCTTGGGAAAGTCGGGGTGCAGTGTCGGCTCGCCACCGGAAAACTGTACGCTGCGGCACGGCACCGGCCGGTTTAGCAGCGCTTTGAGCATCTTTACCACCACTTCCATCTCCAGAAAGTAGTGGCTGCCTTCGCCCTTGGCTTCGGCAAAGCACACCGGGCACTTGAAATTGCAGCGGTTGGTAATGTCTATGACAGCCAGGCAAGGCTCGTTCTGGCTTCCTGTCTCCGTGGCCGGGCAGATGGAGGAAGATGGCATCCCGACCGCGGGTGTCTCTGGAAATACCAGCCGATTCCACTCTTCCAGCCGGAGGTAAAGCGCCGTGTCGGAGAAGATCAGGTCTTCGCTGGGCGTATGGCAGGAGCACTCTGTGCGTTGGTATACCTTACCCTGGCGGTCGAAGATTGTCGCAAGAGATGGTTTGCCGCAGCGAGGGCATAGCGAAGATACCGTGTCAATTACAGTATCGCCGACTAGCGTGTTTAGCATAGTGTGATCCATCTCAGAATCTGTAATTTATTGAAAGTATACATGATAGCTTGGAGGCTTGTACGAGTAATTCAGATTTCTGCAAGCGTGTCATTTCAAAGTACTTACAAAACGAAGCGCCTCATCAGAATAATTTTGCAACTTATTGATTCTGTTTTACTTCTCGCACAGCTTATCGCTGGCTCTGGCATGCATTAATTATTCCTGCAAGGACCGGAACAAAAGGGTTAGGTCGCTGCAGCGCCGTGCATGGCTACCTTTCGCGCCCGATCAAGATCACGGCTGGTATGACCCACAAACCGCCGGCCAGGGTTAAGGCAACACCAAGTGAAGTGACCAGCCCCATCTCGGCCAGCGGTGGAAAGGTTGCGGCGAGCAACGCGCCAAAACCGATGATGGTCGTCAGGTTGGACTGAATCAATGCCGCGCCCGAGGCCTTGGCGACATCGAGAATATTGTTAGGCGCTTTTTCCAGATAGCGGCGCACCAGATGAATCCCATTGTCGATGCCTATGCCTATGATGAGCGGGATCGCCGTAACGGACATAAAGCTGAAGGAGTGTCCAGCGAGCCGCAACAGCCCGAAGGTCACCACGATAGCAAAGACGATCGGCATCAGAACCAGCAGAGTGATTCGCAGGTTGCGGAAGGTGAGATAGACGATCAGAAGGATGGCAGCGGCGGTCCACAGCAAAGCTCTCCGGCTGTCGCGCAACACCTGGCTCTGTATGTCGCGATTGATCTTGTCGAAAGAAAACTCTACAAAGGGGCCGAACTGACTTCGCCAGGAGTCGAGCACCGCCTCAGGGATTGCTTCATGGGCACTGGAGCCAGCAGCATAGTATGCGATGGCTGCAACGTAACTGCCATCCCCGGTCTTGCGCAGGCTGTTGTCGAGCAACCCGGCTGGAAGATAAGGGGAAGCTGATTCCAGCGTGATCGGCTCGGCGCCTTTTCCCAGCTTGCGGAGTTGCACGATGTAGGGCTTATACGGCTCCATGCGCAGCCCGTTTTCGCGTAGCGCATCCTCCAGAGCTTGGGCCGAGGCATTCAAGTCGATATTGGCTAGCGCAGTTGCCCGCTGCCGCTGTGACTGAATAGACGGAAGCAACTGCGTGGGAGAGAAAACAGATTTAAGAGCGCCGCTTTGCCGATAGGATTCCAAGCCGGCGGTCAGATTCTCGCAGCGGCGCAACACATCTTCCTCACTACCGGCAATCAGCAGCAGCGTCGGACTTCCCTCAATGCCAAACTTTGTCGATAGCTGGTTCTGTGCGGCAATAGCAGGGCTATCAGCATCGCCCATGACGGCAAAGTTACCGCCCATTTTGATGGAGGGCAATAAAAGAGCGGAAAGCAGGAAGAGGCTGGCGGCAACCGCCACAACCCAGCGAGCGTGTCTTCCCACAAAGTTGAGTGAACCGCGCGCCACAGCGGGCAAAAAACGGAATGTGATGCCCTCAGGCGCAAATGGCCGGATGTAACGGTTCCACAACTGCATCAGCGCGGGCACGGTCAGCAGCGTGTGAATCATCATCATGAACATGCCGACGGTGAGAATGAAGCCAAATTCCGCCAGCGCCTTGAAACTGGAGGTGGCCAGCGCAGCTGTGGCGGAGGCTGCGGTCAGAATACATAAAACGATACTCAGCCCGGTGGTTTCAAAGGTGCGCTCCATTGCTGCATTGAAGCTGCCTCCCTTGGTCCATTCCTGCGGCGAGCGATTGAAGAAATGCACCACCTGATCGTCGCCCAGGCCCGCGAGAATGGCGATGAACGACAGGCTGATCAGATTCACTTCTCCGGGATAATAACTCGCGATGCCCGTGGTCCAGAGTATGCCCAGGCTGGTGGGAAGCAGCGACAAAAGCAGCAGCGGAACGCTGGGATAAACCAGCAGGCACAGCAGCAGGCTGCCTATGATCGAGACCAGCGAAACGCGGCGGATATTCCGCTCGACAAATTTGTGATCCTGCTCAGCGTACACATAGGCGCCGGCAGAAATGGCGTGCACGCCGGCATCGCGAATCGCCGCATCGGCTTCAATGCCCCGGATATGAGCGCGCGTCCACTCCATGATCTGTTCGGCGAATTTGTAGTCCACGGCCGACTCGCGCGGCTCGGCGATAATCAGCAGCGCCTTGTGATCCCGGCTGTAAAAGCGGTTTCCCGAACCCCAGGAGAAATCAAAGCTGGCAAACTGCGAGAAGCCCTCGTCCTTGCCTGCCGTCACGCTCATCAGGCCCAATGGATCGGCGACAAAGTAATCCGAGCCCAGCGTGGAAAACGGCGTGACCAGTTCAGTGGCGGCGCGGCGCACGTTCTGATGAATCTGCTTCGGTTCCAGCCGCTGCGCCAGTGCTTCATTCTGGCCAGGCAAAGCGTAAGAGGGAAAGTGCCAGGAAAAGAGCCGCACCAGGTTGATCAGTTCATCTTCACTAAGGCCGCAACGCGCCTGTTTGAACAGTCCGCTGGCAGACATTTCGGCGGTAAGCCTGTCGGCTGCCGTTTCCATCGCCTCGCTGCTGTCGGCATCATTCTCCGGAGCCTGAACCAAAACATAGAGCTGATTGCCATAACCCAGCTCTTTGCCGATCTGACTTGCTGCTTGCCATTGCGGGTCGTGGCTGCCGAACATATCCGTCAGTTCGGTTCCGGTGCGCAGATTGTGGATGTTGGCAAAAAGAAACAGCGTCAGAACAAGCGACGCCCCTGCCACCAACCCCGGATGGTTGATCACCAGCCGCCCCAGCCCGCGCATGAAGCGAACCATCATGACGCGCACTCCACAGCCGGACAGCGTGCTAGGAAGAGAATGTGTGCCAGCGGAAGACGGTTGCGGAAACGATGCTCCACAACCTCCATGCCCGCCTCGCTCAGCGCGGACCGGTATTGCGCAGCGCAGAGAATCGTGGGGCGCGCGCCAACGTGCTCAGTAGAAAACAACAGCCGGTCCAGGCCCAGTGTAAGTGCGGTCCGCAGTCCGCGTTCGCGATCATGCACCCGGAAGATCAGCCGCCCGCCTGGCTCCAGCGCCGCGCAGCAGCGCTTCAGCAGCGCTAGTTGTTCCTCACCTGGCAGATATTGCAGCACATCCAGAATGAGGATCAGGCCGGCCGGAGGCAGCGCAAAATGGCGCACGTCTTGAACATGTACCTCTGCGTTCAATGCGTGAAGAGCCTGTTCGGCCACGGAGATTCGGTGGGCATTCAAGTCACAGCCGAGCAGGCGGCGGCCTTTGTCCCCGAAGGCCGCAAAACACAGCGCCATGCCGTATCCGCAGCCTAAATCCACTACTGTTCCCGTCCCCAGATCTTCGGCCGCCAGTAGAGAAAAAATCCGGTCCAGCCGCATCTTCCAGCGCACAAAGCCGCGATCATAGTACGCGCTTCCGGCATAGGTCTGATTGACGAAGCAGATGCGCTGACGCAGGCTGCGCTGCGCGGGCGTTAGCCAATACACTACGGCCATCGTAACCATGGCCGCCGCGCCGCCCACCAGCAGACCCAGCACCACGCTGCCCAGCAACCACGAGAAGACCTCCTCCTTCAGTTGAGCAGAGGAAAAGGCGATCAAAAGACGCCAGGGCTGGAACGATCCATGGCGCAGAAAGCCCCCCAACTCTATCGAGGAAACCACGGTCGGCGCCAAAAACAACGGATTGTTTACGAAGGTGGCGGCCAGAGTCAAAGGCTTGTTCAGCCGCAACAGCAGTGCTATGCCCACCCCCGCCAAGGTTTGCAGACCATAGATCGGAACAATGCCAATGAAGATTCCCCAAAATACGGCCGCCGCGGCCGGAGCCGGATCAAGCCGCTCGGTCAGCAGGGTGGTGGCGTACTTGCGAATATATTCCTTCAATCCTCGTTGCACTTCTGAACCTTTTCTTGAAAATGCGCGCTTACCGGCCGGATACAACCGACAACTCGCCGCTCGCCACCTTTTCGCCCTCAGCGCTGACCGTGCCTTCAATGCAGGCCATGGTTCCGGCCTGGGTCAGTTTCGTTGTTTCAATGCGCAAGGCAGTGCCGGGCACCACGGGCTTGAAGAACTTGAAGCGATTGACCGCGGCCAGCAGCGCTGTTCCCATAGCCTCGCCTGGAGTTGCCGCACCCATCATCACCGCCGCCGTCTGCGCCACCGCCTCGATCAACAATACTCCCGGCAAGATGGGTCGGGCGGGAAAATGCCCTTGAAAGACGGGGTTCCCCGCATCCACCCTGAGCCACGCCACGCAGCGAATGCCCGGCTCCAGTTCCTCCACCCGGTCGATCCACAAAAATGGCGGGCGATGAGGAATGATCTTCTCGATTTCGTTTCGCTCAATCACTTTGGTCTCACCACCTCGAAGGTATCGGCGGGCAGCTTCGTATTCAGTGTAGTGAAGCCGATAAGAAAAACGCTATTGACTCCGCTCTTGCCGTCCACCTCCAGCGAGCGCGGAAGAAAGTCGTGTTTGTTGAGCTTTACAATTAGATAATTTAAACGGCGGCGATAAGCCTCGCTGCGGGGAATAAATTTCATCTCGTACTCCCTGCTGTTTTCCTCAACGGTGATAGTAAAGTTCTTCTTCAATCCATCGATTGATGTTTCACGGCTGAAGGCCGCTTGGGTGCGGCGAACGCCGTTGCCGATATCCAGAATTTCGGTCTTTCCGTCTCCGCTCGTTACGTTGAGATAATCCGTATTGAAGCGGATGCGCAGGTCATTGGGTGCGAAGTACTCCAGCGAGAAGCGCGTCATGCCCTCGGCGCAGAATTTGCCGTGCAAGACCATGGGCCTGACCATCAGCTTGGAGGTGCGAGTCTCAACCACGCTGCCGCAACCGGTCGTAAACTTTCCTTGTGCCTGCTGCACTCCGTTCCAGACGCGCATGAGTAAATCTTCAGTCTGGGCAGGCAGAGGGCGCATCAATAGCAGAAGCGCCGGCAGGAGGCAAATTCGGAGTGGCAGGCTCATCTCAAGCTCCCAGAAAGCGATACGCAAGCGACCAGAGGCAGATGCGCACCGTATCCCGCACCGGCTTCATCTTGGAACGCGCTTGGCCGTTGTCGTAAACCATGTGAATGGGTGCGTGGGCTATGATGCAACCCGCGCGGCCCAGCTTGATGAGCGCTTCCATTTCAAACTCGTAGCGCCGGCTGCGCAGTTTGATGCGGTTCAGAGTGTCCAGGCGAAAAAGCCGGAAGCCGCTCTGGCTGTCTTTGATCTTGCAACCCACGAGCGCCGAGGCCCAGCGGCTGCCAATGGTGTTGGAGTAATAGCGGGCGCGCGGCATCAGTGCGCGATCGAAGGAACGGGCGCCAATCACGAGGTCTGCTCCCGTCTCCTGTGACGCGCGCAGCAGCGCGGGTATATCTTGCGGAAGATGTTGGCCATCGCCATCCAGAGTAACGGCGTGAGTAAAGTTCTGAGCAACGGCGTAGTTAATGCCGCGGCGCAAAGCACTCGCCTTTCCACCGTTCGTTGGCGATTCGATGCAGAACGCCCCGGCATTCCTGGCCAGTTCCGCAGTGCCGTCGCTCGACCCGTCGTCAATCACGATGACCGTTTCTACGTACTCTCTGGCGCCTTCTACCACCTTAGTAATGTGGGAGGCTTCGTTGAATGCGGGAATGAGTACGCATGTTCTCATCATTCTGGATAATCGCGAACTGTTTCGCGGGTACCGGCCAGCACAAACTTGAAGCCGCGTTTCTTCAATTCGTCGATCACCCCTGGCAACGCCTCAAACAGGACATGTGTTCCTTTAGGCAGCCGGTCGTGCATCAGGATAATGTCGCGGCTGGCCACATGGTTCAGAATGTGGCGGGCAAGAGAATCGGAATTTTTGATAACCGTATCACAGCTTCGAATGCGCCAGGAGATGTACTCCAGCCCCTCTCTTTCCAGCGCGGAACGCAACAGAGGATGGCGCAAGCCGACCGGTGAACGGAAATAGCGCGTTCGTATTCCGCAGATGCGATCTATGCACTCCGTGCCGCGCACGATCTCTAATCGCAGCCGCCGCGGCAAGAGAAAGCAGAACAGCGGCGGATGCGACCAGGTATGGTTGGCAATCAGGTGTCCTTCTTCCCAGGCCCGGCGCACAATCTCCGGATGCCGCTCGGCGCGCTCTCCCACGACAAAGAAAGTAGCTTTCACGTTCTTTTCCCGCAGCAGGTCGAGAAGCCGGGGCGTATCCACCGGATCGGGACCATCGTCGAAGGTCAGGGCAATGCAGCCTTCCTGTTCAACCTGTGAACGGTTGGAAACCAGCCAGGCATTGCGGGGATGAAACAGAAGGTAGAGCATCACCCCGGTGCCCAGCGCATAAAGAGAAATTGCAAGAAGAATGTGCGAAAAAGAAAAAGGATAAAGCAGCGCCAGCGAAGCATTGGTCGCACAAAACAAAAGAAAAAAAAGCGCTGACCGCGCCATATCGATCCTTCCGGAACTCGAAACCAACCAGCCCACTCGCGGTTTCATTTTAGCATCGAATCCAGACCACATGAAACCAGCGATGTGATTATCATCCAGCCTGCGTCGTGATATCGAATTCAAGAAAAACGCTTTACGATATCGCAGAACCCTTCTAAGATGGCATCAAGCCTGTCAAATTGCCTGAAGCTCCCTCCTGCCGGAGAGAATCGAGTGAATTCATCTTGAGAGTTCTGCTCGTCAAACCACGACATCTCGCCGCTCACTTCGGTCTTGCCCCGTTTTTTCGCACCGAGCCGCTGGGACTGGAATACATTGCGGCTGCGCTCGGCGTGCACGGACATCAGGTGCGCATTGTCGATATGTGCTTTGAACGCAAAAACATGGCGAGCATTATCCGGCGGTTCCGCCCCAATTTGGTGGGCATCTCCTGCCTTCACATTCTGGATGTCGCCGCAGTCCTGCGCCACGCCGGCGAGATCAAGCGCGCCGATGCCTCCATATTTGTTGCCGTGGGCGGCCACTCCGTGGCTGCGTTCCCCCAGGCTTTGGAAATAGCGCGTAATATAGACGCAATCTGCGTGGGAGAGGGCGAGAGCATCATGGTCGCTCTCTGTGACGCGGTGCAGAGTCACCGTCCTCTCGATGAGGTTCCTTCGCTACTGCTGCCCACCGAAAATGGAGGCTTTGCCTCGACCGGCAAGGCTGGCGAATGGCTGGAACTGGATCACATTCACCCGCCCGATCGCGCCGCCGTCGAGACCTACCGCAAACACTACGTCTGCCTCAATTACATGCCGGTATGGACCATGGAAACCACGCGCGGTTGCCGGCATCGCTGCAAATTCTGTTCCGTCTGGCAGTTCTACAAGGGCACATGCCGCTATCACTCCGCGCAAAATGTTCGCGCAGACTTTCAGAGGATCGGCAAGAATGTCTTCGTCATCGACGACCTCTTCTGGGCCGACCCCCAGCGCAGTGAGGAACTGGGTCGCGAGCTGCTGGCCTCGGGTGAGCGCAAAAAATGGATACTGGTGCAATCGCGCGTGGACCTGGTCAGCCGAAGCGCCGAACTGCTGCGCCTCTGGCGTCCCCTGGCGAAAAATTTTGACATCTTCTTCGGCTTCGAGTCGCCTACTTGCAAGGGACTGGATTCGCTGCACAAAGGAAGCGATGTTGCCAAAACCCTGGAGGCAGTTCGCGTGGCTCGGGAATGTGGCTTTGGCGTAACCGGTAACTTCATCATCGATCCCGACTTCAGCGAAGAAAATTTCTTTGAATTGTGGGATTTCATCGAGGCTCATCAGCTATTCCGTGTCGGTTTCACCATTCTTACTCCGCTCCCCGGCACACAGTACTTCAGGGAGATTCGGAATCAGCTCAAGGTTCTGGACTGGAGCCAGTACGATCTGCACCATCTGCTCTGGAAGCCGCGCCTGCCCGTGGAGCGTTTCTTTGAACTCTACTGCGAGACCTGGCGACGTACTGTGCTCAATGCCGGAGGACGCAAGAAGTGGTGGCAGTGGCTGCCGCAGATAGATCCGCGCCACATCGGCCACATGGCCAGAATTCTCATCCGCTCGCAGCAGTTGATGAATCCGCGTGCCTATTTGGCCGAGTACAGCATTCCTGCTGACGAGGAATAGGGAGCGCCATGGATTTCCGCTGGTGGGATAAGGCGCACGCAATACTGTGGCGAATTGCCGATAGCGCTGAACTACTGGACGTGCGCCTCAACGCGCGGCAGACCGCACAAGATAGGTTGGCGCCGTTGCTCGAACAGGCGCATCCCTCCCACGGATGGACAGAAGAAAAATCACATGTGCTTCGCGCCTTGGATGCTCTCGGGCTGACCTCGATCCTGGCCTCGGCGCGTAGCGGACTCTCCCTGCGGCTGGCGCTCACTGTTTGGGAACTGGCCTACGTGGATGCTGGTGTCGCCACTTGCAGCCTCTCGGGAAGTCTTGCGCAAATGCCCATCCGCGATTTTGGAACTGAGCCGCAGCGCGATCGCTATCTGGGCCGCGCCGATCTGCGTCATGGCGCTCTTTGCCTCACCGAGCCGCTTCCCGGCGCGGGTGCGGATGCGATCTCTCTTACCGGCCGCATGAGCATCGCCGGCGAGAGCACTGACGGCGAGCCTCTGCTGGAGATTCACAAACGCGGACGCTTCATCAGCCACATGGACTTTGCGCAATTTGTGGTTGCCGCCGTTGAGGGTGACGGTAAGGCTGTGCGCGGCAGCTCTCTGGTAATTCTCGAGCCAAAAGACGAGGGCGAGTTCACGCGCGGCTCTCCAGTGCGCAAGCTGGGTCATGGCTCTGCTTCCACCACCGATCCAGTCTTCCGTCTCACAGTGCCGGCCTCGCGCCTTGTCGGAGGCTTCACGATGGAAGAGGGGTCGCTCATTCCCCGCTTCAGTCATCGCGTCTTGCTGGAGCCGGCCCTGCGCCGGATGCGCGCCCTGCTTGGCCTGATGACCGCAGCCAAGGCGCTTTCCACCGTGCAAGCCTGCTTCGCTTCATCGGCAAAGAGATGCGACAGTGCCGAGTTCCGGCTTGACATCGCAGATTTATGGGCCACGGGAGAAGCCGCTGCCTCGCTGGGTTTTTTCGCGGCGCGCCTGAATGACAGGCTTGATGAGACCAAAGATCGTTCCAGCGGCGATCGAAAGCTGGCCGCATTGTTTTCTCCCGCGGCAAAGCTTTTCAGCAGCAGCCGCATCCCGGAGTGTTTGCGGCGAGCAGCCGCCTGGGGCAGCTCTGACCCGGCCGCCGCCGCCGGTCAGAGAGCCCGCCTGATTGACGCCCAAATCGAAGATATGTACATGGGGCCTGAGGCCGTGCAACGCCGGCTGGTTTCAGCCGCTATGATCGACACACGCTTTCTCGCCGAGTTTCAGAACTGGGTCCGGGAAATTGATGAGCTTGCGGAACGCGCGCCGCGCACCGGCATGAGGAGCCTTGCCGGGGGAATGAGGCTTTGGCAGTGGACCAGCGAGCGGCTGCGGCAACAGACTGATTCGGGCGGCTTCCGGCTCTATTCCGACGCGCGCCAGGGCGTAACCTTTGCCATGGCCGATGCGCTTTGCGGATTGCTGGCGGCACGCTCGCTGGCATTGGATGTTTTTGAAATGGAGAAGGCTCGTCACCCACAGGAAAGTGTGTGCGCCTCCATCTTTTACGATCTGAGCACTCTGGCATCCTGCCGCGCCGCAACGCGCGTGTCGCAAACCTACGCGGAGCTGCTCGGCGGCTATGCGCCTCGATTTCCCGTCTCCATCGCTGAACGAAGAGCCTTTGCGGAACTGCGGACAAAAATCTTCGTCAGTCTACGTGGCATGATGGATACTCGCGAAAGGATTGCGGAGTTTCTGCGCGCTGGCAAGGCAATCTGAAGGGCATTTCAAATACTTCAGCGGATCAGTCCCAGCGCCGCGGTTGCGCTCAAAAACCCACGCGAGACAAACCCAACCGGATCCAGAAGCACCGTTCTGTCGCTCAGTAATTCGCTCACAGGCTGGCCGCGAAAGTGCCCCAGGCGCCGGTAATGGGCGATGAAATAGAGTACGCGTAAAAATATCTTCCAGCTCAGGGGCGCATGATACGTGGGCAGTACAAGCGACACGGCTCGACCTTCCTTGACCTCCTCGGCAAACTCCTGATAGCTCGCGGCCTGCGTCAGCGAGAGTACGGAACTGGCCAGCAGCAGATGGCTGTCGCCGCCGCCTACCACCGGCTTGCCCACGTGCATGGCCAACTGCAAAACGCGATCATTCTCCTCACGGCTGCGCATGCCGTTATATTCCAGAGCATGAATCGCCCACCCGTAGCGCCTCAGCAGCGCCTCGGCGGGAATCTGGCGACCGGGGTCCTTGCCCCAGGGAACCAGCGGATGGTTGAAAATCACCAGAGAGCCGCTGGCGCGCAGCATTTCAAAGAGGTCGTCCAGGCGGCGCTCACGAGCCGCCGATAACAAGTTGGTATGTAAATTTTCAATTCCTGCGGCGGGCATTCCCGTGATTCCGAGGTGAAAAAGATAATCGTCGAAGTAGATGGAAATCTCCTCGCCCAGAGGATTGCGCTTCGCGGCATAGGGATGCGCGCGTAACAACTCCAGGCTGCCGGCGATCTCGTCGTGGTCGGTAATCCCCAGATAAACGCTCTCAAAGCCAAGGGCCGCCGCGCTGGCGGACTCTGTCAGCAAAACATCTTCGACGCTGAGTGGAGAGCGGTAATAGATATCGGCATAATTCAGATCCGGAATGCCGGCCAATCCGAATGCCGCCTGCAGCAGACTGCGTATGGGCCGCATGAAACGCAGCTTGACCACCTGGTTGAGAAAGCCCATGTTTTCAATTGAGTGGCTGGAGTGGTTGTGCGGCGATACCACGCTGCCGAACTCCCGCGCGGGTTGCGGACAGGGGCGGTATGTGTAGTTTTCGATTGCCCAGTATTCCGCTGTCGCCATTCGCCATTTTCTCCGCTTCTATGCCCTGCAAAGCGACTCAAGTCCTTTTAATTTTCTGCTTTTGCAAATTGCTTTACACTTGAAAGGCTAGCAGATGTGAGTCCGAGCGCGAACGATGGATGTGATTCTACTCTGCTGTCCAGAGGTTCTTCATTCCATGGGAGTTGAACGCAACGTGGCGGGCGCGGCTC
>JBEKFS010000039.1:0-24967 GCA_050013195.1 Occallatibacter sp.
AAGGGAACGAGGCTGGTGCCGCTGCTCGGCCTCTTCGGCATCCTGATGGCCTTCGGCCACTCCGTGCTGGCCATGAGCGGCGAGGAGAGCCTTGCGCAGGTCAACCGCGAGATTGAGCACCCGAAGCTCAAGAATCTGAAGCGCGCGGCGATTGTCATCGCCATCTATAGTTTGATCTTCACCGGCGGCGCCACGCTGCTGGCTTCCATGCTGATTCCACCATGGCAAATAGCCCACATCTATCAGGACAACCTGATCGCCGGCCTGGCCATGTTTATGGTCGGCCCCTTGTTCTGGCGCATCGCCTTCCGCATATTCGTGGTGCTGGTCGGCTTCCTGATTCTCTCCGGCGCCATTAACACCTCGATGATCGGCTCGACCGGCGTGCTGATGCGCGTGGCCGAGGACGGCGTGCTGACCGATTGGTTCCGCAAGCCGCACAAGAAGTTTGGCACCAGCTTCCGTATCGTGAACATGGTTTTCATCCTTCAGATGATCACCATCATCGCCAGCCGGGGCAACGTGATCGTCCTGGGAGAGGCCTACGCCTTCGGCGTGATCTGGTCGTTCACCTTCAACAGCCTGGCCATGCTGGTACTGCGCTGGAAGTATCATGGCGAGCGCGGCTGGAAGGTTCCTCCCAACATCCGCATAGGGAAATTCGAGATTCCCATCGGGCTGCTCTCGGTATTTCTGGTGCTGAGCTCCGTCGCCATCGTCAACCTATTTACCAAATCAGTGGCCACGGTCAGCGGAGTCCTGTTTGCAGCCGCCTTCTTTATCATCTTTACTGTCTCTGAGCGCGCCAACCTCCGCAAACATGCCCTGACCGCACACCAGATGAAGGATATCTTCCAACTGGAACATCAGGACACGGTGAGCCGGGCGTCCGCGGCCATCCGCCCCGGCGGCGTGATGGTGACCATGCGCGATGCCGCCAATCCCTTCGCGCTGAAGTGGACGCTCTCTCACACCAGCACAGAAGATCAGGACGTGGTGGTTATCAGTGTGCGCATGATGGGCGCAGGCGGACCGGAGTACCTGAGCGCCGCGGACCAGAGCTTCAGCGAGCACGAGCAGATGATCTTCACCAAAGCCATCTCTGTCGCCGAGAGCTTTGGCAAAAAAGTTTCATTGCTGATGATTCCTGCCGGGGACGTGTTCGTCGCATTGGCGCAGGCCGCCAGTTCGCTTGAGGTGGATTCGGTGGTCTCCGGAGTCTCGAGTTCCATCACCGCCGAAGAGCAGGCATTTCATCTGGGACAGGCCTGGGAGGCGCTGCCGGAACCCAAGCGCCAGTTCAACTTCTATGTCGTCGATCCCAGCGGAGAAGCCAAGGTGTTTTACATCGGGCCGCACGCGCCCAAGTTGAGCCCAGACGATGTGCAACTGGTGCATCGTTTGTGGGTGAACATGCGCCGCGATCCCTCCATGCAGGAGTTGCACCACAGCGACATCATTACCTATGCATTGACTCATCTGGCCGGACAGTATGCCCGCGAAAAACAGGAGATCCTGCGCGATCTGCGCAACTATCGCGCCTCTGAAGCTCCTACAGGCGTACGTCTTGGCAGCCAGGATATTTCCGGTCTTCCCCCGGCATCGGATGCTGCCGATCGACCGTCGCCTCCGCCGAGACCCTCGCGCTACCTCTAGTCATCACCTGTCAGATAACTCAAGTTCCGGCTATGCGCCGATTCCTGAAGTATTTCTTGCAAAGAATATTTACATCTGTAGTGCTAAGGATCATTAATTTGTAAAAGATTCTTAAATTGCGTATTGTGTTTGTCAGGAAGAGTGATTTGTTCGCGCGCTTGGTTTTTTCGCATGGCGAACAGAATCACTTACCAGCATCTAACAGGAGGAACCGTGGGAGTATCGGAAATTCTGGTTCAGATCGATCACGAGATTGCTCAGTTGCAACGGGCCCGCGCTCTGCTGGCCAGCGGCTTCGGGGAAACGCACAAGAAGGTTGCGGCCATTCCGGCCGCCAGGAGAGCCTACAAGAAGAGGAAGAAGAGGCATATTTCCCCTGAAGGACGGAAACGCATTGCCGATGCCGTCAAGCGCCGCTGGGCTGAGCAGAAGAAAATAGCATCCGGCAAGTAACTGAAGCCGAGGGCGGATACGGGGCTGGATTGCCATCTCCATCCGCTTGGCCGACAGCAATCAATCTAAATAGATTCTCCTGGCGCCAACCGCACCACCTGAACATTGGCATCGACAAGTGCGGCCAGTTGATCCGGCGTTCCGGTCAGCGGAGGGAAGGTGCCAAAGTGTAGCGGAAGAACGATTTTCGGCTCCAGAAAGCGTACTGCCATTGCTGCTTCCACTGGACTCATGGTGTAGTGTCCTCCGATGGGCAGCATGGCAACTTCAGGCCGGTAGAGCTCGCGAATCAGCTTCATGTCGCTGAAGACCGTCGTATCGCCGGCATGGTAGAGGACCGGACCATCCGCGATGGTCAATACAAATCCTGCCGCAACTCCAACATCGTGAGTTCCTTGTTCATCCTGCGCCGCCGACGAGTGTTTGGCCTCCACCATGGTAGCCGCCACATCATCCAGTTGCACGGATCCACCCAGATTCATCCCAATGGTATTAGCGACACCTCTCTTCGCGATAAAAGCCGCCAGTTCATAGATGGCCACCACGGTGGAACTGTGCTTGATAGCCACCGGTGCCGCATCTGAGATATGGTCGCCGTGGCCGTGGGTCAGCAGGATGTAGTGGATCTTCGCCGGCAGGACGAAATCCTTCGGGTACTTCGGATTCTGCGCGATGAAGGGGTCGATCAGGATGTTGGTGCCTTTGGCGGTCTGGACCAGCACGGTCGCATGTCCGAGCCAGGTAATGCGCGCTCCCTTCAAGCTCATTTGGGTCTCCTTGTATTGGTATTTTCGTCCAGGATGCCGTCAGCGCGTGATGATGACTTCCGAAACGCCGTCCTTGGCCAGAAACTGGCGGTAACCGGACCAGGCGGCGAAGAGCCGCTCGATTCCACGGTTGCTAAAGGCGCGCTGAATGGGAAACTTCTGGGCTATCTGTATCTCAACATCGTCGCCAGAGGTGACGTGGTAACGGCAGTATGCCGTCTCTATGCCCTTGGTCTGAATGTGAAAGAAGGCCAGCACCTGCCCGTCCGGTTTCGTGGCTTCAAACAGGCGCGCCACCACCGGCTCCACGAAGGGTTCTGGCAGATAGTCGAGAGTGGTCCACAACAACACCACGTCAAACGTGCGTCCTGCAAAATCAAGCGACTGCTTCAGGAAGCCTTCGACGTCCCAGACCGGGTTACCGTCCTCGCCAATGGTCTGCCATTTCCCCGAACAGGCGTCGCGGACCATATCGGTAAGGAAGATGCTGTGGCCCCGGCTTGTCAGGTAGTGGACGTTGGCCGGAGAGGTATAGCCTATGTCGATGGCCTGAAGGGTGGACTTAGTATCCATCCGCCTGCGCAAAGCTGACCATCCGCCCGAGTGACGCAGTATCTTGGGCCCGGTCAAACCAGGGGTGGCAGCGGGAATAACGCTCTCCGCTTTTTTGTCTAACCAGCGGCTGAACACCTTAAAATCCTCTTGCATTCCGGCAGCCGGCACACGGCGGAACCGGTGCGCAGCTTCCTGTTTAAGAGATGCCACCGGCCCGCGGCGCGATTCCGCCCTCAGAGCCCTTGGAAACAGCCTGCGTCAGGTCCACCTTGCCCCGAAAGACCGCATTGTCCTCCACCGCCAGGCGGAGAGCGGAAATATCGCCTTCCACCATGCAGCCGGCGCGCAACTCGACGCGGCCGCTGGCGACCAGGTTGCCATGAACCCGGCCCATGATCAGAATGTCTTTGGCGGTGAGATCTGCGGCTATGTTTGCATTGGGGCCGACGGTCAACCGGCTCTCCAAGAGGCTCACGGTCCCCTCCACGCGCCCATCCAAAATCAAGTCTTCACTGCCCTTCACTTCGCCGCAAATCACGATGGTCTTGCCGATGCGCGCGGGAATGTTTTCAACTGCCATGGTGTAATTCCTTCCCCGGACCTTGCTTAAAGAATACTCAGAGAATCCGCAGTCCAGTACTGCCAGGACTAGCCGCTGCTCCCCCGGGGAGTGGGGTGTATTGGCCGAATGTCGTATGCTTCAATCTCTAAGAGAGCTCTAGGCTGTTAATTGGCCCTGATCGCACTATACGCGCCAAGCCCAATAGCTTCAATCAAAGTATCGTAAGGGGCATCTGTTCGTCTAACAGACAAGGGTTTCAATCTATATCCAAGGACGGCCCATGCCCGCTAAACTAGAGATCGTGCGCAATATTTTACCGTTTTTCCTGCTGTTTTCCTGGGCCGGAGCCGCCCTGGGGCAGCCTGCTGCCACCGCCCTCACGCCCACTCAGGCCCAGGCGCTAGTGGCGCGGGCGCTGGCCACCGAGGTGCGCACCGCCCGGGACTTGAGCCATCCCATGCGCTACCGGCTGCGTAAATCCAGCCCTCGACTGACTACGACCAAGGAGATTGCCGAAACCCGCGATGGCGATGTGGCCCGCCTGGAGGCCATCAACGACCACCCGCTGAGCCCGGATGACGAGCTGCGGGAAGAGGCCAGACTTGACGCGCTGCTCAGCGATCCCAGCCGGCAGCGCCATCGCAAACAGAGCGAGGAGTCCGACACCGGGATCGTCCTGAAGCTGCTGCGTATGTTGCCCCAGGCGTTTCTTTATGAATACGCGGGTGTTGGCCAGGGTTCCGCTGGAGCCGTAGAGAAGTTCCGTTTCCACCCCAACCCCGCTTTCAGCCCGCCAGATATGGAGACGCAAGCGCTTACGGCGATGTCTGGCGAACTGTGGATTGACGCCGTCCAGGAGCGTGTGGCGCGCCTGGAGGGCCATCTGCAGCAGGACACCAATTACGGCTTCGGCATCCTGGGCAAGCTGGACAAGGGCGGCTGGATTGTCCTCGAACAGGCCGAAGTGGGCGCGGGGCAGTGGCGCATTGCGCGCTTCCAGATCAAGATGGAGCTGCGCATTCTGTTCAAGGAAAAAAGCTTTGACAGCGTTCAGGAGATGACCCAATACGCGCCACTTCCTGCCAATCTGGACTACCGGAAGGCCATTCAGATGCTGCGCGGAGGGCAGGAAAGAGTGGCACCGGGAGCACACTAACAACTCACTAAATCAGGTACAAATGCAAAGCGGCCTCACCCGAACGGGTGAGGCCGCTTTGCTGCTCAGAATCAAGCCTTACTTGGCGTTGGCGACCACGGCGAAGACAATCACCAGGGTAAACAGGGTGAGCGACTCCATGAAGGCCAGGCCGAGCACCAGGAACAGCATGATGCCGGCGCGGGCGCCGGGGTTGCGGGCCAGCGCTTCGGTAGCCGAAGCGGTTGCCCTGCCCTGGCCCAGGCCGCAGAGACCGGCGGCCATACCCATGCCGAGGCCGGCGCCGATCGGCACCAGGTTGAGAACGGCAGATCCGCCGTCCGCGAAGGCCGGAATGGCGAAGCACAGAACCGCCAGGGCCATGAAGACATATTGAAGTTTCCGCATAGTTCTCCTGCTTCCCTTGGATTTGGCCGCCAGTTGGTGGTTGAGGCTCACCGTGCTGGCCCCCTCACGCTGGCGGCCGTTTGTTTGCCCGGAGCGGAAGCGCTCTCCGGCGAAAACTTTTGAAAATAGTTTTCAGTTCTCAGTTTTCAGTTCTCAGTTCTTAGCGATGAACCTCGCTGTTCATTAGCAAAGCTGAAAACTGAGAACTGTGAACTGAGAACTGCGTTTAGTGTTCGTGCG
This sequence comes from Occallatibacter sp., assembly GCA_050013195.1. Lineage (GTDB taxonomy): Bacteria > Acidobacteriota > Terriglobia > Terriglobales > Acidobacteriaceae > Telmatobacter. Next base: position 5,777 of record JBEKFS010000039.1, read on the forward strand.
AAACCGCCATGGACAGATAAATCATCGATAGCAGCATGAAAACATAGGCCTGGATAAGCGAAACGGCAGCATGCAGGCCCAGAAAGATGGAAGGAATGACCACCGGCGCCAGTGAAAAAAAGACCAGCGTTACCAAGTCGCTGGCCAGCATGTTGGCGTAAAGACGGATGGTGAGCGACATCATGCGGGCCAGGTGGGAGATAACCTCAATGGGAAACAAAAGCGGCGCGAGCCACCACAGCGGACCTGCAAATTCCTTGAGATAGCCTTTGATTCCTTTCTCGCGAACGCCGTGAAAGTTGTAGTAAAGAAAGGTGAGCACCGCAATGCCCAGCGGCACCCAGGGCTGGGCTGTGGGCGTCTCCAGACCGGGAACCAGTCCCATCAGATTGTTGAGCACCACGAATAGAAAAACGCAGGTAACAAAGGCCTGGAAGCGCTGGTAGCCGTGGCCGATGATCTGGTCCGCCTGGCTGCCGGTGAACTCGTGAATCATCTCGGCGATCTGCTGCGCCGGGTTGGGTTTCTCCACCGCCAGGGTCAGCCGCACGATGAGAAAAAATGCGATCAGCCCGGCGGCGACCAGCAACTCCAACCCGAAGGCCTGATTGACCTTGACGGCCTGTTGAGCGGCCGCATCAGGCAGAATTCCAATCGATTGAAGAGCCCTGGCCTCGACCCCCATGAAGAGGGTGTTCAGCCAGCGGACAAGCGCAAATGTTTCCGGCATTTTGTCTTGAATCTTTCTGTTTCCCGCCTGCTCGCTGCTCAGAACCGTTCAATCCCTGAGCAGCCTGAGCGACTCCCAGGCCGTGGCTGCCAGAGCCAGGGTCAAGCCGCATAAAAGCGCTACCACCGAACCATGGAAACACTTTAGGCTACCATAAATGGCCACGGCAAAAACGGTGAGCCGGAGCACAAAGAAGACCACCACTGTCAATGTGCCCCTGGGAGTCTTCTGGTGGTCCATTCTGGCATTGATAAACCGGACCAGCCGCTGCCATTCCAGGATGCTGGCGGCCGAGATTGCGGCTCCCACGGCCATCATCGCCGCATTGCGCCAGCCGGAGGCAATCAGCAGCACCACGGAGGAGATCAGCCCCAGAATCAGCGTGTTGCGGATTGCGCGCTGGAGCAGGGCCTGCAGCGCGGCATCACTCAAATCGGTAAGCGGTTGGGTTTCTTCGCTCATGGCTTGTCGGGGCTTCCCTTCCCATTTCCGTTTTCGGTCCCCGCACCATTTGCGGAATCACCTGCGCTGGTAATCGCCAGCCGAACCACATAAACCAGCCCGGAGATGCCGCCAAAGACGCACCCGGCAATGCCGATCCACGATTGGTGAAAGTGGCTGTCAGCCCAGGCTCCTGCCAGCCAGCCAATAAACGCCGAGGAGGGCAGCAGAAGCGCAATCTGCATCAGCTTTTCAGCCTGCACCAGCCCCTGAATTGCGGTAGAGGGCTTGCGGCTCGGTTGGTCGTCCGGAATGGGGCGGTTGAAGGGCATCCAAAGTGATTATGCACGATGAACGCCCTTCGCGCGAAGAAGGCACGTTAATCTATTTAGATTTCCAGGTGGCGAGCTTCCAGGCCTTGACGCGGTACTTGCCTTTATCCTCGTCTAACTGCGAAATGCCAAAGGTTATGTCGGCGGTGTTCTCTCCGGTGGGAATCACCTTGACATCGGCCGCAAAGTAGTAAACCTTACCCGGCTCGGCGGTGAAGGATGCAACATCGACATTCTTCTCGATTCTTTTCAAAGCCGATTGCCAACTCGCGCAGAGGTGATGAACTCCTGGCGTCACATCAAGTGTGAAGTACGAATTGTTATTGTTAGCGCCCACCCAGGCTCCGTCCATACCGAAGCGGACCGTCGCATACATGAAAGGGCCTACCATGTGATTCTCGTTTTCAATAAAGACAATCTGCGCCTTGCCATCTGTCGGAGGGGCGGGCGGATTCTTGCTCGTTTCTGTTTTTACATCGAATTTAACCTTGTCGTCGCCGCAAGCGTCTGGCAGAACCGTTGCCCGCGCCTGCGCGGTAAAGGCGAGAGATGCGGTAAGGAACAAAATACCAAGACTAGGCTTCATCGGGATTCTCCTGAAGGTTATGACTCGGTAGCGGTGGATTAGTTGCACGCGACCCAAAGACAAGTCTATTCCACGGGAGCTACCTTCGGCGCCTGCCACGCAAATGGGCGATATACTGACAGTTGTACCTAAGCCTCAGTTCACACCCAGAGGAAGTCACCGTGTTCGATTCGGAATTTGAGCGCAATCTTTTTGACCTGCGCAAGACGAAGCTGGAAGAGATCGTCAAGCTAGGGCAGGCAGCTTATCCCAACCAGTTCCCTGCATCGCACACCGTTCCCCAAGTGCGCGCCAAGTGGGACGAGGCAACGGCGGAGGCGTTGGAAGCCAACCGCGTGACGGTGGCCGTGGCCGGGCGCATCATGGCCATTCGCGCGCAAGGGAAGGCCGGATTCGCAACCCTTCAGCAGGACGGCCAGCGCTTGCAAATCTACGTCCGCCTCGACGCAGTAGGCGAGCAAGCATTTGCGCTTTATAAACTGCTTGACCTGGGCGACCACATTGGCGTCTCCGGCTACCTCTTCCGCACGCGCACCGGCGAGCTGACCATTCACGTCGAGACGCTCACCTTCCTGGCCAAGGCCATGCTGGCGCTGCCGGAAAAGTTTCACGGCCTGGCCGACGTGGAGTTGCGTTACCGCCAGCGCTATGTGGACCTCTTCGCCAACCTCGAAGCGCGTGAAGTCTTCGTCAAGCGCGGAAAAACTCTCAAGGCCCTGCGCCAGTTCTTCGACGAGCGCGGCTATCTCGAAGTCGAGACGCCGATGATGCAGCAGATTGCCGGCGGCGCGGCGGCTCGTCCCTTCACCACGCACCACAACGCGCTTGATCTGGATTTGTTTTTGCGCATCGCGCCGGAGCTTTATCTGAAGCGGCTTGTGGTCGGCGGCTTTGACCGTGTCTACGAAATCAACCGCAACTTCCGCAACGAGGGTGTCAGCACGCAGCACAATCCCGAGTTCACCATGCTGGAGTTCTACCAGGCCTACGCCAACTATCACGACCTGATGGACCTGACCGAGGAACTCATCAAGTTCGTCGCGATGGAAGTAAACGGGACGACGATCACCAACTTCCCGATTCCGAAGGGGCCGCGCGCTGGAGAAGTCGTGGAAATTGACCTGGGCAAATGGACGCGGCTGACAATGCGCGAGGCGATCATCAAGTTCTGGCCAGAAGCGCTTCCGTTTAGTCCGTCGTTGGAAAACCTGTCTGATGGGAAGTCCTTTAATATCTTCTTGGGCGAAAAGCTTGGCTCGAAATTGGATGATGAATCCTCTGACAAAATTCGAGGAGACTTTTGGACTGAAGTCAGCATTGCTTGGGGAGACACCGAAATTCTATCCGACTTTGGAAAGGGAATCGCTGCATTATTCGAACTTGTGGCCGAACTACACCTCATCCAGCCGACAATCATCTACGAATTTCCCACCGCCGTTTCTCCGCTCTCGAAGCAAGACCCAAACAACCCCGATTGGGTCGAACGTTTTGAGTTTTACATTGGCGGCTTCGAGCTGGGCAATGCCTTCAGCGAGTTGAACGATCCGGTGGAGCAGCACAAGCGCTTTGCCCAGCAGCTTGAGGAGCGCGCCCATGGCGACGAGGAAGCCCACCAGATGGACGAGGATTACGTGCGCGCGCTGGCCTACGGGCTGCCTCCCACCGGCGGCGAAGGCATCGGCATCGACCGGCTGGTGATGCTGCTGACCGGCTCGAAATCGATTCGCGACGTAATTCTCTTTCCACTGATGAGGAACAGAGATCAGAAATCAGAGAACAAAGATCAGCAGCCGGAAGAGCCCGCTGGTTGAGGTTTGTGCTCTCCCACCCTAGCGACAAAAACAAGTACGTCGCGAGGATGGGGCACCAGAATTCCAGTAAAGATGGAAACCGGGCTTCTAGCTAAAAGCTAGAAGCTAAAAGCTAGGAGCTGTTTTTGAACATTCTTTTCATCGGCGACATCTTCGGCAGCGCGGGGCGCAGGATCGTGCGCGAGCACATCGACCATCTGCGCGCCGCTCATAACGTCGAACTCACCATCATCAATGCGGAAAACGCCGCCGGCGGCTTTGGCCTGACCCCACAAATTGCCGAAGAGCTCTTCGTCATGGGCGCGGACGTGCTGACCACCGGCAACCACGTCTGGGACAAGCGCGAGCTGATCGACTACCTGAACGCTGCCCCCGCCGAGAGCGATGAGCGCGGCCGTCGCGTGCTGCGGCCCGTCAATCTGCAACCGGGATTGCCCGGTTATGGCGTCTATGAAGGAACCACCGAGAGCGGCGTGGAGTACGCGGTGATCGACCTGCAGGGCTGCGTCTTCATGAACACCACCAACGACCCTTTCCACGCCATTAACGCGCAGCTTGCCGGCATCCGGGCCAAGGTCATCGTGGTGGACTTCCATGCCGAGGCCACCAGCGAGAAGGTGGCGATGGGCTGGCATCTGGATGGGCGCGTGACCGCGGTGCTGGGAACACATACACATGTGCCCACCGCCGACGAGCGGGTGTTGCCGGGCGGAACCGCCTACCAGACCGACGTGGGTATGAGCGGTCCCTACGACAGCGTGATCGGCGTCGAAAAGGAACTGGTACTGCACAAGTTTCTCACCGGAATGCCCAGTAAATTCGACGCCGCCAAAGGGAACCCCAAGATGTGCGCCGCGCTGGTCTCGTGCGATCCCAAAACGGGGCGCGCCACGCAGATTCAGCGCATCATGCTGGGGGAGTAGCGAAAGACTGGGACTAGCCACAACTGCGCGGGGCAGACTCCTGGTTGAGAAACGTGGACATACAAAAAGGGCAGCCATTTGCAGGCTGCCCTTAATGACCCAGGAGGAGAGTGTGGGGCGCCGGAGCCTTTCTGGCCCCGGCGCAATCTACAAATCAGTCGATCAACCGGTCATTTTACTTGTGGGTTGGATGTCCGGCAGCCGGTTTGGGATGCGCGGCAACAGCCTTTTTCGGCACGATCGCACCGTCGCGAAGCACGATTTGCGCAGCCTGCGCCGCAGTGGCCGTGGCTGCAACCTGTGTGTAGGTGTCATAGGTGCCGTCCAGCTCCGCTTCACCCTTGCTCGACTGCCCATACACAGACCCTGCTGAAGGAGCTTCCTTGCAAACCACATGCGTCTTCAGATGGACGATGAAGTCGGGGATCTTGGCATCCTTGGCTTCTTGAGCCACGGCAACCTTGATTACCTGAACGACGGGCTCAATCACGATCTTCTTGATCGGCGTCCTGGTGTCGTTGAAGAGCTCACTCAGCTTGTCGGTGTCCGCCTTGACGCCGGAGGTAAGAATGAAACCCTGCTCCTCTTTCAAAACGGTACTGACCGCCGGGAAATCCTTGCACGCCACCGGGGTCGTTAGACCGATGATATAGTCGGTAGGCTTGACGCCTTGGGTCACGACCACCTTGATAGCCGAGGCATTGGCTTCCATCACGATGCCCGGAACCGGCGTGGCTTTGTCTTTCAGCAGAGCCCACAGCTTGTCGGCATCTTCCTTGGTGCCATTGGCCAGAATGTATTCCTTGTCACCCAGATTAAGCTTCTCCGGGTCGCCACCCACCAACGCGATGTGGGCGATTTCAGCTGGCGTCTTAGCCGCCTCAATCTTCAGGGTTCCTGGAGGAAACGTGGTGAGGGCCGCCTGAGCCTTGATGTCGTCAAGGCCATTCAAGTCGTTGCCGTGGTATTGCTTGTAGTAGTATTCCAGCGACTTTTCAATGGTGGGCTTGTAGCTGGCGGGGGCAAAGTTCCATGCGCGGGCATAGAACCAGATCGACTTCACCAGTTCCTTGGTTGGGCCGGGCTGAGAATACGCCTTGGCAAGAAGAAGCGTGTCCTGCAATGCAGGCCCGGCCTGGGTCTGAGCATCCGTATACAGCATCAACTCAGACGTGTATTCGGCGATTGCGGCCTTGAAATCCTTCTTGGAGACCGCGTCATCGAACGCGATTGCCGAATGAAATGCCGGATAGGCTCCGCCGATCAGCTTCTTCCAGTCGGCGTCGGATGTGCCGGCTGGCTTGGGTGCAAGAAGACCCTTGCGGGCAAGCGCCGCGGCATCGTCGCAGGTCTGCGCATCGCTGGTCTTGCCGCACTGGGCTTTCTTGAGGAAGACCGAGATGAAGATGGCCTTCATGTTGTTGGGATCCGCCTCAAGCAGGCGCCTGGCAGCGTCGAGCGTATGGTCGGAATCTCCCAGACCCTGGTAGGCGTCAATCAGCGAATCGAGAACTGCGGCCTTGACGACGCTTTGCGGATAACCCTTCAAAAAGCTCTCCAGGGCCGCCGCTTTGGCCTTTGGATCGCTTAGTCCGATGGCGTTGTTATAGGTGTTGAACTCTGCCGGATCCTTGATGGTGATTGTGGAATCCTGGGCACGCAGCATGGGCGCCGAAAAGAGACTTACGATCGCCAATGCCATCACAGATGCGAAGACTAACTTCTTCATTCAGTACTCCTGGGAATTGCAGAAATAGAAATCAATGCTCAAATGCACGCTTGTGGAATGCAAAACCGTTCTTTTGGGCGGTTGAGCGCCGGGGGGACGGTATTCCATGCCACCTCGGTTTCCTATGCGGTCTTGCATGGATTATAGAAAGCCCAACCCCTCGTGACAAGCGTAGATGCAAGGAAAGAAAATAATTCCTTCCAACGCTGGCCGCTACGCTCTGCATCAAGGCATCGAGAGCAAGGCACTAATCCCGGCTTGCTCGATCTGCCGGCACACCCGGCAAAAGGGCGTTATGAACTTCCACCCCTGCCTCATTCCCCCGATTTGCCGCCTTTTCGTGTGCATACCGGATTAGACACCTTTGCCTGCAAAACTGTTCCCGGCCTCATTGGAACAAGCGCATCAACTCGGCCTGAATGAAAGAGTGGCCCTAAACACCATTCATCCGTGCCGCTGACAGGCAGCGCTCATTCCAGCCACAGAGCAGCGTACCTCATTGAGGCGAAAAAAATCCATTGGTTACTGCAATTTTGCACTTGTATTACAATGTCATAATTTGTCATAATGACAAGATGAACGCTCCACGAACCCGTGCCTCCCACGTTTTTACTATTAGTTTTCCCGAGGAACTGGCAAAACAAGTGGTCGCCGTTGCCGAAGAGGAGAACCGCAACCTCAGCGAACTTTTCCGCGAAGCCTTCCGAACATATAAATTAGAACGCGTCCAGCGAAAGCTGATGGCGATGCGCAGAATTACGGCGGAACGAACCTCCATGCAAACTCCGGAAGACGAGATTGAGCCCGTCATCACACGAGCTCGCGACGAATAAATTTCCTTATAATTTGTCAAGGAGAAAAGTATGAAATGGAGCGCACTTGTAGGGGTTTTACTGGCCATCGGACTATCGGCAACAGCCGGAGCACAGGCGGGCCAGGACGTTTGGGTTTCTCCGCCGCGTTCGGTTGCGACAGGCATGGCGCCTGGCATGAAGGTGGAACTGTTGAGCGCGAAAGACAATCAGAAGACATATGCAGTCATCTTCAGCAAGGGTGACGAGGCATTCTCCGGATTAGCGGATTTTGCTCGCCAATACCATGTCACAGCGGCGCACTTTACCGCGATTGGCGCGCTGGAAAGCGCTCGGCTGGCGTGGTTCGACCCCACCCGCAAGATGTACAAGCAGATTTCGATTGACAGCCAGGTAGAAGTGCTTTCGATGATCGGCGACATTGCGCTCTACAACGGCAAGCCCGCCGTACACACGCATATGGTGGTTGGATTTCCGGACGGGTCAACGCGCGGCGGCCATGTGCTGGAAGCGCATGTAAGGCCTACCCTGGAAGTCATGGTCACCGTTGAACCGAATGCGATGCACCGTCGGCTCGATCCAGAGACAGATTTATCGCTGATCGACCCCGCCGCACACGAGTAGGACCACTTAGAGCATTTTGCCTATTTGTATAGAGTGGATTTCCTGCTCGGCTCAAGGTTGTCTGTCGCTGATAGAGCAGGTAGCGCTGGCCTCCTGGCCGGCTGTCGCGTGGACCACCCGGTCCACGCTGCACTCTACACCAGCAAGAAAAACGCTCTATAGCGGCTCTCTACTTTTACTCTTCCGCCTTCCACACAGATGCTCCCGGCTGGGGCAGGCCAATGTGGGCCAACACGCGGCAGACAAACTGGCGCGCCATCTCGGTCGAGTCGACGGGGTGGTTATAGAAGGCCGGGATGCAGGGGAAGATGACCGCGCCGGCTTCGTCAGCCAGCGTCATGTTTCTTAGATGAATGCGATTAAAGGGCGTCTCCCGCACGCAGAGCAGCAGCGGGCGGCGCTCCTTGAGGGTGACGTCAGCGGCGCGAGCAATCAGCGAGTTAGCCAGGCCATTGGCGATAGCCGCCAGAGTTCCCATGGAGCAAGGCAGGATAATCATTCCACTGGATGGATAGCTGCCGCTGGCAATGGCCGCGCCAATGTCCGAGTCCGAAAGCTGCACCGTCCTCTTAGGCGGCGCGCCAATCAGTTTTTCCAGCAAATCATTCCGCCCACTAACTCCCAACTCCTCAGCCAGCACGCGCAACGAGTTCTCCGAAGCGACAAAGTGGACGCGGGCCACGCGCTCGTCGGCTTCCAGCACACGCAACAACTCGCGGCCAAAGACCGCGCCTGACGCGCCGGTGATTGCTACTGTGAGATTCATGGATGAACACCGTCCCGACGGGACACCCCGTCAATTGTTGCGTTCCCTCACCCCGCGCTGAAGCGCGGGGCTAATAACCACTGCGCCTACGGCGCGAAAAATAGAACACCTTGCTAGCCAAATCGTAATGCGGCTATTGATAACGAGGTAGAAGTTTGGCGAATTCAGCCAAGATCATACAACTGGCTCCATATGAAGGATTGATTTCTAAGACGATAAGATTCATACGGCGTGCATCTTCGAGCTTTTTGAGTGCTTTTTCCTCGTCTTTGAATTCAAATACATCCACAATGTCACGAATCGTAATGTCGTCGCCTTTCCGAATGACGACATCGAAGATCATGTTACCTTGACGGAATCCGTCAACTTTCAGAGACACTACGCCGGACACTTCTAGCACAAACTCTTGTCTATCCTCTGTGCTAAGAAAGACGCGCACTGTAACGCCCTGAATAAGCAAACCATCTAGGTATCCATCGTGGAACTGGTCAAACTTCTCCATTTGGCTTTACCTCACTCGCGCTTCCGGGTTCACCGTTCCTCTCATCTTTCGCGCAACATTGCGAAGGGCCGAAGCGCCCGCGCCGTAGGCGCAATGGTTATTAGCCCCGCGCTTCAGCGTGGGGTCGCTGGCCCCACCCCAGATGCCGGAGTCCCGAAGGGACGGCGCAAATACCCCTCACCCAAACACGTATCGCTCATCATATTCGATTCCACAATTTCGCAGAAGCGCAACAAATTCCTGCTCAAAGTCGCGTTTGCGATGATGCTCTTCCTGGTTTTGAATGTACTCCTTCACAACCTCAATCTGAGAGGGACTGACGCTGAACGCTCCATATCCTTCCTGCCAGGAGAAGCCCCCTCCCATCCACCGGGAAGAGCTTCCTTTGAGCTTCTGTACTGCATGGGCAAGTAAAGAGGTCGCTGGCAAATCAAATAGTAAATGAAGATGATTGGCCGTTCCACCCGCTGCAACGAGCGATAAGCCCTCACCCCGCGCAATGCCACCCAGGTACGCGTAAAGTTCGATGGTGCGGTCGGCAGGGATCAGCGCTCGTCGCTCTTTGGTGCTGAAGACACAATGAATGAAATTGCACGCGTATGTGTGGGCCATGATGCACCGTCCCTACGGGACTCACCTTCAATTGTTGCGTTCCCTCACCCCACGCTGAAGCGCGGGGCTAACAACCATTGCGCCTACGGCGCGGATTCCAGTCGCCGCTGCATCTTACTATTCCCCCAGCACCCGCCTGAAGATCGCGTCCACATTGCCCAACTGCCGCGTGTAATCGAAGGTCTTAGCCAGCTTTTCCCGGCTAAGCAGTTTGCTGATCGTCGCATCCTTGGCAACCTCCTCGCGAAAGACCAAATCATCTTTCCACGCGCGCATGGCGTGGGTCTGGACGAGTTTATAAGCCTCCTCGCGCAACATTCCGGCCTCGGTCAAATCCAGCAGCAACTGGCCACTGAAGATCAGCCCGCCAGTGCTTTCCAGGTTCTTCTTCATCCGCTCGGGATAGACCAGCAGCCGGGCAATCAGGTCGGTCGACTTCGCCAGCAGATAATCCACCAGAATCGTCGAATCGGGGAAGATGATGCGTTCGACCGAGGAATGCGAGATGTCCCGCTCATGCCACAGCGGAATGTCCTCAAACGCCGCCTGCGCATTGCCACGCAGCACGCGCGCCAGGCCGCTGATCTGCTCCGACGTGATCGGATTCTTCTTGTGCGGCATCGCCGAGGAGCCCTTTTGCTTCTCGCTGAAATACTCCTGCGCCTCGCGCACCTCGGTGCGTTGCAGGTGGCGTACTTCGACGGCGAACTTATCCAGAGAACTGCCAATAATCGCCAGTGTAGAAATGTAGGCCGCGTGCCGGTCGCGCTGAATCACCTGCGTACTCACCGGCGCGGGCTTGAGCCCCAGCCGCGCGCAGATCTTCTCTTCATGCTCCGGCTTCAGATGTCCAAATGTTCCCACCGCGCCTGAGAGCTTGCCGACACGCATATCCTCAGCCGCTGCGTCAAAGCGCGCCAAGTTACGCTCCATCTCGGCATACCAGTTGAGCAGCTTGAGCCCAAAAGTCGTCGGCTCGGCGTGAATCCCGTGCGTGCGGCCGATGGTGGGCGTGTGCTTGAACTCCAGTGCCCGCCTCTTGAGCACCTCCAGCAACTCCACCAGGCCCGCGCGGATCAGCACCGAGGCTTCCTTGATCTGTAGCGCCTGCGCAGTATCCACTACATCTGTCGAGGTAAGTCCGTAATGCAACCAGCGCGATTCAGCCGCAAACCCCTGTGCGCTCAGCCGCTCGGCCACCGCCGTAGTGAAGGCGATGACGTCGTGCTTTACTTCGGCCTCAATCTCATGGATGCGCGCGACGGAACAGCCAGCCTTCGCGGCAATGGCCTCCGCCGCAACGACGGGAATTACGCCGTCTTCGGCCAACACAGTGCTTGCTGCCGCCTCGACTTCAAGCCAGCAGCGGTACTTGTTTTCATCGCTCCAGATGCGGCCCATCGCCGGGCGGGTATAGCGGTCAATCAAGGGAGACTCCTTGCCAGAGCCACCTTCGGCAGCCCTTCCCCAACCCTTGATTGTACAAGGAGATAGGCTTCAGGTGCGAGGAATTCCCAGCCTCTGGTGCAACTCATCGAGTAGCAACCCCCAGCCCGGTTTATAGGGCTGGAACCACTCGCCGTCGATCACCAGCTGCGGAATGGCCCTCTTGCCCACGCGGCGCACCAACTCGGCCGAGGCGGCCGGATCGCGGTCTATATCGATCTCGGTGTACTCGATGTCGTGGGCGTCGAGAAATTTCCGGGCCGCACGGCAATCCCCGCACCAGGTAACCCCGTACATGACTACCTTCATGCGGGTAGTTTAACCCCTATCGCCGCTCGCGGAAAAAACTTCTCAGCAAGTCCGCCGTCTCATCGGCCAGAATTCCCTGCTCCACTTCCATTTGATGGTTGAGTTGCGGGTGATTGAGCACCGCGAGCACTGAACCGCAAGCGCCCGCCTTGGGATCGGCAGCGGCAAAGACCAACCGGTCAAGCCGAGCATGAATCATCGCTCCGGCGCACATGGCGCAGGGCTCCAGCGTCACGTACAGCGTGCAGCCTGTCAGACGGTAGTTGTCGATTGCCGCCGCCGCCGCGCGCAGTGCAACAACCTCTGCGTGGGCAGTCGGGTCAAGGTCGCGCAGCACGCGATTTTGCCCGCGCGCGATGATCGCGCCTTCGAGGACGACGACCGCGCCAATCGGCACCTCGCCGGCCTCTCCAGCCAGACGAGCTTCGGCGAGTGCGGCTTGCATGGCTATGCAATCGTTCATCATGGATTCGATGGTAGCGCGGCCGGCTGCTGCTGGGTCATGCAGTGCAGCGTGCCCAGGCCCCAGACGAGATCTACGCTGTGAATGCCGATCACCTCGCGGCCCGGAAAAACCTCAGCCAGCGTGTTCAGCGCGACGCGGTCATTAGGGTCATGAAACGTGGGGACGAGAACCAAATTGTTGGCGATATAAAAATTGGCATAGCTGGCCGGGAGGCGCTGGCCGTCAAAAACTACCAGACGCGGCATCGGCAGCTCGACCAGCGTAAATTGCTTGCCGTCAAGCGTGCGGGCGGCTTTAAGCCGGGAAAGATTTTCGGCCAGCGGTTCGTGGTTGGGATCGCTTGCATTCGGCTCGACGGCGGCAACAATGGTCGTTGGTCCGACGAAGCGCGCGATGTCGTCGATGTGGCCGTGCGTGTCGTCGCCGGCGATGCCGCGATTCAGCCAGATGGTCTGATCGATGCCAAGATAATCGTGAAAGGCCTGCTCCAATTGGGCGCGGCTCATGCCGGGATTGCGCTGCTGCACTTCGCTCAACTGGCACTCCTCGGTGGTTAACAGAATCCCCGCGCCGTTCACGTCGATGGAGCCGCCTTCGAGGACAATGCGGTGCTCGCGACCATCAGCCAATTCAATTGTCGGTTTCCACTCCGGCAACCCGAGCAGCTTCGCCACGCGCCCCGGCAGTTTATCGTCCAGCGGCCAATCGGAATACTTGGCCCAGGCGTTGAAGCGCCAGTTCGTCAGGCCAACCTTGCCCTCCGCATTGCGAACAAAAATCGGTCCAGAGTCGCGAGTCCAACTGCGGTCCGTAGGCCACTGGTGGAAGCTCACCCGGTCGAGATTCGCGCCCCCGCGCTCAAGAATTCCCTCTGCGCGCCGATGTGCTTTAGCATCCTCGACGATCAGATGCACGCGCTCACGCGCGGCCAACAGGCGCACAATCTCCGCATAGAGCCATGGAATTGCCTGAAACTTTCCCGGCCAGTCATCGGGATTATGCGGCCATGCCAGCCAGGTGGCCTCGTGCGGCTCCCACTCTGCGGGCATGCGGTAGCCGAGTTCGCGCGGCGTTTTTTCGGGCAAAGAAGCAGGCATTTCTACTTGGCATCTCCATCCGCCGGCTGTGCGATCGCCGGATCCAGAAAACGCTGGGCAATCGGCGCGTAAGCGTCGATGCGGCGGTCGCGCAGGAAGGGCCAGTTGCGGCGCGTCTCCTCAATCAGCTCCAGGTCGATCTCGCCTATCAAAATTTCTTCCGCATCGTGCGATGCCTTGGCAATCACGCGGCCAAAGGGATCTGCCAGAAAACTGCCGCCCCAGAACTCGATTCCCATCCCCTCAACGCGATTGCCCTGAACATCGCCATGTTCCAGGCCGACGCGATTCACACCAGCCACATAAACTCCGTTGGCGATGGCGTGGCCCCGCTGAATCGTCTGCCAGGCGTCATACTGCACCGCACCAAACTCAGCCTTCTCCGCCGGATGCCAGCCAATGGCAGTCGGGTAGAAAAGCACCTCAGCGCCCTGCAAGGCCGTGATCCGCGCGGCCTCCGGATACCATTGATCCCAGCAAACCAGCGTTCCCACGCGGCCAAAAGCAACGTCCACAGCCTGAAAACCCAGATCTCCCGGCGCGAAGTAATACTTTTCGTGGTAAAGCGGGTCATCGGGAATGTGCATCTTGCGATAGACGCCGGCGATAGCTCCATCGGCGTTCAAAGTGACCGCCGTGTTGTGATAAAGCCCCGGCGCGCGCCGCTCAAAAAGTGAGGCAATAATCGCGACCTTCAATTCGCGGGCCACCTCGGCCAGCTTCGCCGTTGATGGGCCGGGGATCTCCTCCGAAAGGTTAAAGAGCGGAAGCTCCTCGCGCTGGCAAAAGTACTGGGTACGGAAAAGCTCCGGCAGGCAAACGATATTGGCGCCCAGCCGCGCCGCCTCACGAATATGGCCGACGGCCGAGACGAAGTTGGCCTCCGGCTCAGCAGTCATGCGCATCTGCACCAACCCCACCTTGTATTTGCGCGTCTTTGTCATGGATCGCCGAACATTCCTCCGCAACCATGCAGCAAGGCCAATCCCGCAGGCAGGATTGGCCTTAAAACTCCTCCGGATGCAACCCTACTCTTCCAGAATCAGGACGGCGGCGGCAATCGTAGTGGTCCACTTTTCCCGCTTGTCTCCCACGGCCGACTGCGTCACGTTGCTGGTGCGGACAATCTTGTTGGAGATTCGGTAAATCTCCTTCTTCTCGTCCCAGCTCTTGTCCGGATCGAACTCCACGTCGAGGGTGGTGGCCAGCATCTCCGCCGCCAACTCTTCGGCGTATTCGCCGGCCTGATCCTCGGTCTCGCCGAAGCTGTGATGCTCGCTCAGGTAACCGTAGGTGTTTCTATCCGCGGGAATAGCCACGCCGATGCTGGAAACCAGCAGCCGGTGCGGCTCGCGCGTAGAGTTCTCCGCAATCACCGCAAAAACCACCTCGCCGGGACTCAGGTATTTGAGCCCTTCCTTGCGCGGAATCAGTTTGCAGTTCGGCGGAAAGATGGAGGAGACGCGCACCAGATTCTGCGAGGCGATCCCCGCATCCCGCAGGGCCAGCTCAAAGGAGGTCAAACGCTCCTTGTGTTTGCCGACGCCCTTGGTGAAAAACAGCTTCTTTGGGACCATGCTTTTTCCCAATTTCGATGTGTCCTCCGTGTCTTTGAAGATGATGGCTCTTGGAAAGGGTTCCCGCATGAGTTTATCTCATTCTGACGGGCGTCAACAGATTTTGCGGGGAATTTGTCTTAAGTCTGTGTACATCGGCCCGGCCTGACGCAGGCTGCTCCAGTCGGGAGCATTTCAAGTTGGCACCTTTACTTGGGCATTTTTTCATCCACCGTTGCCAGTTTTGAATCCCAGATGGTAGCCTCATCCTCTAACCAACTGGGAAATGAGGTCTTCCAAAACCTATGCAAGCCACCTATAACGGGCTGGAACTGCCCAAAAACGGTCAGCCGATTAGCTATAAAAACGGGCAATTTGAGGTGCCCGACCATCCAATTCTTCCTTATATTGAGGGCGACGGCACGGGACGCGACATCTGGAAGGCCTCCGAGAGGGTCTTCAACGCCGCTGTTGAAAAGGCCTACGGTGGCCGGCGCGCCATCCGCTGGTTTGAGATCTTTGCCGGCGAAAAGGCTTTTCGGCGCTTTGGCAACTGGCTTCCCGACGACTCGGTAGCCGCAGCCCGCGATCTGAGAGTCTCCATCAAGGGGCCTCTG
Source organism: Occallatibacter sp. (assembly GCA_050013195.1). Taxonomy (GTDB): domain Bacteria; phylum Acidobacteriota; class Terriglobia; order Terriglobales; family Acidobacteriaceae; genus Telmatobacter. The sequence goes on from JBEKFS010000039.1 coordinate 21,136, forward strand.
ACCACTCCGGTGGGCGGCGGCATACGCTCGCTCAACGTGGCCCTGCGCCAAACTCTTGATCTTTATGCTTGCGTGCGCCCGGTGAAGTATTACCAAGGCGTTCCCAGCCCGGTGAAGCATCCCGAGAAGCTGAACATCGTTATCTACCGCGAAAATACCGAAGACGTCTACGCGGGCATCGAGTTCAAAGAAGGCTCGGCAGACGCCGCCCGGCTTATTGACTTTTTGAACAACGACCTGCTCAAGGGCGGCAAGAAGAAAGTCCGTCCCGACTCCGGCGTAGGCATCAAACCCATCTCGATTTTTGGCTCGAAGCGCCTGGTGCGCGCGGCCATCAAGGCCGCGCTGGCCGAGGGCCGCAAGACCGTCACGCTGGTGCACAAGGGCAACATCCAGAAGTTCACCGAGGGCGCCTTCCGTGAGTGGGGCTATGAAGTTGCCCAGCAGGAGTTCCGCGCCGAAACGGTCACTGAGCGCGAAAGTTGGATTCTCGGCAATCGCGACGCCAACCCTAATCTCACCGTCGAGCAGAACGCCGCGCTCATTGAGCCCGGCCTCGACATGGCTTCTCCTGACTACCAGTCTGCCGTCTGCGCCGAAGTCAAGGCCGTCCTCGACACCCTCGGCCAGACGCACGGCAACGGCGCGTGGAAATCCAAACTGCTCATCAACGACCGCATTGCCGACTCCATCTTCCAGCAGATCATTCTGCGGCCTGAGGACTACAGCGTTCTGGCCACCACCAACCTCAATGGCGACTACATCTCCGACGCGGCGGCAGCGCAGGTTGGCGGCCTGGGCATCGCACCCGGAGCCAACATCGGCGATGGCTATGCCGTCTTCGAGGCCACGCACGGAACCGCGCCCAAGTATGCCGACAAGGATGTCATCAATCCAGGCTCGGTGATCCTCTCCGGCGTCATGCTGCTGGAGTTCATCGGCTGGAAGGAAGCCGCCAAGCTCATTGAAACATCGCTTGAAAAGACCATCCTGCAGAAATTCGTCACCTACGATTTTGAACGCCAGACCGCCGGCGCAACCAAGGTAGGCACCAGCGAGTTTGCCTCCCGCATCATCGGTAACATGACAGCTAACAGTTGACAGCTAACAGCTCACGTTACGACGGATCACTGTAAGCTGTCCGCTGTTAGCTGTAAGCTGCACCACCATTCCCCAAGGAGGAATGAAATGCGCAAGAAGGTAAGCATTATCGGCGCCGGCAATGTCGGCTCAACCGCGGCACACTGGCTCATGGCCAAGGAATTGGCTGATGTAGTGATGATTGATGTAGTCGAGGGCGTGCCTCAGGGCAAAGCGCTGGACCTGCAGCAGGCGCTGCCCATCGAACGCTCCGACGTGCACATCACCGGCTCCAACGATTACGCCGACACAGCCAACAGCGACGTGGTCATCATCACGGCCGGCATTCCCCGCAAGCCCGGCATGAGCCGCGACGACCTACTGCACACCAATTTCAAAATCATGACCGATGTGGTCAAGAACGTGGTCACCTATTCGCCCGAGTCGATTCTTATCGTTGTCTCCAATCCGCTGGACGCGATGGTGCAGGCTGCCTATCGGCTGTCGGGCTTCAACCGCGAACGAGTTCTCGGCATGGCCGGGATTTTGGATTCAGGCCGCTTCAAGAGCTTCATCGCCCAGGAGTTGAAGGTCAGCGTAGAAAACATGAGCTGCCTGGTTCTTGGTGGTCATGGCGACCTGATGGTACCGCTGGTTCAATACACCACCGTAGCCAGTATCCCGATCACCGAACTGCTCTCCAGGGAGCGCATTGACGCCATCGTCCAGCGCACCCGTGAAGGCGGCGGCGAGATTGTAAAGCACCTCAAGACCGGCAGCGCCTACTACGCGCCCTCGGCGGCGGCGGTGGAGATGGCCGAGGCCATTCTCAAGGACAAGAAAAAAATTCTTCCCTGCGCGGCATACCTTGAGGGCGAGTACGGCATCAACGGCTACTTCATGGGCGTGCTGTGCAAGCTGGGCGCGGCCGGCCTGGAACAGATTGTCGAGATCAGGCTTAACGATGAAGAACGCGCAGCCCTGATGAAGAGCGCTGCCGCCGTCAAGGAACTCTGCGACGTTATCGGCGTGTAGATTCTCTCTATTCTCAACAACTGGGTGCCCCAGGTCCGGATTTTCGGACCTGGGATTTCATGCACAGGTAATTCAGATCCTCAACCCTACCGCTTCACAAACTCCACCACTTTGGGGCCGATCTGGGCCGAGCACTGCACAGGAGCCAGGTGGCCGCAGCCATGAATGACATCCAGCTCAGATTGCGGCACGAGGCGGTGCATCGTCTCGCCCAGTGCGAGAGGCAGAATCCGGTCCGCGTCTCCCCACACAATCAGCACCGGCATTTTTAGTTGCGGCAGAATGTTGTCCGTGGCGTCCTCGCCTGTTCTCATCGAATCCAGCGCTCTGTGAATCACCCAGGCATTCTTCCTTGAGTGGCACAGAATATCCCGCGCGACGAAACCCGGCACAGGGGGTGGATTGGGCATCAGCAGCGCATCCAGTTGGTTTAGTTCGGCCGGCGTCGTGGGCGTAAAAAGCCGCAAATCAAACGTAGGCGCCTGTTTGATGCCGACGCTCGCGAAGAGCATCAGCTTGCGCACCCGCTCAGGATGCCTGAAGGCAACGTGTTGCACAATTCCACCGCCCATCGACCAGCCGCCCAGATCCACCTGCTTCAGCCCCAGCGCATCGAGGAACTCCACCACCGCTTCTGCCTCATCATGCACCGAGTAGGAGAAATCCACGGGCTTTTCGCTGCGCCCATAGCCGGGCAAATCGGGGATATAGACGCGGTAACCAGCCTTGACGATATATGCCGACAGATTGAGCCACTCTTCGGCATGTCCGCCCAGCCCATGCACCAGCACCACGGGTGGCCCATCGGTCGGCCCCTGAGCAAGGTAATGCACGCGATGGCCCGCAACCTGAACCGAGCTGCTCTCCACGCCTGAAATGCACTCCCACGCATACGCCGCTTCGTTGAAGTAGCTCACCGGGCGCGCCAAGAAACCGATTCCGGCAACCACAATCAGCACTCCCACAACCCACAACAGCCTCTTCATGGCTTTCATCTTTCCTCCAACTCTTTCGCCCTTTGCCATCCAGCTTCGATGACCCGCACGGTAATCGGATCAAGCTGAAGCGCGCCGGCCCCGTTCCATTCTTCCCGCTCCACCCACCGCACCGCATCGGCGTCTGAAGCCGCCTGCAACTGTCCACCCACCACGCGGCACAGGTAATCCGCGATCACATAATGGTAGCGGACGTGCTCGGCCTGGCCCTCTTTCAGACGATGAATGCGATCGACAAGCTCAATCAATTGCAAAACTTCAACCGTCAGCCCGGTCTCTTCCCGCACCTCGCGCGTCACGCCTTCAATCAGTGACTCGCCCAGCTCCAGCATTCCGCCCGGCAGCGTCCAATGGCCTTTGAGCGGCGCGTTTCCCCGCCGCACCAGCAGCACCCGGTCCTTGTCCACAATCACCGCGCCCACACACATCAACGGAGCCAATGGAAACTCTCTCTGCATGATCCTCCAATTCTCGCAACCTTCTACGATAGCGCAACTATTCGCCCAGCGTATCATCAAATACAAACGGGAGAGACCCATGGCGGAATTCACGCTGCACATCGAGGGAATGCACTGCGGCTCCTGCGTAAAGCGCGTCACCCAGGCATTGACCGCGGTCGAGGGAGTCACCGTCAACGAGGTGCGCGTGGGCGCAGCGCGGCTCACCTCCAGCCAGAACCCCGCGCCCATCGATCTTGCCGTTGCGGCCCTGGCCAAGGCCGG
>JBEKFS010000040.1:0-24730 GCA_050013195.1 Occallatibacter sp.
TTGGTGGGTGTGGAAGCCGTTGTCGACAAGGACCTTGCTTCAAGCATGTTGGCAACGCACGTGCGCGCTCAAAAGCTCATCATCCTTACTTCGGTTGATCGCGTAGCGCTCGACTATGGCCGGCCCAGCCAGCAGTGGCTCGACACCATCACCATGGACCAGGCGCGCCAGTATTTAGTCGCAGGCCAATTCCCGCCAGGGTCGATGGGGCCCAAAATCCAGGCGGCAATCGACTTCCTTGAACACCAGGGCAAGGAGTGCATTATCACTTCCGTTGAGAGCGTCGCAAGTGCGGTAACCGGCAATGGCGGTACCCACATCATCGCATCCTAACGCAGGACTTCCCTGGATTTTGCGGAAGTAGCGGAGGGCGAGATGATTTTAACGAACGCGCGAATTAATCAGAACTTCCCTACCCTTCCACCAGCGCATCGGCTATACCCAGGTGTTCATCGAGCGCGGCAATGCCGAGGTCCAGCTCTTCCTTTGTCACAATCAACGGTGGCGCGATGACGAAGTGGCTCAACCATGACTGGATCGAGACTCCTTGTGCCATCATCTTGGCTGCAATCTGATCAACCAGCAGTGGCTTGCCCTCAACCTTGTCGCGCATGGTATTGAAGGGTTGCTTGGTGGCGCTGTTCTTCACCAGATCAACGGCGAAGAAAAGACCGAGTCCGCGCACGTCGGCTACCGCCGGATGCTTGGCTTTGAGAGCTTCCAGCTTTTGGCGCACATAGGGTTCAAGCTCTGCCGCGCGCTCCACCAGCTTCAGCCGCTGCATCTCCTCGATGGTAGCTACGGCAGGGCCGAGCGTCATGGGATGCGCCTCATAGGTGTGCCCATGAGAGAAGTAGTGATCCTCGAAGTAGTCCGCGATCTTTGTGGTGGTGGCGCAGAGGCCGAGCGGCACATAGGCCGAGGTGATGCCCTTGGCGGTGACCAGAATGTCAGGCGTAACACCCCAGTGCTGTTCTGCGAACCACTTGCCCGTACGGCCCCATCCGGTCATCACCTCGTCGCCTATAAGGAGGACGCCGTAACGATCACAGATCTCGCGAATGCGCGGGAAGTATTCTGGCGGTGGCACTAGGATGCCATTGGTGCCGACGACAGGTTCGAGAATGATGGCAGCAACATCGCTCTCGTTGCGGATCATATGCTCAACGTAGTCGGCGCAGGCGATGTTGCAACCCGGATAAGTGTGCTTGATGGGACAGTTGAAGCAGTTTGTCTCCGGAGCAAAGATAAAGCCCGAACCCTTGCCTCCCGGCTCCATGGCCCAGCGGCGCGGATCGCCGGTGGCCGCGATCGCTGCAGAAGTGGAACCGTGATAGGAGCGGTAGCGGGAGATGATCTTGGTTTTGCCCGTGTACATGCGCGCAATCTTGAAGGCCGCTTCGTTGGCCTCGGCTCCGCCGGTGGCGAAGAAAAATTTATTGAGGCCCTGGGGCAGGACTTCCAACAATTTGAGACTGAGGCGGGCGCGGGCAGCAGTAGCGTAGCCCGGCGCGGCATAAGCCAGTTCGCGCGCCTGCTCGGCGATGGATTCGATTACGCGCGGATTCTTGTGCCCCAGGTTCACACACATCAACTGCGAGCTGAAATCGAGGTAGCGCTTGCCCGCGCCATCCGTAAACCAGCAGCCCTCGGCGTCAGCAAGGTGCAGCGGCTTCCAACCTTTCTGGAAGCGCCATGTACCATAGTTGGTCTGCCGCGTGATGGTGGTGATTTCTTCAGACGTGAGTGTCTTCGATGCGGAAATATCGCTCATGATTTTGTTCTCCGGAAAGGATGTCTCCTATTTTATCACCGTGTTCCTGGATCATAATGCACAGACGGATCGAGTCACGCCAGGATGCTGGTCCAACGAGAAGCCGCGACGGCGAGATTCATCTTCAATGAGCGCGGATCCAATCCATGGTCTTCGACGCCAGCTTATCAAACGCGGTTACGGCCAGCTGTAAATGGTCTTCTCGCGTGTCTTCAATCTTGTTATGGCTGATCCCCTGAAGCGATTGCACAAAGATCATGGCGGTGGGAATGCCTGCACGGGAAACCTCGGCCGCATCGTGCAGTGGCCCGGAGGGCAGACGATGGGAGCGCCCCGCAGTCTCACGGATTGCCTCCTCGCAGAATTCGATTAGCTGAGGATGAAACGGCTCCGGCGCAATGTTCCAGATGCGCGACCACTCCACCGTGCATCCTTCTTCCTTGGCGAACTGCGCGCTCTTCAACTGGGCCTCGTGGTACATTGTGGCCAGCACGGCTGCATCCAGATCGCGTTGGTCGAGTGTAGCTTCGCAGCGTCCAACGACGGCGGTCACGATGCCGGGGAAGGTCTTGACACTGCCCATGGTACATACCGCGTCGGGATGGCGTTTGGCGATGGGACGAATTTCCAGGGCCAGCTTTGCACAGGCGGCCAGCGCATCGCGCCGCGCCGTCATGGGAGTGGAGCCGGAGTGTGCCTCCTGACCATGAAATGTGATGGCGTGGCGCTCTACGCCTTTCGTACCGAGCACGGCGCCCAGCGGTAGCTCCATCTTCTCTAACACAGGACCCTGCTCAATGTGCAGTTCAAGATAGGCCGCCGCGTTCTTCCGCTCCCGTCCGGCATCACCGATCTTATCGATGGAGACGCCGCATTCGGCCAGAGCATCTTCCAGTCGCTTGCCGCCGGCATCCGTACGCCCGCGATCCTGATCGATGGTTTGCGTGCCGGCAAAGGCCGAGGAGCCGAAGAGGCTGCGCCCAAAGCGCGCGCCCTCCTCATCCGCCCAATCCACCAGCCGCACGGTGACCGGCGGCTTGCCTTTATACTCCTCTGAGATGCGGCGCAGCACAGCGTACGCGCCAATCACGCCCAGGCAGCCGTCGAGCCAGCCTCCATTGGGCACGGAATCAATGTGACTGCCGAGTATCAGCGCCTTCTCTGAGGTTCCGGCGAGCGTGCTCCAACTATTGCCGGCGGCATCATAGTGATGCTCCACGGGCAACTCGCGCAGTTTGGATCCAAACCAACTGCGCGCCTTGAGCCACACCGGGCTCCAGGCCAATCGTTGCGCGCCATGTTCATCGGAAGTAAGTGCGCGCAGTTCCTTAAGCAGTTCTACCGCTGCTTTTGCATCAACCTGCATAATCTACCCCTTTCAAATACGATTGCAATTTATTTTTGCGGTTCTCGGCGCAGGAAGTGTCCGATCCCCGGCTTGCCCACAAAAGCGCCATCGCGCGCCTGCACCTTGCCGCGCACAGTAACCACGGATGGCCGGCCTTCAATCTCGAAGCCCTCAAAGCCGTTGTAGTTGTTGATGCCGTGATGCGTGGCGGCGGAGATTTTGCCGCGATATTTGGTGTCATAGACAACCAGATCGGCGTCCGTTCCGACGGCGATGGTTCCTTTGCGCGGATAGAGGCCGAACAACTTGGCGGCACCGGTGCTGAGCGCATCAACGAAGCGGTGGATATCTAGTCCGCCACGCTTCACGCCGTAGGTGTACATCAGGTTCACGCGGTCTTCAATGCCCGGAATACCGTTGGGAATCTGCGTGAAAGCCTTGGCGCCCATCAGTTTTTGTTCCGTGTCGAAAGGACAATGGTCCGTGCCAACGGTCTCGATCAGGCCGGTCTTGAGCGCATTCCACAGCACGGGAAGGTTGCGCTTGTCGCGCAAAGGCGGCGACATAATGTTCTTCATGCCCTCCACGCCGGCGCGCTCGGCATAACTCTTGTCGAGCAGGAAATGAGGCAGCACCGATTCAATGTGCAGCTTGACGCCTCGCATCTTTGCATCCACGGCCACGCGCAAAGCCGGCGCACAGGAGAGATGTACCACGTAGCCGGTGGCGCCGGTCTGCTCCACAAAGGTCGCGAAACGCGTGGTTCCTTCAGCCTCGACTGCTTCAGGCCTGCTGGGTTCATGCCACTCCGGGCCTGTCTTTCCCTCAGCCAGAAGCTGTTGCTGCAACTGACCCACAAGTTCGGCATTCTCGCAATGCGCGGTGGTGATGACGCCCAGCTTGGCGGCCAGTTTGAGCGTGCGGAACATCTCCTCATCATCGACGCCGAAGAAGTTCTTGTAAGAGAGAAATATTTTAAAGGATGTCGTCCCATCCTTGACGACCTCCGTAAGTTGCGCTTCCGATTTGTCGTCGAAACGTGCCACGCCCATGTGGAAGGCATAGTCGCAGGCAGTGTTGCCCTCCGCTTTTTGCTTCCAGGTGTGGTAAGTCTCCAGCGTATCTTCCTTTCGCGAAGGGCATGCCATCTCGATGAACGTAGTCGTCCCGCCGATCAGCGCGGCTGCGCTCGCATTGGCGTGGTTCTCCTTGGCAAAAGTGCCCATGAACGGCAAGTGAATGTGGACGTGAGGATCGATAAAGCCTGGGAAGATCAGCTTCCCCGTGGCATCGATTACTTCGGTCCCCGGCGGAACGGTGAGGCCAGTTCCGATGGCGCTAATAGTCTCGTTCTCGATATAGATATCGCCTTTCAGGCGAGTCTCCGCGGTTACAATCTCACCGCCCTTGATCAGCAGTCCCATAGGTACGCTCTCCCTTCATGCCCTTCGATAACTCTAAAGTGCATCAGTGAATGTGAATTCCAACCTTCTTGCGATAAGCTTCCATCGCATCCCAGTCTTCTGTAACCGGCGTTTGCTTCTGCGATAGCTCATCCCAGGTAACCGCGCTACGTTTTGGCGGAAGCTCGACCATCTCGATGCACTGATCCACCGGACACACGTTGTAGCAGAGACGGCAGCCCACGCAATCGTCTTCACGAATCACGGGCCGGGGACGCGTTTCCACGGCCGTGTGCTTGCCGTTGGAGCGCACATCGTACGCGCTCGGCTCTACTACCTTACCCTCAGACGAAACCAGATCAATGCACTGATGCGCGGTGTCATTACATGCGATGTAGCAGAGGTTACACTTGATGCACTTTTCTGCATTGATGCGCGCCACCGCGCGGAAAGAGAGGTCGAAGTTCTTGAAATCCGAAACGCGATGCAAGCTGCGGCCCGTCACGTCAGCGATGGTCTTGAAGCCCTTCTCGTCCATCCAGTTGGAGAGTCCATCGCAAAGGTCTTCGATCACCCGATAGCCGTAATGCATCACCGTGGTGCAGACCTGGAGGCTGGATGCGCCGAGAAGCAGAAATTCCGCCGCGTCGGCCCATGTGGCGATGCCGCCCATCCCGGAGATGGGAATGCCGGACTTCGACACCTCCTCGTCTTTTCCCAGTGCAGCCAGCATATTCAGCGCGATGGGCTTGACTGCCGGTCCGGCATAGCCGCCGTGACCGCCCTTGCCGCCGATGCTTGGCGTCAGCTCCAGCGTGTCGAGATCCACACCGACGATGGAGTTGATGGTGTTGATGAGCGAAAGCCCATTGGCGCCGGCTCTCACCGCGGCCTGGGCCGGTAACACGATGTTCGTGACATTGGGCGTCAGCTTCACGATGACTGGAATGTGCGCGGCCTCCATTACCCAGCGAGTGATCTGCTCGCAATACTCCGGCACCTGCCCAACTGCGGCGCCCATGCCGCGTTCGCTCATGCCATGCGGGCAGCCGTAGTTCAACTCGATGCCGTCCGCGCCTGTATCCTCGATGCGATGGACGATATCCTTCCATGCTTCCGGCTTGGAATCAACCATTGCGGAGACGATTACCGCGCGATCCGGCCAGGCGCGCTTGATCTCGACGATCTCGCGCAGATTGACTTCAAGGGGCCGGTCGGAGATCAACTCGACGTTGTTGATGGCCAACATGCGTTGCCGGCCTTGATGCCAAGCCCCATAGCGGTTCGATACGTTCAACACCGGAGCGCCGATGGTCTTCCATACTGCGCCACCCCAGCCCGCTTCAAAAGCCTTGTGAATCTGCGCGCCGGAGTTGGTGGGAGGAGCCGAGGCCAGCCAGAATGGATTGGGCGACTTGATGCCAGCAAAATTAGTACGAAGGTCTGCCATGTTATTTCACCTCGCCCGGCGTGGACGCCGCCAACTGTTGATGGATTGCCTCGGCGGCCAGCTTGCCATCTTGTACCGCCATGACGGTGGAAGCCACACCAGTAGAGCGAATGCAATCGCCGACTGCATAGACGCCGGCTACGTTGGTCTGGAAGCTCGCATCTACGTCGATAAAGCCCTTCTTCGTTTTCAGACCCAACTGCGCGGCCAGCGTAAGCTTGTTTTGACCGACGGCCTTGACGATCTGATCTGCCGCAAGCACAAATTCCGAACCCTTGACCGGCGTTGGCGACGGACGGCCGGACGCGTCTGGTGCGCCCAGCTCAACACGCAGGCACTCCAGGCCCACCGGGCGGCCGCCCTCCAGAATCACGCGCGCGGGTTGCGAAAGAAAGCGAAACTCGATGCCCTCTTTGCGGGCAAAGTCATATTCGTGTGCGTAGCAACTCATTTCGCGATCCGTGCGGCGATAGACCATCGTCACCCGCTCCGCGCCCAGCCGCTTGGCAATCGTGGCGCAATCCACCGCCGTGTTGCCGGCGCCAATCACGATAACATTGCGGCCCACACTCAATTTTTCCGCGGCCACCTTGCTGGCTTCAATGTATTCCAGGCCATCCAGCACTGCCTCTTCACCGTCAATGCCCAGGCCGGGCGTCCTGGCCAATCCCACGCCCAGCACTATCGCATCGAACTCCTTCTGGAGTGTTGCCGGAGCGATATCCTTGCCAATCTCAATCCCGGTTTTGATCTTGACACCCATCCCTCCGATCATGCGCGCCTCTTCCAGGGCAACCTCCACCGGTTCGCGCAGCGCGATGATGCCATAGGTGGAAAGGCCGCCGGGCATCTTATGCTTTTCAATGATCGTGACCGAGTGGCCCAGCAGGGCTAACGTGCCGGCGCAGGAGAGCCCCGCGGGCCCGGCGCCGATTATAGCCACCGACTTGCCGGTCGGCGCGGCCTTCGCGGCCGGATAGCTGCCGTGTTTCCGCGCATTGTCCATGGCAAAGCGCTGCAGCCGTCCAATGGAGATGGGCTTATGGTCGGCGCCCAGCACGCATGCCCCTTCGCACAACTCCTCCACCGGGCAAACCCGCGCGCAGGTAGCGCCAAGCAGGTTCGAGGCAAAGATGGTTGCCGCCGAGCCGCGCAGATTGCGGGTGGCGATTTTCTTGATGAATTTTGGAATATTGATATGGGTAGGACAAGCGTGTGTACAGGGCGCATCGTAACAGTACAAACAGCGGTCCGCCTCAACGGCTGCCTCATTCGGGGTTAGAGGAGGCAGTTGCTCGGCAAGCGCCTTCCTTACATCTCTCACTGCCAATTCCATCCTTCAGCTCCTTACCAAACTCGTGATCTATACTCCTTAAGGTCGTGTTTGGAGCAATAAAATCAACTGATCGTAAGATGCACAGAGGATCAGCCGGCCTTTAGAGAGATACACAGTTTAGCGCATAGACCATGCGAAGAGTCAAGCCCGGATTTTTCTGCAATTGATGAGATCAGCGAGCGCGATGTACGGCATATTCTATCTTGTTTTTCCGGCAGATGTTTTCACGGCAGTGGACAGCAGATCATCTAACTGCGCCTCGCTCAAACGCACGTGATAGAAGGTCTCGTAGAAGTGTCGCGTCTCCTGGCGCATGTCGTAGCGGAAGATCTCCGGATAAAAGAGATTTGCCAGCCACTTGATGCCGATGATGCGGTTGGTTGAGGGCGGACGGTCGAGCCAGCTGAAGGGATACTGCGGGGCTTCATAGATCTCGCGGTTGCGGACAGCGGCGACAAGTTGCCAGGTGGAATCAGTCCAGACCGTTTTGTAGAACTCGCTCGCGGCAGAAGTGTGGTCACGCACGGAGATGATGATCTCTGGGTTCCAGCGCAGCACCTGCTCCATCGAGACTGGAGAGCGTCCATAACCTGTCTGCCCCGGTATCCCGGTTGCCACGTTGATGCCGCCTGCAAAGTTCAGTGCTTCGACGTGCATGGAGCCGCCCGGCTCTGTCTCCAATCCCTTTGACCCTTCGGCATAGTAGTAACGTTTCCGCTTGTCTTGAGGGATGCCGGCGACCTTCTGCCTGATCTCATCCAGCGTGCGGCGGCATTCGGCGGCAAGCTCAGTCGCGCGCGGCGCGCTATCCAACAGCTCCCCAGCTTTTTCATAGGCCTCCGGCAGATGCTCCAGGCGGCCGTCGAGAATATAAACCGGAATATGCGTCTGGCTTTGAAGGCGCTCGGCCTGCGCGGTGGCAAAGGCATCACCCATGGAGATCATCACGTCCGGGTGGACTTGCATTATTTTTTCCAGATTGCCGGTTGTGTCCTTGCCAAACCAGCCTCCCAGCGTCGGTAAGTTGCGATAGGGCTCCGCCAAATAGGCACGTTCATTAGCATCCGGCGGATAGTTCCATCCCAGCAGCAGCTCCGGATCCAGCGTGTAGATCAGAATCGTGCCCATGGGGCTCATGGAGAGCACCTTATGAATGTGCGCGGGCACTTCGACCTGACGGCCAGCCATGTCAGTCACGATGCGCGTTGCGGCTTTTTTGCCAGCAGGCGCGGTGGCACGGCAGAGACTGCCACTAAGCAGCAATGCGCACAGAATGAACAGCAAATATCTTCTCGACATGCTTTCCCCTTACAACTGATTTGGCACAACTATCTTGATTCCAGGCTTGATTCCGGCACGGGCGCCGATTTCCACGACGCTGACCGGCACGCCATAGGCCTTCAGCAGCATGGACTCGGTGAGCGCCTTCACGGGTGTATCCACGGCCAGAATGCTGCCCTCGCTCATCAGCACGACGCGCGATGCGTACAAAAATGCGTGGTCGGGCACATGTGTAGTCATGAGCACACCCAGGCCGGTCTTGGCCAGCTCGCCTATGGCGCGGAAAACTTTAATCTGGTTTCCCAGGTCGAGGCTCGCCGCGGGTTCGTCGAGTATGAGCCATTGCGCCTGCTGCGCCAGGGCACGTGCAATCAAAACCAACTGGCGTTCGCCTCCGCTGATCTCGGTGTAGCGTGCGGAGGCCAAATGCAGAATACCCAGATAGTCGAGTGCTTCGTCGGCGATGCACCGGTCTTCCTTTCCCGGCGAGGCAAAGGGGGCCAGATGCGCGGCGCGGGCCATCAACACGATCTCGCGCACCTCAAAGGCAAAGGGTGGAATATGCATCTGGGGCACATAACCAAAGGAGCGCGCCAAACGGCTCCGTGACCAGGCGGCAATCTTCTCCTCGCCGAGCCGCACGCAACCGAGCCTGGGCCGCAGCAAACACAAAATCATCTTGAACAAAGTCGTCTTGCCGCAGCCGTTGGCGCCCAGCAGGCAGACCACCTCGCCCGGAAGCAGCGTGAAGCTGACATCGTCCACCACGGTTTTGGAACCGTAGCCACCGGTCACGTGCTCCAGAGTCAGGTTCATGATTTGTGCCTGCGTTCCCGCATGAGCAGAAAGAGAAAGAATGGCGCTCCAATCAACGCGGTCAAAATGCCGACGGGAATCTCCAATGCGCCCGCGGTGCGCGCCACGTCGTCCACCAGCAGCAGAAAGCAGCCGCCCATGATCGCCGCTGCGGGTAATAAGTATTTGTGATTCGGGCCGACAACCATGCGCGCCAGATGCGGCACCACCAGGCCAATCCAGCCCACCATGCCGCAGATCGACACTGAGGCGGCTGTGATAAGAGTGGCGCAGACAATCACTGTGAAGCGCATGACTCGCGTGTTCATTCCCAAAGTGCGCGCTTCCTGCTCTCCCATGCACAGCACGTTGAGCCGCCAGCGCAACAGCAGCAAGGGAATGCCACCTATGGCAATGGGGATGCCCGCCACCCATACATCTCTTGGCGTGATGGAAGCGAAGCTGCCCAGCAGCCAGAAGGTAATAGCCGGCAGCTTGTTCAACGGATCGGCAATGTACTTGGTGAGGGAGATGAGAGCGGTAAACATCGATCCAATGAGGATGCCGACCAGAACGAGCATGAGCACAGGATCTCCGCGGCGGCAGAGCCCCGAGGCCAGCGCCCATGCCAGCAGTACGGCCACCAGCCCGCCGGCAAAGGAGAGAGCTTGAATCGCCACAAAGTCTAGGCCCAGCAAAATGCCGACCGCCGCGCCCAGTCCCGCACCAGCTGAGGCTCCCAGAATGTCAGGCGAGACCATGGGATTGTTAAATAATCCCTGGTAAGAGGAGCCGGCCAGAGCGAGCCCGCTTCCAACCAAAATACAAGCCAAAAGCCGGGGAAGGCGAATCTGCAGAAGCACGATCTCCGCCGTGCCGCCGGCTGAGTGCACACTCAGCAGGCTCCACCAGTCATGCAGCGAGATCGGATAGCTGCCGATGGCCGCCGAGCCAACCGCCACTGCGACCAGCAGCAGCGCCAACGCAGCCAGCGTTTTTCCGCTCTGCAGGCGATGTGGCTTGTGGTACTCCAGCGTCTTATCCGGACTGGGCAGAGTCACCATGGACTTATAGCTTACCGCAGGCTGCATGCTGCTTTGAAACTTTCACCATGCGTCCGCCCTGGGTGAATAAGGCCTTGTGCCCGCCTTCGGCAACGGCCCGCCACGCAGAGGTATAGTCATCGACGATCAAGCCGCCCAGCAGATCGACGCCGTGCGCGAAGAGCAGCGGGTGGAGCGGCGTGCTCGGTCCTGCAACCACGACGCGCGCATTGCGGCTGAGTTCAAGCAGCCGCGGCATGGTCTTATTGACCAGAGTCGTGGCCGTCATGAAGACCACATCCTGCTCGCCCAGAATGTATTCGCAGGCTGTGTCGGGGAGATCGCCCAGGCTCGGCTTCCGCTCCAGCACACTCAGTTGACAAATCTCTGCGACGCGATCCAAATGGCGGAAGTGGCCAACGACGGCAACCCGCTTTCCGCGCAACTCGTCGAGCATGCCGGTAAAGACATCCCGCGGTTCGCTCTCATCCAACAGCGGGCCGCAGTTTCTGGTCACGACTTGCGACGCGTTGAGAGCCGAGTTGATGGCCGCCAGTCCTATGGCTGCCTCGTACCAGTTCCACGACTTGATCCAACCGGCCAGCTCTCTCAGCTTCATGCCGGAGATTCTTCCCGCATCGCGGATTGGCTCGTCAACTTCCCTGGGACGCATGGCCACGCCGGTCCCGATGGAGCGCACCAGAAACCAGCTCAAACCGGCCAGAAATTCCTCGACCAGTGCGTCCTCGGGAACGGCGGCAATCAATTCGTCGTAGAGCTTCCACACTTTCGGAATCCTTCCAGAGGAACCCCTTGTACAGGTTCCTGATTTTACTGCGAGGGCTCGGCCTTCTCCTTGCGATAGCGATTGCGCGAGTGTGGCAGCGCGACAGCGCAGTGGCGGCGAATGGCGATCAGCTCGGCCACGATAGAGACGGCGATCTCTTCCGGCATGGCCGCGCTTATCTCCAGGCCAATGGGGGCGTAGACGCGCTGAAAACTCTCATGCGGAACGCCTTCTGCTTCTAACTGCTGAAAGATGGTGAGTACCTTGCGGCCTGAGCCGATCATGCCGATGTAATGCGCGGGCGTATCCAGAGCCCAGCGAAGAACGCGCATGTCGTGCTGGTGGCCGCGTGTGACGATAACAATATAGGAGGCGGCGCTGGGCGACAACTCGGATAGTACCGCATCCATCTCTCCAGTGTGAATCTCGTGCGCATCGGGGAATCGTTCGCGGTTGGCATACTGCTCGCGATCGTCACAGATAATAACTTCAAAACCCGCCAGCGCAGCCACCTTGCAGACATTCAGCCCGACGTGACCGGCGCCGAAGATATAAAGCACTGGCGAGGGAACCACCGGCTCAATAAAAACTTGTAGCGATCCGCCGCACACCAGTCCCGTGTCGTCATCGGGCCGCTGATCCAGGTTGAAGGTGAAGGTCTTCGGCTTCTCGTCTCGCATCACTTCCATCGCTCCCTTGCGCACATCGGATTCCACGCAGCCGCCGCCCACCGTCCCCAGGATCGAGCCGTCCTCGAAGACCAGCATCTTGGCGGCCACCACCGAAGGGATGGAGCCGCGCACGTTGACAATGGTGGCCAGCGCCGCGCGCTTTCCCTCGCGCTTCAATTTGTAGATTTCTTCAAAGATATCCACGTACATCCAACTTTCTATAGAGAAGCAGCTTCATCCTCGTCTGTTTCTGTTTCTGGCTTCGCAAAGAACTGTGAGGCGTCGCGCAATCGTTGCACCGCTCCAGGCAACACGGAAATCGCCCGTTCAATCTCCTCGCTTGAATTCAGTTTACCTAAGCTGAAGCGCAGGCTGGAACGGGATTGCTCTCCCGTCAAACCCATGGCCATCAGCACACTGGAGGGATCGGTCTCGCCCGCGGTGCATGCCGCTCCGCGCGAGGCGGCGATGCCAAGTTCGTCCAGGGCCATCACCAGCGCATCTCCGCCCACGTGCTCGAAGAGGATGTTTGTGGTATTGGGCACGCGGGGCGCACCGCTGCCGTTGATGCGCGTTTTCGGCACGCGCTCAACCACAGCGGCTTCCAGCCGATCGCGCAGCGCGCCCATTCTTTGCATCGAGCCGTCGCTGAGACCGCTGCGGGCAATCTCGCTGGCTCGTCCCAGTCCCGCGATTCCTGCAACATTTTCCGTGCCGGGACGCCGGCCCTTTTCCTGATGCCCTCCATGCAATTGCGGTCGCAATGGTGTGCCGCGGCGAACAAAAAGCGCTCCCGCGCCTTGCGGACCGTGGAACTTGTGCGCGGAGATGGTGAGTAAATCGCAGCCAATGCTCTTGACACTGATGGGAACCTTTCCGGCCGCCTGCACGGCATCGGTGTGAAACCACACGTCGGCTTCAGCCGCAATCTTGC
Organism: Occallatibacter sp.; assembly: GCA_050013195.1. Lineage (GTDB taxonomy): Bacteria > Acidobacteriota > Terriglobia > Terriglobales > Acidobacteriaceae > Telmatobacter. Next base: position 12,823 of record JBEKFS010000040.1, read on the forward strand.
CTATCTCTTCGACGAGCTGCAGAACGCCGGTTTCGTTGTTCGCCATCATGATGGAGATCATGCGCGTATTCTTGCGCAGCGCGCGGCGCACGCTCTCCGGCTCAACCTGCCCGTTGCCATTTACGCCCACGCGGGTGACTTCGCATCCGCTATGCTCCAGCCATGCGCAGGCGCCGAGAATCGCGCTGTGCTCAATGGCGGAAACTATGATGTGATCGCCGGGACTCATCATTCCCTTGAGCGCCAGGTTGTCACCCTCCGTGCCGCCGCTGGTGAAAACCACTTCGGTGGGCAGGCAGTCGAGCAGCGCGGCAACCCGCTCGCGGACTTTCTTCATGACGGCCAGCGCGCGCCGTCCGCATCCATGAATGGAAGAGGGATTGCCAAAGGACTCGGAAAAACAGGGCAGCATCTCTTCCACAACCTCCGGCAAAACAGCGGTAGTGCTGTTGTTATCGAGATAACAAATGGATGTATTCATTTCGCTGCCTTCACCTCGATCTTCCGTTTAGCCCCCGTTACGGATAGAGACTTCTGCGCGTTGATCACGTTAAGTTCGAGTTCGCCGCTATTGCAAGCATGGCAAATTACGGGAAGAGTACGCAAGGCGTCGCGCGTCGCTGCAACAATTTGAGCGCTGCCGATGCCGGGAGCATAGATGCGGATCTCCAGGCGCTGTGGCATGCTTTGTGTGAGGGTTGCGGAGAAATCCAGCAATCCTGGAATATTAAAGAGCGCCTCATCCAGAGCGCTGATACTGATGCTACCCGAATTCCCGAGCGAGACAAAGTTGTCGATTCTGTCTCTGACTTTGCCTAAACGCTTGAGAATAGTTCCGCAGCCGCATGGGCCGAGCAGAAAACGCGATAGATCGCCCGTGAGGTAGCGAATAAGCGGCATGGCTGTGCGGTGAAGGGTCGTGAAGACAATCTCGCCAGTCTCGCCATCGGGCAGTGGCACGCCGCTCTCGGGATCAACGATTTCAAAGTAGAGATCGGCCTCGCGAAGATGGTATCCCATGTGCGCCGCGCAATCCACGCCGCCGCCCAAACCCATCTCGGTCATTCCATAGTGCGCAAAGATATCGCATCCGGTTATCTGTCGCATCCTGCGCATTAGGCTTTCAGGCACATGGTCGCTGCACAGAACAATGAAGCGCAGCCGGTGAAGGACGCTGCTGGTGCAGACGTTGTTGCTGGAAAATAGCGCAAGCATCTGTACCGGGAGGCCGATGATGCACGTGGCCTTCGCCTGCTCCATGTGCGCGAGGGTTAGCGCTGGATCGGTGGAAAGTCCATGCGGTATGGGAAGGACGCCGGCGCGTGCAATGCCCTTGGCCAACTGATTTCCGACGCTGCCCTCGCGCTCGCCGGGCAGAGCAATCAGCATCCGGTCTCCTTGCACAGTCATGGCGGCGACGCCATGCGCAAAAAAATCCAGCACCGACTCCTGGTCCGCCTCGGTAAAAAAGAGGCGCTTGGAAGCGCCGCTCGTTCCGCTGGTGTGCAACGTCACCACGCGGCTGATCTCATCCTGCGAAACGCAGAGAAATTCAGAAGGGTGCCGCGTGATGTCCTCCGAGCTTGTAAACGAAAAGCGTGAAATCTCACCGAGCGAACGAGGCAGATCGTTTGGAATCTCCGCAAAGCGGTGCGCATAAAATGAACTGTTCTGGCGCGCCCATGCCACGGTTTGCTGGAGTGCTTGCAATTGATAGCGCGCGAGGTCTTCGCGGGAAAGTTCGCACGATGGTATTCCGAGCCGATTGGCGATCCAACCCTCCAGCGGAGTCTTTACGATACCTCCTGCAATAGCGCTCACGAGGCAACTCCCTGGCGCCGCCGTGCTGCGGCTCGCGGCCGATATAGAGTTTTCCCGTCCACTCCGGTCAGGTTGTACGCACACAAGGGAACAAGTTTCTGTTCTGGGCTCAGGACATGAAGAAAGCACTCGCGCAGGCGCTCCAGATCGAGGTTCCATGCATCCTGAAAGGCCATGCCGGAGATGCAGAAGGAATGTTTCTCCTCCGCCAAAAATGCATCCATGCTGGTCACGTCGATGTTCTCCATACCGTCGCTGGAAGGCGGAGGAGCGCCGGCCGGAAATGCCCAATGCTGCGCGACAAAACGCTGTGCACGTCGTGCGCCTTCGCCCTGCGCGTCGTTGGCAGCTCCCAACTGAACAAGCTTAGAATCAGGAGCTGTCCCGCAACAGGAAACGACCGCGGGCCGCGCTGTGGGCACAACCTTTCCGTCAGGATAGAGCCAGAACTTGCCGTGGAAGGAGCAATAAGGATTTTCTCCGGACGCGGGATAAAAGTTGGCGGCGGCAAACTTCCCCTCTGCCTGCTCTTCAATAAGTTGGATAATCTCGGGAATCGTAATGCGATCAGTGTTCCTCGGCGCATCCGGATAGCGCCCGAAGTAACTGATGGGCTGAAAGTGAACCGCGCGGACAACAGGAGCCAGAGCAATCGCCGTGCGCAGCAGGCCTCCGATCTGGCCGGTGTTCACGCCGGGAATCAGCGTCGGCACCAGAACAACACCCAGCTCGTGCTCGCCGCAGTTCCTGATCGCGGCGAGCTTGGTCTCCAGCAGTCGCCGTCCGCGAGTTTTTTCAAATACATCGTCACTGACACCATCGAATTGAAGGAAGACGCAGGTCAGCCCAGCATTTTTCAACTCGCCGGCATACTCCGTTTCCTCGGCCAGTCGAAGGCCGTTGGTGTTGAGTTGGATGTAGCTGAAGCCAAGCGCGCGAATTCTGCAGATAATCTCCGGCAGATCGCGGCGTACCGTGGGCTCGCCGCCGGAGAGGTGAATATTGAAAGGCCCGCCGGAGGCCAGCAGCGCGCGGCACCATGCCTCGATTTCCGAAAGGCTCGGATCGGCTTTGGGCGCATTACCGGCTGACGCGAAACAAACCGGGCAGGCCAGGTTGCAGCGTTCGGTTACGTCCAGCACCACGCAGCAGGTGTGCTGGCGATGATCGGGGCACAAACCGCAATCAAAGGGGCATCCCTTCGCAACATCGGTACCGCTTACCGGAGGACGCGAAGGCGCGCGACTCGGCCCTCCCCACGCTTGGTAAGTTGATAGCCCTCGCCAGATGACTGTCTTGAAGACGCCATGCTCGGAGCAACTCTTGCGCAGGAAGACCGCATCGTCTTCGGCAATGCGCTCGGCAGCAACGCGCTGCAGGCACACGGGGCATACGCTCTCCGTGCTTCCCAGTGTTGTGTCGCTTCCCTTCATGGCTTCCCTGTCTCGTTCACGATGCTGGATAGTGACGCACCCAACCGCGACTCCACGGCCAGAGCGACTGCCTTTGCGGTGGCCATGCGGCTTTGAGCTGCGTGGAGCGCTGGTGGGTTGTTGCTGAAACGCGCGAGTGCAGGTTGGAATCGCTGATCAAGCGTAACCACGTTTTCGCCGCGAACCAATTTGTCCGCGAGAGAGACTATAGCGCTTTCGTCGAGACGACCGCCTGAGAAGTCCAGATCAGTGTGCACGCCGACAACCGTTGCGACTCGCGGAAAATCCATGGAGCGCAGGAGCTCTGCGCCAACGACGGCGTGGTTCGGCTGTCCTTTGGCCAGATCGTGAAGCAGCGCTCCGGCCCGCACCAGTTCCACGTTCAGCAATAAACCGCTGCGCGCCAGTGCCAGGGTGATGCGTTCAGCCACCTCGGCCACTCTGCGCGAGTGGCGAACCTGAGACGGCACGACAGATTGACCGGTGAGAATTGCCTCGCACTCGGCACGGGTAGGGATATCGCGGTGATCGGCCAGGGCGCAAAGAGTTTCATACTCCGCGGGAGTATTCATATCCATATGTATGCCATGGTCCGCTACAAGCAGGTTGATGGCTTCGTTCTCGTGCCGCGCAAGCAGATCGAATAGCGGTCCCACTACGCCCTCCTCAGCCGCCTCGGACAAAATCTTGCGCGCGATCAGAGGCGGATGTCCACGTCGTCCCTCGAATACTGGATAAACAATGCCGTCACGCCGCGTAACAAAGACCGACGACATTTGACGAATCGTATTGGGCCGCACCAGTGGAATGTCCACCGGCAACACAAATGCCGCCTCAACTCTGCCTGCCAGTGCGCGGCTGCCTATGGAAATCGAGGAGAACATTCCCTGCTCAAAACGCGGATTAAGTACGCATCGCGCGCCGGCGTGTTCGGCGAGAGGCTGCAGCTCCTCAGCGCGGTGGCCCAAAACAGCAATCACCTCGGCGACGCCCGCGGCGCGGAACAGGCCGATGCACCGCTCCAATGCCGTGCTACCGGCGAGCGGAAGCAAAGGCTTGAAATCCGCCATGCGCGAGGAGTAGCCCGCAGCCAGAACGATGGCCGCGATCCGGCTCTCGACGGCCTCAGCCGGTATGGGTTGGTTTGTCGAATGCATAATTGTTCTCAGCCAGAATTTCCTTCAGCTTCTGCAGGCTCTCCATCACGATCGTCGGGCAGCGCGCCATCTTGTTCCGCATATCGTCCTGCACAATCTCCGCGCAATTGATACCGCCGTAGCGAGCCGTGTACTCAGCCTCAAACCATTCGACGAACCGGTCCAGCATTCCTTGCAGACGGGGGTCGGCGTTGTGCTCCGCGGAATCCTTGCCCGCATAAAGTCCCAGCACACTGCAACCGCCGGTCAGCGCACCGCAGGTCTTGCCGCAGCCCATCCCGCCCAGCAACCCCGACATGGCGCTGACCAACTCAGGATTCTTTCTGCCCTGCGCCTCAAGCGCGATCTGCACCAGAATCTGGCTGCACTGGAATCCCTGCATCCCCAGGTCCATTACGCGAAATGCCTCATCGTTCATTTGTCCTCCAACGCCTGCTCCACGCGCAGCATCTTGCCGATAGCCAGCTCCTCCGGCACAAATATCTTTCCGCAGCCTGGGCATTTCCACAATTCAACTGGAAACTCGCTGCCCAGATAAGTGGCTGTAACTTTTCCCAACGCCAATGGCAATTTGCATTTGCCGCAGATGAGCGGAGATACGGGCGGTTCTGCTTGCGTGCTCATCGCACCTCCATCCGGTGCGAGTAGGCGTTGTGCACCGCGAATCCGCCGCCCTCCGGGGAATACTCAACCCAATACGTCACCGAAACGGGGCGAAAACTAGCCATAGATCGCCCTGTTGCCGGGTTATCAATCTTGTCGCCGGTTTGCTCCGCGTGCGCGATTGTGCGGCGCAAATCTTCAACTAGAATCATGCGTTCTTCGAGGAGCATTCTTACTTCCTCGGAAATCTTCAGTTCAATGGATGGTTCCATGGTGTTCCCCTGTTCTCCCCAAACGTCGCGCAGAAGGCGGTCCTTGAGCTGCGCGCGATTTTCCTGGCGTCGGCTGAAGCCGGGGTCTCGCCGCGCGGCTGGATCCCCATTTCCACCTGCGAAAACGAGGTCGAGAATGTGAATTGCGTGCTTGCCATGGTGCGCGAAGCGGTCGCGGCACATGGCGCAATAGGTTACGAAATCCGCATCACTCTCTTTGGCGCGCCGCGTAACGGTCTTGGCGGCAAGTTCTGGATTGGCAAACAACATCAGGCCGCCGTAGCCGCAGCAGGTCGTCAGTCCGGGTTCGTTAAGCTCGACTGCCGCAATGCCCAGCTCCCCCAGCAGCGTGCGGGCGCTGCCCTCCACTTCGCTCACGCCGCGCGTCGAGCATGGATCGTGAATGGCCATGGTGCGCGAGGCTGGCCGCGGCGCCTTGGGCAGGAACTCGGCGCGCAGGTGTGGCCACAGCGGCTCAACCGGAATCTGCGGAAGATGATCATGCAGCACACGGTAACAGGAGGAGCAGGCGGTAATCAGCCGCGGCTTGCCCAGCTCTTGCCATGCGCTGTCGAGAGAGCGGAGCGCTTGCTGGAATTTTTCGTCGTTGCCTGCCCAAAGCGCGGGCGCGCCGCAGCACTGTAAGATCAGGCCGACGCCTCCGTCAATCGTCTTGCGCAAATATTCATAGCAGGAAGCGACATGATCCGGAGAAGAGGCCGAAAGCTGGCAACCTGGAAGAAACGCCGTCTGGCTCGATTGATAACCGGGCTGATGGCGGGCCAGCATGAAGGCCTCGCTCTGGCTGAAGGCCATGTCGCGCAACGCAAAATCGTGCGTGGAAGGCGGCATCTTGCCGCTCTTCACCATGCTCTGCCGCGCGTCCAAAATGACGTCGGCCATGCTGAAATCTTCCGGGCATACCGCGGTGCACAGGCCGCAAAGCGCGCAGGAGTTGATCATGCGATTGGCCTTGCGCACGCCCATCACGATGCATTCGTTGTTGTAAATCTGGCGGACGTAGCTCCTGGGATAGGAGCCGTACTCCTCCAGGTATGTGCAGACCTTGACGCATTCCAGGCACTGGCATGGAAAGCATCGCAAGGCTTCCTGCCGCGCTTCGGCTTTTGAATAATTGGTTGCACCGCTGCTCGCGCGGACCGCGACAGAAGTAGAAAATCTTTTTGTATTCACGTAGAGCCGCGAAGGAGATGCGCCCTGGTTGTCCCTGTTAGCGGACAGCGATGCCCCTTGCAAAAAGCGGTCGATGGAGACGGCCGCATAGTTTCCGTCAGCCAGCGATTGAATGGGCGAGTAAACCGCGGGCGAGTAACGCTGCGCCCCTCCAGCAAAGACCTTCGCATGGCTCGTGGCCAGCGTGAGCGGATCGATCCGGATTCCACCCTGCACTCCGAGCGTCAGTCCGAGCGAGTCGTCGCGGAACGGCTCCGGGCCCGGCGCAAGATAGAGCGCGTCAAATTCCTGCACGATGGCGCCCAGATTCGGCGCTTCGTAGCGCACGACCACTCGCAGTAAATCGAGAACCGCCAAGTCGGCGTCGATGACGTACGCGGGCAAGATACGCTCATCCAGCGAACGCAGCCGGTCCAGCAATCGCGAACGAGCTTCAAACAGCGTGACAGCATAGCCGCGGCCCGCCAAGCCAATAGCGGCGGCCACTCCGCTCAATCCACCGCCAACCACGGCCACTCTCTGATTCCTGGAAACCTGCAAACGTATCGCGGGCGCGGGCCCACCAAACTCCGCGCACGCCCGCTCGAGAAGGCCGATCTCGATGGCCTCTCCAGCCTCAGCGCGCTTGCACTGCGCCTGGCAGGGATGATCGCAGACGTGCGCCAGAATCCTCGGCAGCGGAACGGCGTTTGCCAGAACCGCCAAACCGCCCTGAAAGTCGCCGCGTGAGACACACTCCACCAGCTTGCGTGCATCCACATGCACCGGGCAGGCAGACGTGCAGGCAGGCGCCTGCTCCTGAATGCATTGCGCCTCCCATCGTCTGACTTGTTCCCGATCCATCTGCGGTCTCCCGACGCACAACCCGTTGCACAGTTAGTGTAGCCCGAACCCTGTTGCTCCAGCGCGGTCTCAGGCAACGCAATCAACTTCCCTAAAAAATGCAACTTCTATCCCCAAAAAAGCGCGGGACGAAACCGTGGTTTCGTCCCGGCTGGTGAAGAACGCTCGACTCCTTATCAGGAACCGGGCGTAGTTATGCTGTCTGTGCCTGCAACGCAGCTTTCACGATCTTCGGCAAGGCCGGGACCTTGAGGATGCGCACGCCGCAGGCGTTATACACAGCGTTGAGAATCGCCGGATGAGGCGAGGTCAGGGGCGCTTCTCCCACGCCGGCAGCTCCAAACGGCCCGAGCGGGCGAGGTGTCTCCTGGTAGATGATTTCAATGTCATCCGGGATGTCGCTGATGTAGGGCAGCCCGCAGGCCTTGAGGGTGGTGTGAACCTTCAAGTCCTCGAAGTCCTCGCTGAGCGCCAGGCCGATGCCTTGCGCCAGGCCGCCGTAGATCTGCCCATCGACCGTGGCGCGGTTAATGATGGTGCCCACATCAACAACAGTAGTGAACTTCACCACGCGAACCTTGCCGGTCGCCCGCTCCACCTCCACCTCGGGCATGAACAGCTCGTACATATAAACCGGGAACGGTTTGCCCTGGCCGGTCACTGCGTCGCAAGCCGTGCAGTCGGTGGCCACCCACTTGCCGTCATAGCGCAGCGGAATCTTCTCCGCCACCATTTCGGCGTAGGTGCGGTACTTGCCGTCGGGCTTGCGCATGGCGTTCAGCAGCATCTCGCATCCCACGCGGATGGAATTTCCGGTAAACACGTTGGAGCGGCTGCCGCCCGACGGACCGCTGCAAGGCAGTAGCGTATCGTTCATCTCCAGCTTGATCTGCTCTGGCCGCAATCCCAGCGGGCGCAGGGTTTCGTAGGCGAAGCTCAGCGAGCCGAGGTCTCCTCCCTGGCCATGGTCCTGCCAGCAGTCGTAGAGCGTAACGCCGTGCGGCGTCAGCTCTACCGCCGTCTCCGAGCCGTCCGGGCCGTCGAGTCCGCAGCCGTAGATGCCCAGCGCAAGACCCACACCACGCGGCTTCTCCGCGGTCGAGAGCTGCTTGCAACGCTTCTTTGCTTCTTCATACTTCGGACGCAGCTTGTCGAACATCCCTTCCAGACAGTAAACGTCTGGCGTCTGTCCGGTCGGCGTTGTCGCAGGCGAACGATAGAGATTGCGATAGCGGAACTCGAACGGGTCGATGCCCATTTTCTCCGCCAGCATGTCAATCGCCATCTCCGAAGCCAGGAACGACTGCGGCGAGCCATAGGCACGGAAAGCAGAGCCCCATGCATGGTTGGTGCACACCGTCTTGCCGTGGCCGCGGATGTTGGCGATGTTGTAGCCTGCGCCGATAAACTGCGCCTGCCGCACAGTCAGCAAATCGCCAAATTCCGAATACGGGCCGTGATCGATCCACCAATCGGTCTCCATGGCCACCAGCTTGCCATCCTTGTCGGCGCCCAGCTTGATCTTCACGTTGCCCGGCGAGCGCTTGCCGGTATAAGTAATGTTCTGGTACTGGTCGTAAACCAGCGAGACTGGCCGGCCGGTGGCCATGCAGGCCACGCCCAGCAATGCTTCCATGGTGGGTGAGAATTTGTAGCCAAACGTTCCGCCCGCGCCATTCTGAATCAGCCGCAGCTTCTCCGGCTCTATGCCGATGCCCGGGGCGATCATCGCGTGGTGCAGGTGCAGTCCGATGCTCTTGGATTGGATGATCATGCGGCCGTTGTCTTCAAAATAAGCGCAGCCGCAGTCAGGCTCAATGTGCAGATGCGGCTGCCGGCTGCAATAAGTCTCCGTCTCCACCGTAAAATCAGCCTTGGCCATCAGGGGCTTGGTATCCTCGCCCTTCACCACGCCCTGCTCGTAGTACACATTCGGCGTACCAGGATGAATTTCAATCGCATCCGGCGCCATGGCCGCCGAGCCGCTCATGTAAGCGGGCAGAACTTCCAGGTTCAGCTTCACCTTTTTGGCGGCCTCACGGGCATGCTCTTCCGTATCGGCACAGACAATAGCCACCGCATCACCAAATTGGAAGATCTTGTCCTTGCACAGAATCGGCCGGTCCCATCCGTCACCCTTATTAGTGGGGAAGGTAATCAGGCCGGTGATGGCGTTCTTGCCCTTCACATCCTTCCAGGTAACCACCTTTGCCACGCCCGGCATCTTCTCCGCTTCGCTGGTGTCGATACCTTTGATGTTGGCGTGCGACACCTCAGCCTGCACCAGCGCCAGCCGCAACGTGTCCGGCGGCATATGCAGTGCCACGTCCGCACCAAAATCCCATGCCCCGGTCACTTTGGCCAGCGCTGATGGCCGGCGATAAGTCGATCCAAGTATCGAGCCGTTTTCAGCCGGCTCAAACAGCAAGTCTTCCTTCTTCTTTTCGCCGCGCAACACCGCTGCGGCGTCCATCACCGCATCCACCAGCGGCACGTAGCCCGTGCAACGGCAGGCATTGCGGTTGATATCAAACCACTTGCGCACGTCACTCCGCGTCGGTGCGGGATTCTTGTCCAGCAGCACCTTGGCCGACATCAGGAAGCCCGGCGTGCAAACGCCGCATTGCGCTCCGCCCCGCGCCATCCAGGCTACTTGCAGCGGATGCAGATTGTTCGCCGTACCCAGCCCCTCAATGGTCGTAATCTGGGCACCCTTCTCCACCTTGCTCATCGGCATCAGGCAGGCGCGCACCGACTTGCCGTCCACAATCACCGTGCAGGTTCCGCATTGTCCCTCGCTGCAGCAAATCTTGCAACCGGTCAGCAATAGTTGTTCGCGCAGCACCTCGGCCAGGCTCTTTTTCGGATCGACAACCAGAGAACGATCCAGCCCATTGATATTAAGAACGCGTTTCTCCATTATCTTCACCACTCCTTTTCTTCTTCTCATCAAATACGCAGGGGCCACAGCTGATAACGCAGCCGGACCGAGGCAAGCAGAGTCTCGCCTCGAACGTTCACCCAGGCATGAAATCGTATTACATTTCAGAACACTTGGGCCAGTATTAATCAGATTGTGCTGGCCGTAATCCATTCATTATTGATGCAAACACTCTTGGATGTGAGCGCCATCACATCAAGAGTAAAATTCGAAGCATTGAGTCCGTCGAGTTCTGCAATTCGCTTCTTTTGCATAGCTTTTCTACGGCTATCTAGGATATGGTTATTGGGGGCGGTGCACGACTGCGAATGTCCTGCTTCAGTTATTTCTTTATTGAATGTTAGTTACAGAAGCCAGGCGTAAGATCCGCGCACGACAACCGCCCTTCTTTCCCTAAAAGTGGCCTTTAAACGCCATGCTCATCTATCGGGAATTCCCCAACACATACCCGACACATATATATGAGCTCTAAACTTGTGCTCAGGTTTCTCGGCAATTGCGCGTCGCAGCCTCCAATAGGGCTAATGACGGTGGCCGCGCTGTTGCCCAAGGCCTGGAAGAAGCAGCGACCTTTGGATGTGAGCACCATCACGCCAAGATAAGGAAATTAAGTAATTAGGGCAGTTTGATCCACAATTTGCAATGCAAACCAGAGCGACTGTCGCATTGACAAGCTAAAACCGATTCCCGTTTCTGCGCTCTTCTCTGTTTAATCTTTAAAGTCAACAACCTACATTCCGCCAATATGTTCATGCAACCGAACTGAAAATTTTGATGCGAAACTATACACCGATTGAAAGATGAGCAGACGTAACGTAGATCACAATCTGCTATCGTAAGCGCTGGACTATAATGAGTGTCCCACATCTTATCCAAGGAATGTTTACGCGTGAAAAAGCTCTCGGTTGCGTGTCTCTTCTCTATGCTTCTATTTATCTGCATCGGCTGCGGAGGCAGCAGCACCAATACACCTCCCTCGAACCCTACGGCGGCGACGCCCACATTCTTGCCAGCTGCCGGAACCTACGCCGCGGCACAGTCGGTCACTCTCTACGACACCACTCCCGGCGCAGCTATCTACTACACCACCAACGGTTCGACGCCTACAACCGGATCTACCTTGTACAGCGGCGCCATCGCCGTTTCGACCTCGGAGACTATCCAGGCCATTGCCGCAGCATCCGGCTACAATAACAGCGCTGTGGCTTCTGCGGCTTATACCATCAACTTGCCGCAGCTTGCCGCGCCCACCATCTCACCCGTCAGCGGCGCGGTCCCCTCCGGACAGTTGGTGACCATCACCGCCGCAAGCGGCGCATCTATCAATTACTGCATCACCGCCACAACCTGCACGCCCACCACACCGTACACCGGCGCAATCACCGTGACCAGCGCGGAGACCATTCAGGCCATTGCCGTTGAAACTGGCTACGTCAGCAGCACCGTTGCTTCGGCCAGCTACACGCTCGAAACACAGCTTGCCGCGCCCACCATCTCGCCCGTCAGCGGAGCGGTCCCCTCCGGACAGTTGGTCACCATCACCGCTGCCAGCGGCGCATCCATCAACTACTGCATCACCGCCACAACCTGCACGCCCACCACGCCATACACCGGCGCAATCACGGTGACCAGCGCGGAGACCAT
>JBEKFS010000041.1:0-25023 GCA_050013195.1 Occallatibacter sp.
GCCGGCGTGCTGGCGGCCTTTTTGAACGCGGCGACACTCATCGTTATTTCTATCTGGATTGCCGCTGAGGCGCTCCACCGGCTTTCGGCGCCAGTCACGGTGCAACCACGTCTGATGATGATTGTGGCGGCGGCCGGAGTGGTGATGAACGGTGTGATCGCTGCTTTGCTGTGGCGAGTGGCTCGCGACGTGAACCTGCGCTCGGCCTTTCTCCACATGGCCGGCGACACGCTATCGACCGCCGCGGTGATCGCCGGCGGCGCGGGGATTCTGCTGACCGGGCGGAACTGGATCGATCCGGCTCTCTCGTTGATAATTGCCGCGCTCATTCTCTGGACCAGCGTGGGTATCGTCCGCGAAACCCTCAATATTCTTTTGGAGGGCATGCCCCGCGGCATCTCGCTCACGGAGATTCGCGCCGGCATGGGAGCCGTCGAGGGAGTGGTTAATGTTCACGACCTGCACGTCTGGAGCCTGGGTTCGAACTCCAGCGCGCTGGCCTGCCACGTGACCATCGCCGACATTCCACCATCGGAGAGCGCCTGCATTCTTGCGCGTCTCAATCAGGTGCTCAAGGAGCGCTTTCATATCAGCCACGCCACCATACAGTTCGAGCACATGGACTGCGCGGAATTGGAAGGATGCGTGGTGCCGATGGAAGAGATGGCCGTAGGCTCTCACCACCACGGCCACGCGCATTAGTTTAACTTCGAATGCAAGTTCAAAGAGACATTGCAGTTTGAAGGGTACGAGTTAAAGCTCGTATCCTTCACTTATCATCAAGTTATTGGGATCTGTATACGAGTTCGGTGGAGGTTGTTCGTTTGATTCGCCTTCGGATCGCTCATTTGATTCTTATTGCCGCCTCGCTTTCGGTTGTGCCCGGATTCGCGCAGACGGCCCCACAAGAAACGCAGGCTATTCTCCTCTCGCCTGCCCAACTCGAAACTCTTACTGGCGAATATACCAATCCGCATGAGCCCGATACACCGCTCAGCTTTTACGTCCAGGACGGAAAGCTCATTGTCGAGTCTGAGCGCAACATTCCCACCGAGCTCAAGCCTATCTCCGCCACCGAGTTCAGTTGGCCCCAAGCGAAGTTTACCGTGCGTTTTATCCTTGACGCCGCAGGCCGCGGCGGCAGCGTGATCTTTTCCGACACGCCCAACGACACTTATCGCCGCACCGGTGAGCCCGTCCATCACGTCTTTCACGATTACCAGCGCATTGAGGCGATGATTCCCATGCGCGATGGGGTCAAGCTGCATACGGTTATTCTTAAGCCTGCCGACATCACCGCGCCGCTGCCCTTCCTCATTCAGCGCACTCCCTATGGAGTGGACGGAGTCAATCGTACCTCATTTTTCAGCATCCGCCCGGAGTTGGCTCGTGACGGTTACATCTATGTTGCCCAGGATATTCGCGGCCGCTACAAGAGCGAAGGCGAGTTCATCATGAGCCGGCCGATGGTGGATCATCGCGATCCGAAAGCAGTCGACGAAAGCACCGACGCCTACGACACCGTAGCCTGGCTGCTGAAGAATGTGGAGGGCAACAACGGGCGCGCGGGATTTATTGGCACCAGCTATCCGGGCTTTCTGGCCATGGTGGCAGGCATCGATCCGCATCCAGCCGTCAAGGCCATCTCTCCGCAGGCGCCGATGATCGACGCGTGGATGGGCGACGACTTCTTTCACAACGGCGCCTTCCGCCTGAGCTACGGCTACGACTACGTCCTCAGAATGGAGTCCGGGAAAGAAGAGATTATTCCTAACTACGGCAAGGATAAGGACGGCAAACCACGTGATGGCTTTGATTTCTTTTTAGAACGCGGATCCTTCGCTGAAGACGTGAAACAATCCGGCTCCAAAACACTGCCCACATGGAAACTCTTCCTGGAACATCCCACTTACGACAGCGTCTGGAGCTCGCGAGGCGTTCAGCACTCTCTTTCGACAGTCGCTGTTCCCACACTTTCCGTCGGCGGCTACTACGATCAGGAAGATATGTTTGGCCCACAGGTCGAGTACGCCACACTCGAACCCCACGACCAGAGTCATCAAAACTATCTCGTTCTCGGTCCCTGGCGCCACGGTTATTGGGCGCTCTCTTCGCGCCATCTGGGCAATCTTGACTACACCGAGCCTGTCGGCAAGGAGTTTCGTGCGCGCATCGAGGCAAAGTTTTTTGCTCACTATTTGAAGGATGCGCCCGGCACGAATTCATCGGGCTTTGATCTGGAAGATACGGCCAGCTTTCAGACTGGGTCGAACACGTGGAAGTATTATTCTCACTTTCCTCCGAAGGAATCCCGGCCCACCAGTCTGCATCTTGAAGGCGGAGGCCTGTTGAGCTGGAGCGGCTCGACTGCCCAGGCCCAAATCCAATCTATGACCAGCTATTTGAGCGACCCCAGTAATCCCGTTCCTTATCGCCACCGGCCCATTCAGGAGACTTATAGCGAAGGTTCGCAGTGGGGTAACTGGCTCACCGAAGATCAGCGCTTTGTCACAGATCGAGAAGATGTGGCCGTGTGGAAACTGCCCGTGCTCAAGCGGGACCTGGTGCTGACCGGCGAAGTAGTCGCTGATATTTATGTCTCGACCAGCGGCACGGACAACGACCTAGTGGTCAAGCTGATCGACCAGTATCCGGCTAATGATCCCGATGCGAAGATGCGCGGCTACCAACTGATGACCAATGCCGAAATCTTCAGGGGCCGGTATCTGAAATCTTTCGACAAACCGACGTCGTTGAAGGCGGGTTCGATCCGCGAGTACAAGTTCTCGCTGCACGACGTGGATCACGTCTTCAAGGCGGGCCACACGGTGATGGTGGAGATTCAGAGCACATGGTTCCCTTTGTACGACCGAAACCCGCAGAGCTTTGTACCCAACATCATGATCGCTAAACCGACAGACTATCGGCCGGCGACGATCACCATCTATTCCGGCACAGGGCACGACTCAACGTTGCAGGTGCCGGTGGTTAGCGATTGCGAGCAAAGTGAGTGCTTTTGAATGGCAATGGAATAGCCGAACACCATCAGAGATCGCCGTCGCGCAACTGGCGTTTCCTATATTCATCGACGTAGATCGTCATGGGTGCGGACATCACGTTACGATACAACCCCATCTTGAAATAGAAATAGCTGGGACTCGGGTAGCCGGTCGTTGCGTTTTCCAGATTGGCTGTTACACCCTTGAAATCGACCACCTGCTTTCCGTCGAGCCATGCCTTCACGCGCCCGTCCTCGCGCGGTGAAAATCGGGTCTGAATCCGGAAGTCGAGCCAACGATTGCGGAACTCGCCCTTTTCCCGGTACAGCACGATGAACTGTTTGCCTATGTCCTGCGTGATGCGCAACTCGCCGGATATGTAGCGAAGAGCCAGCACCGGGCTGTCATTGCATTTGCTGCTGTCGGGACAGAACTGCTTCCATTGTGCGATCACTAGCCTCGTGGGCACGATTGGGAAATCTTTCGAAAAAAACATGCTGAAGGAATGCTCGTAAGCGATCCCCTCTTTCGAGGTGAGCTTTCTGGCTTCCAGCAGCTCATCGCGCTCGCTGTCGCTGTCGCCATTTGTCCCGGCTTCAAATTCATCGCGCGGATGCACGGTGATCTTCACTGCACCGGAGCCGGCACGAACAATCTTCGATTGCATTTCCACCGCACCGGGAGTAAACCGGTTGGTCTCCCAAAGCTTGCTCAGCTCCGGGCCGTCAAACCCGTCATAAACGTCAATGCCAGTAGAGGGCATATTCGTTCTTTGTGCTGCAGAAGCACCAAAAAACATCAAAATTAAACCGGCCACTAAACCTGCAAGTCGCATATAAGCTCTTCGGCGTGGTTGTCCGTCTTCCGCGCTCGTCAATATAATAAAGCCGCATCTCCCATCTACTCAACTTCGTTTCGCGCTAGAATAGAAATAGCACTATGGCCATGCATCAGCCCATCCCGGTCCTGCTCTAGCGGCGCCTGCCGCCGATACTCTTTCTTTGCCCATCTTCAATTTCACTAAAAACAATTAGAAGCACGCCCATTTGCGGGCCAGTAAGGATATGTCATGATTGACCGTTTGGAACAGATGGAGCAACGTTACGAAGAGCTCTCCGCTCAGCTTTCGCGGCCCGAGATTGTCAACGACCGTGAAAAATATCAGAAGGCGGGCAAGGCGCTCAGCGACCTGGAAACTCCGGTGATGAAATTCCGCGAATTGAAGCTGGTGCGTTTAGGGCTAGCCCAAGCGCGCGCTATGCTGGCCGACCCGGAGATGAAGGAGATGGCCGAGGAGGAGATCGCTCAGCTTGCGCCTCGTGAACCTGTGCTCGAAGAAGAAATAAAAATGCTTTTGTTGCCCAAGGACCCCAACGACGAGAAGAACGTGATCCTTGAAATCCGCGCCGGGACTGGCGGCGACGAGGCCTCGCTCTTTGCCGCCGAGGTCTTCCGCATGTACACTCGCTTCGCAGAGCAGCACCGCTGGAAGGTCGAGCTGCTGTCGGTGTCCGAATCGGGCGTGGGCGGCTTCAAGGAAGTCATCGCTATTATCGAGGGCGATCGCGTCTACTCACAGATGAAGTGGGAAAGCGGCGTGCATCGTGTACAGCGCGTTCCGGAGACCGAGACGCAGGGTCGCGTGCACACCTCGGCGGTGACTGTTGCCGTGCTGCCCGAGGCCGAAGAGGTGGACGTAAAGATCGAGGCCAAAGACATTCGCATCGACACCTTCTGCTCGTCGGGCCCCGGCGGCCAGTCAGTGAACACCACTTACTCCGCCGTGCGCATTACCCACATTCCGACTAATACGGTAGTAAGTTGCCAGGATGAAAAATCGCAGATCAAGAACCGCGAAAAAGGAATGCGCGTGCTACGTTCGCGGCTCTACGAGATGGAGATGGAAAAGCAAAATGCGGAGCTGGCCAAAGAGCGCAAGCAGCAGGTGGGCACCGGCGATCGCAGCGAGAAGATTCGCACCTATAACTTTCCGCAGAACCGGATGACCGATCACCGCGTCGGATTAACTCTGCATCAGCTCGACCAAGTGATGGAAGGCCGCCTGCAGCCCATCGTGGATGCGCTGATTACCCACTCCCAGGCGGAGCAGTTGAAGGCCGGCGGCAGCCAGGCCTGAGGCATTCCATGCCCTCGATGCGCCATCATTTCGATCTTGGGGAGCTCGCGCTGAAGGATGGCCCACATCCGGAGATCGCGCGCCGGGATGCGGGGGTGTTGCTGACGCACACGCTGAAGAGAAGCTACTCCTGGCTGTTGGCTCATGGTGATGAATTACTTTCCGATGAGTTATCCCTAAGTTATACCGAGTTATTGGCGCGTCGCCGCCGCGGCGAACCTATCCAATACATCACGGGCGAGACGGAGTTTTACGGTTTGCCGTTTTGCGTCACACCGGATGTACTGATTCCGCGGCCAGAGACTGAACACCTGGCGGATAAAGTAATTGAACTCGCTGCGCGCTTTGAACAGCCTCGCATCGTGGATGTCGGCACCGGCTCGGGGGCGATTGCAGTGGCGTTGGCTCACAAGCTGCCTCACGCGCAAATCACGGCAACCGACATCTCTTCACGGGCCCTGGCTGTTGCTGGTAAGAATGCAAAGCGCAACGGCGTTGACCTTCGGTTCTTGACGGGTGACTTGCTTGCGCCGGTTGCCGGGGAGCGCTTCGAGATTGTTGTTTCCAACCCGCCCTATGTGCCGAGCGGAGACCGCGCCACACTCTCCGTTGAGGTTCGGGAGTACGAGCCTGGGTTGGCGTTGTTTGCAGGAGACGATGGGCTTGATGTTTATCGCCGCCTAATTCCCGCCGCCTTCAACGCGCTCACCACCGGCGGTTTTGTTGCGCTCGAAATCGGTTACGGTCAATCGCAGGCAATTACCGAACTGCTCGTCGATGCTGGATTTGCGCAGATCGAGTTTGTTCCTGACCTGCAAAATATTCCCCGCGTTGCATGCGCGCAGCGACCGTGAATCTTTCCGCTCCTTACCCGGCGGATGGTTCTTTCAGGCGCATATGGAGGTTGAAGACCAGAAGGGTTAGGATTCCAAAAACCATGGACATTAAAGCCAGCGGCGCGCCGAAGGGATACCCCTCTGAGAGCGATAGGCGGATCAGGATAGTGGAGACCACGAATGCGGCGTTGCGAAAGACCAGTTCATAAACTCCTGAGACAACCAACGATAGGATGAGGATGAGGACATCGGTGAAGATCATCACCGTGAACAGGTCGTTATAAAACGTGGTTGCCGATTCGATGGTTCCGTGTCCGGTCAGGATCATGCCGCGGATGGCGAAGGCCAGGAGGCCGATGTTGTAAACGGCCATACCCAGCAGAAGAGAGGCAAGCCCGACGGCAACCACTTTCTTCTGGGCGATGAACAGCGCCGCACCTCGCGACGGGATCGCCGTTCCTGACGGCTGCACGCGCTGCAACGCCACGTGCCGAAAAATGCCCACCAAAAAGAACATTAGGAATCCGCCCCACATATCGAAAAAGGCGGGAAGGGCATCCAGGGCCAACCTGTGCTGTGTAACCAGATCGCTGGCCGCGGCAATGTCTTTGAAGACATCGCGGATGAAGATCAGCGAGACAATCTCGAACTGGTTGGCGATGGAGCGCGTCGTCGATGCGGGCAGCGTCGCAATGAGTAACAGCACCTCATAGAAGAGGATGAAGTTGAACGGAGTTGAGATCGCGGAGAGGTAGTTATGCCCGGCTTCGGCGATCAGTAGCGGAGGATGGGCGAGCGAACGGGCAAGAAAGATCAGCGCCAAATGAATGACGAAACCGGCAATGCCCAGGCGGATGACCAACTGACGGAGCATCGCCTTGTTGGTCTCGGAAAAGAACAGATCGTATAGGGCATCGATTCGCATCCAGATGCGAACGAGTATCCTGCTCTTGCCATGACCGGATTCGTTATGGGTGTTTGCCATTGTCTCCGCCGTTGTGACAAGGCTAGATTACCGTACCCGGCATAGAGACGGAGAATCCCTTCTCAAAATACACATGAGAGGCTGCGATTGCCGTCGTCTTTGGTGGCCCTTCGCGCGTCTATGCTGTTAGCGGTGGCTGTGGGCCCCCTTTGGAGTTGTTATGAATAGATTTGCCGTGAAAATCCGTTTGTTGTCCGCAATCGTCTTAGGCATGGCGATCACCTTAGCCGTTTCCGCTCAGGATGCAAACGCGCGTGGCGGACGCGGCGGATGGGGCGGCGGCATGGGCATGGGCAATGGCATTACCGGAACCGTGACGGAGGTTGCAGCCGACCACTACATCATTAAGACCGACACGGGCGACTCCTATACGGTCCACTTCAGCGTCAATACGCGCATTGTGAAGCAGACGATTCAGCGGCGGGGCGAGGGAGGCGGCAATCCCCCGCTGATGCTCAAACCATCCGACATCAAGGTGGGCGACGCGGTGGGCGTCGTGGGAGAAGTGGATGCGGCGGCCAGGTCCGTGGGCGCTGTGGTGATCGCGCAGCTCGACCCTGAGCGCGCCCGACAGATGCGTGAGATACGGGCAAATTATGGCAAGACCTGGTTGATGGGCAAGGTGACAGCGATTAGCGAAACTAAAGTTACGCTGCTGGGCTCGGTGGACAACGCCGCACACGCATTTGTGGCCGATGAGGACACCACCTTCCGCAAGCGCAGGGAACCGATCACACTGGCAGAGGTTCAGGTGGGCGACATAGTGCGTGTCGATGGAACTGTGAAGGAAGGTATCTTCGTAGCCGCGTCGGTCGCCGTGATGGGCATGCCGCAGGGAGGAACGCCAACCGTTCCGCGCGACGCAGCGCCAGCGCCGCAACCCAGGTAATCAGGTTTGAAATCCCAGGTCTCAGAATTAAGACATGAGATGAACCATGTATCAAATACATGGTTCATCAGATAGCCGATTGCAGCGCCTCTTCGGCCCACACCAGGGCTTCGGCGTACTTTCGGACGATCTCTTCCGCGTTTAGCCCATTTTTTAGGATGATCGCATCGCACGCGGCCCAATTGCCTTGTTCGTGGAACTCCAGCCACTGGAGCAGAACGTGTTCAGAATTGTCGTTACCCTGGAGGGCCTCGCGAATCTCATTTCGCAGCGGCAGCGACGGGGCAAGTTGTTCCATGGGGAGGCGCATCATGGCCGGCAGCAGGCTCATCATCCCCAGCAGGAATTGCTCAGTGGGGTCGAGCGCGCATCCAAGGGCGGCCAGCTCGCAGAATCGTCCGCGCACGAAGGCCATGCGCAATATCTCCACCGGCTGACCGGTGTTGAGTTCGCTGGCGATGGCCAGTGTGGCAATGCGGCGGAAGGCATCCTCACCCACGGCCAGCAGCGCCGCCTGAATGGAACTCACCTCCTGGCGGATGGCGCACATCGGCGAGTTGACCAGCCGCAGCAGCCGGTAAGTGAGCGAGGCGTCGCGCTTCAGCAGTCTGGTCACCTTGCGCAGGTCGAGGACGTCACTTCGCAAAGCTTTCAGAATCTCGATGTGGGAGAGCCGGTTGGCTGGAATCCCGCGGTTCTGCAGCAGGGCTGGGCGGCAGAAATAATATCCCTGAAAGAGCGTGAAGCCTTCCGCGCAGGCCTGCTTGTATTGCTCCTGCGTTTCGATCTTTTCTGCCAACAGCGCCACCGTTATGCCGTTCAGCCTATGGAGCAGGTCCTTTCTTTCTTGAGCACCGGTCAATAAAAAATCTACCTTGACGTAGTCGGCAATTTCGACCAACGGATCGAAGCCCCGTTTCCATGTGAAATCGTCCAACGCCAAGCGGAAACCCGAGGTCTTCAGCTTGCGGCAAGCAGCGATCAGATCGGGGGTGGGTTCCAGATTCTCCAGAATCTCCAGCACAGTCATGCCGGAAGGCAGAACATGCACCATATCCTCAATCAGAGATTCGCGTGTGCAGTTCACAAAGGCGGGCACCCCGCCGGTCAGTTTTTCCAGACCGAAGATGACCGTATTGTCAAGCATGGTGCGGGTGGCTTCGTCTCCATCGCCGCGGAAGACGAGTTCCGGACCTGCCCGGAAGAGCAGTTCGTAACCATGCACCCGGCTGTGCAGATCCATGATGGGCTGGCGCGCCAGATAGCGGAGCGCGCCAGCAAGCTCAGGTGTTGAAAGTTGAGAGTTCGGGTTCGGTTGAGCCTGCGCCGCCATGCGTGCCCCTTCGCATGGTTTATCGGCGGGTTGGGAGCTGAACATGAGGGAAGCAGGACAATTGCGTAACGTATCAGTAGCGTAGCCGGCGCGGGCTCATCATCCCATAAACATTCCGCCGTTTACGTCCAGCACGTGGCCGGTAATGTAGGAGGCGGCATCGGAGGCGAGAAATTTGACCGCCTGGGCAATATCCTGGTCCGTTCCGCGCCGGCCGAGGGGAATATTGGCCAGCATCGCGGCGCTCACCTTTTCGTCCAGCACGGCGGTCATGGGCGTCTCAATGTAGCCCGGCGCCACGGCATTGACGGTAATTCCCCGCGAGGCAACCTCGCGCGCCAGGGATTTCGTCAACCCGATCAGACCGGCCTTGGAGGCCGCGTAGTTCACCTGGCCAGCCTGCCCGGCGCGGCCCACCACGCTGGCCATGTTTACAATCCGTCCCCAGCGGTTCTTGATCATCGGTCGCAGCAGGGCCTGAGTGAGCAGAAATGGCCCGGTCAGGTTGATGGCCAGAACGAGGTCCCAGTCAGAGCGCTTCATGCTCATCATCAGCGCGTCACGGGTGATGCCCGCATTGTTGACCAGGACTTCGACCTTGCCGAAACGGTCGAGAATTGCCTTGGCTCCGGCCTCAATCGACTCCTGATTGGAAACATCCAGCCGAAAGGCCGCAGCCGTGCCGCCGAGCGCCTGAATCTCCGCCGCGACCAGCGCCAGCTTTTCCTCGTTGATGTCTGCTACGGCCAGCGTGGCTCCGGCCCGCGCCAGTTCCAGCGAAACAGCCCGCCCGATTCCCTGCGCAGCCCCTGTTACCAGCGCAATTCTACCCTGCAAATCTGACATATTGTTCTTCTAACCTCCGCGCAAACGCTTCCGCGCCCTTTCATCCCTGATTATAGATGGGCAATGTTTGTTTTTTTCAGAGCGAGAATCCTGCAAAATCCAGAGTGTTTTTCAAGGCACTTTTGACTCAAACTGGGTAAAAAGGAGGTGATTTCAGGGAAAAAACGGATTTCTCCGGCGATTTTCAGAGGCCGAAGCTCATGATGTGGGAGAAATTGGGTCGCGCACTTTTTCAGTTGCGTTGATTACAAACAGGTTATAAATAATCTGCAAAGTTTTAAGGGAAATTTATACCCCCGGGGGGTAGGGGGGGGTAGGGGGTGGGGTGCCTTTCTGGTAACACAATTTGACGGCTTTTGTTGGCACTTAAGTACATAGGGTCTTCGCCTTCGCATCGAGCATTTTCGACATACAAGACCATTGTGCGCCAGGAGAAGGTAATTATCTGCAAACGAAAAGGAAGAAGATGCGTTTGCGCTGATGATTATCCCAGGCTTCCCGCCGACAGGTAGGCCCGACGCCGAAACTGCTGAAGGTGAGGAAGTGGAACTCCCCCATTTGGTGATAACGGATGCGCTCACCATTTATGCACTGCGTGAATACTCCATCTGGGAGCAGTTTGGGCTGCTTGGCGCTTCCATCCCCGGTCCCCAAAAGCGAGGGACCGGGGGCACCCTAAGCGGGGGTTGAAAAAAGTCACTGGGACCGGGGCCACCCGCCTGGAAGCAGTCTTCACCCCACGGGCGTGGCCACTGCGGTTACGGGACGCGTCACCATGGCTGGCCGCACCAGCTCCGCGGGCCAAACATAAACCGCCAACTGGCGCGAGTAGTGCAGCACAGGCTTCTCATCCGGCAGCGTAATCCCGAGTACCTCGGCTAAATCGTTCTGCTCAATCTCGGCCTCGGCCTCTTCGAGCGGCCAGGAGGAGTGGTGGAGGTTTGCCCGGATGGGCTGCCCTACCCTGTTGGTCGAGAAGAGGCAGTAGCGCTCGATCAGGAAATGATCGAGCGAGCCGGGGCGGCTCTCCGCCAATCTTTGCGATGGGCCCAGCCCGCGATAGCGCGCCTTGAAGACCACCCCGTCAAACCGCCTCCGGCTATAGAACGCAAACTCCCGCTCCGAGCGCTGCTCCATACGCATCTTTGCCCAGTGGTAGGGCAGGCGATAAAAAGCGTGCCCTGCCGCAACCGCCAACAAGTTGCCGGCATCCAGCGAGAGACAGACCACCCCCTGCGTTCCGGTCCGTTCTTCACGGACGTAGGTGCGCAAACTCAGGTCGGGGAAGCCGCGCGCCCCTGGAATCGGAGGCAGTCCGCGAACCTTGACTCGGTCCATCCAGAAGGGCATGATACCCAGCCACGCAGAACCCTGAAATGTGTCTACCTGCAAGCCCTCGGGCACCAGCGGCGCAAGGGAGGAGGCCGGAACCGGCCAGTGCGCATAGAGCAGATTGTTCCACAGCTGGGAGATCAGCCAACGACCCGGCGGCAAGGGATGCGGTTCGTTCGATGTGTGTTTCGGATACTCCCGCATGGCCCGGTGCTCCTTATCTTGCCCTATGCTCTATCTTGCCTTATAGTTCTCATTTCGTCTGCTCTAAAGGGAGCCTGGCGGTAGCGTGAATATAAACCTCAACCCGCCCCCATGCCGTATTCTGTTCGCGAGCCATCAGAATGTCCAGTGAATCTTTTATGCCCCCCGGCGCCCGCAACCAGACCGAGGTCTTCGCCATCCACGGCGCCGACCCTGAAGTGCTGGCCTATGCCATGGCCAGGTACTCCCGCTCCGCGCTCTCGATGCGCGAGTCGCTGGCCGAGATCAGTTCACAGCGCGCCGAGCAGTTTCTCAATACCTTTTATTTTCAGTATGGCCACCGCTCGATTGCCGACCTGGCCCACGTCGCCATGTCCGTGGAAAGGCTCAGCCTGCTGGCCGCCATTGCGCTGGTTGACGAGCAGAGATGGGACGGGCAGGAGCGGTCAACAAGATACCAGAACTTCCTCAAATCCGGCTGGTATTTTCCGGATTTCGGTACGGATTCTGAGGAAGCCCGGCTGTTTTCGGAAACGGTCGAAGGCTTGTTTGACGCCTACAAGCGCGTGAATGATGCGGTTTTTGAAACATTGCGAAGGCGGGTTGCCTGCCCGGATGGCATGAAACCCGAGGCTTACGAACGAACCTTGAAAGCGCGCGCCTTTGACGTGGCTCGCTACTTGCTGCCGCTGGCCACGAACACTTCGCTGGGCCAGATTGTGAATGCGCGGACGCTGGAGACACAGGTTTCGCGGCTGCTGGCGCACCCCGCTGCCGAGGTGAGGGATTTAGGAATGAAGCTGCGCGAGGCCGCTACCGGTCCTGCATGGAAGGTCAACGCGCAGGCTGGTGCCGCGTTTGTTGAAAAGCTGGCTGCGGAGGATGAAGAATTGGCCGCCGAAGCCGCCAACCTGCTTACGCGCGAGGTCCGCAGCGCGCCCACGCTGGTCAAATACGCCCAGGCCAACGAGTATGAGATTCAGACCCGCACCGAATTGGCTCAGGCTGCTGGTGACATGCTGAAGGGGCTGGCCGTTGCGGATGCCCCGGTGGTTGATTTGGTGGAGTACACCGAGAGCCTGGAAGTCGAAGTGGCGGCGACGCTGCTTTACTCGGCTTCGCACTATCCGTATCGACAGATTCGTGACCTGGTTGCCGGGTTGCCCGAGTCCCGCGTGGCAGAGATTGTTGAGCTTGGTCTGCGGCATCGCGGCAAGCACGACGAAGCGCTGCGCGCCTTTCATGCAGGAGCGGCTTTGCGGTTCGACATTCTCATGGACATCGGCGGCTTCCGCGACCTGCACCGCCATCGCAGATGCACACAGATTATTCAGCCGCTCACCGCACTGCATGGCTACGAGACGCCCGCTTGTGGTGACCTTGGACCAGAGGTAAAGATTCTTGCCGAGGCTGGTGTTTTGAGCGATTACAAAACTGCCGTTGACACTGCTCACGCGGCAAGCGTCCGGATCGCGACGAGCCAGGCTCCCGAGGCGGCGCAATCTGCGCTCTATCTGTTGCCGCTGGCTACGCGCGTTCGTTCGCTCTTCAAAATGGATTTCGCCGAGGCGCAATACATCATCGAATTGCGTTCAGGACCAGCCGGACACTTCAGCTACCGGCGTGTTGCGTGGGAGATGTTTTTGGCTCTACAGCGGCAGCACCCGGAGCTGGCAAAGCACATTCGCGTTACGGATTTTACGAAGCCGATTGACTTGCT
The DNA here is from genome assembly GCA_050013195.1 of Occallatibacter sp. Lineage (GTDB taxonomy): Bacteria > Acidobacteriota > Terriglobia > Terriglobales > Acidobacteriaceae > Telmatobacter. The sequence goes on from JBEKFS010000041.1 coordinate 13,282, forward strand.
AAAGCGGTAGCTGCACCTTCAGCTCACCGGCTCCAGATGCGCGGTAAAGTGGCGCAGGAAGGGCGCCTCGTAGGTCAGCCGCAACCCTTTGATCTTTTCGCGCCGCGCAAAGACCTGCAAGATAATCTCTACCACGTAATCGATGTGGCTCTGCGTGTAGACGCGGCGGGGAATGGCCAGGCGCACTAACTCCATTTGCGCGGCGGCGCCGAACATCAGGCTGCCGATCTCGACAGACCGGATGCCGCCTTCCAGATATAACTCCGCGGCCAGCGCCACGCCGGGAAACTGGTCCGCCGGGATGTGCGGCAGAAAGGCCTTGGCGTCGAGATAGATAGCGTGGCCGCCCGGCGGCTGCACAATGGGCACGCCCTGCTCGGCAATGTGGTCGCCCAGGTAAGCCGTTGAGGCAATCCGGTAGCGTAAATAATCCTCCTGCAACGACTCCTGAATGCCCACGGCGACTGCCTCGAGGTCGCGACCGGCAAGTCCGCCGTAGGTGGGATAGCCCTCGGTCAGAATGAGCAGATTTTTTTCCTGGCGCGCCAGGATGTCGTCGTTGGTGCAGAGAAATCCGCCGATGTTAGCCATGCCGTCTTTCTTGGCGCTCATGGTGCAGCCATCACCGAGCGCGAACATTTCCTGAGCGATTTGTTTGGGAGTTTTTCCGGCGTAGCCCGGCTCGCGCAGCTTGATGAAGTAGGCGTTCTCGGCAAAGCGGCAGGCATCAAAGTAGAGCGGAATCTCATGGTGGTGGCAGACCGCTGCAACAGCCCGCACATTTTCCATGGAGACCGGCTGCCCGCCGCCGGAGTTGTTGGTCACCGTGAGCATGACCAGCGGAATGCGATCGCGCCCCACACGCGCAATCAATGCCTCCAGCGCCGCCACATCCATGTTGCCCTTGAACGGCAGGCGCACACCGGGCTGCCGCGCCTCGGGCAGCAGCAGGTCAACCGCCTCGGCCCCGACAGCCTCGACATTGGCGCGGGTGGTGTCAAAATGCGTGTTGTTCGGCACCACGTCGCCTGGCTTGCACATTACTTTGAACAAAATGCGTTCCGCGGCCCGTCCCTGGTGAGTGGGAATGACGTGGGAGTAGCCGACGATGCTCTGCACGGAGTCCTTGAAGTGATCGAAACTGCGGCTGCCGGCGTAGCTTTCGTCGCCTTCCATCACCGCGGCCCATTGGTGCGTGGACATGGCGCCGGTGCCGGAGTCGGTGAGCAGGTCGATCAGCACATCGTCGGCATGGAGCAGAAAGAGGTTGTAATGCGCGGCGCCCAGCAGGCCTTCCCGCTCCTCGCGGGTGGTCCAGCGGATGGGTTCAACACTCTTGATGCGAAAAGGCTCGAAGATGGTTTTAGTAGGCATGCAAAAATCTCCTGCAAAGAAGCCAATTCATTTTAGCAGTGCCATCCAGTGGCCTGAAGAGCAAGGCGCAAAACGTATGCGCCTTCCGCTGCTAGAATCTACTGGGAGCGGTATCCATGAGCGTAAGCGCCCTCTATCCCGGAACCTTTGACCCGCCGACCAACGGCCACCTCGACCTGATTGAGCGCGGGGCCAAGTTGTTTGACCACCTTATCGTCGCCGTTCTTAACAATCCAGGAAAAGACCCCCTGTTCACAGTCAAGGAACGTGTGGAGATGCTGAAGGAATCAACTGTCGCGCTGAAAAATGTTTCGGTGGCTACATTCGACGGGCTGATGGTGGAGTTTGCGCGCAAGCAGGGGGCCTCGGCGGTGCTGCGCGGCATCCGCGCCATCAGCGACTACGAATATGAATTTCAGATGGCGCTGATGAACCGGCGGCTGGCCCCGGAGATTGAGACCGTCTTTCTGCAACCCGCGGGGCGCTACTCGTTTGTCAGTTCGCGGATGCTGAAGGAGGTATTCAGCTTCGGCGGCGACGTGAGCGGCCTGGTGCCGCCCAACGTGCTCAAACGCCTGCGCGGCCGCATGGGCGAAAGCTGACACGAAAAACGCCAGACCTCGAAATATGGCCTGGCGTTTCTACGTGCAGCTCCTGCAATACAGCCGCAAAGATTAGCGAACCACCTCAATGACGACCTCGATATCCAGGTGCCGCGTGCTTCCCGGCACATCGAGCGAGCCGAGCATGACCGGTTTGCCGGGAGTCAGCAGTGCGGTACTATGCAAATCTGTCCGTCGAATCACCGGGTTGCCCCTTCCCACGGTTGATTGTTCCTCTGAGATACCGGTCTGTTCTACATCCGACTCTGCCAACACGCCTGTTGCGGATTCTTTCAAATGTATGAAGATTTTCAGCCCAATATCCTGATAATTGACCTTCGACGGGGCAAGGCTTTCAGGATTGGAAGATTCCGTGGCTATAGGGACCTTGCTGCCGAGTATGATCCGTCCATCTTTGTCTGGGTTGACGGTCAAGGCAAAATGCTGCGTTCCGATGCGCTTGCCGCCATCCATTTCCGTGAGCGTATAGGTCAGCCGGTAGGTTGTTGGTGCTGTCTCGATCTTCGGTTCGCTTGCCTTGGGCGCGGATGTATCCGCTTGCGCAAAGACTCTTGCGCTGCCGCAACTCAGTAGCAGCGCGATTCCCAAAATTCCGATTGTCCGTTTCATGGTATTCCTCTCTTTTACTCCGTGGGTTGATTTGATTCCTGATCTTCATCGTCGGATAGATCGGCGAACTTTTGAAACTCAGCTTCGCTCTCTGCTGCCTGCCGTGCTCGCTCCTCAGGGTCCAACATCGCCGTCACCTGTGGATCCCCAAGATGGACGGCGCGCAGCAGCAACTTTTCTTCTTTGGTCAATGGCGCTGCCGGCGCTGGGTGGCTGGGGGCGCGCATCTCGCTGAGAAGCACTGCCTCTTCCGCGCTGACAGCTTGGACTTTTTGAACGGGTGCTGCGATTCTGATGGGCGTTCTGGTTGGCGCGATTGGTTTTGGAGGCAGGAGCGATGCTTCCTGCGTGCCACCTGCCTGCTCCACAGGGAGAATGTGCTGCTGAGCTTGCGTAGATGGATGCACGTGCCGGTAAATCGCTGTGATCGCAATCAACAAGCAGGCGGCCATCACACCCGCGAAAGCAACGCTCCAGGCCCAGGAGGGCTTTGCGGCCTGGCGCTGCGATGCGTGCGCCTCGACCGCTCTCATGATGCGGCGCTCCAGGCCCGGAGAGGCTTCAGCATCTCGCAAGCCCGCCAACACCTTGCCGATTGCTTCCTCGGAATGAATCATCGCTCACCTCCTCGTACTTCAAGCCGTTCGCGCAGCCGCGTTCGTGCGCGGAAAAGCAATGCTCGAATTGCGGACTCGCTTCTGCCTACGACCTGCGCTATCTCTGCCGTGCCCAGTTCCTCAACGGCGGAAAGCAGCAGTACATGGCGCTCAGCCCGGGGCAATCTTTCTATTTCACGTAGAACCGCCTTCATGCGCTGCGATTCATATAATTTTTCGTCGGCTGGCGCCGTATTCGCCGCCAGACACTCCGCGAAACTCTCATCCATTTGTACTGGCCGGATGCGGCGCTTTCGGTCCAGAGCCAGATTCCATGCAATCCGAACCAGCCATACCCGCATATCGCGGATTGACTGTAGAGACCGGCGGCGCTCAATTACGCGAACAAAGACATCCTGCACCACATCCTCGGCCTCTGCCTGGTTCCGCAGAACCGAGTGCGCCACGCGGAAGAGGAGCCGGGAGTAGGTCTCCACGAGAGCCGCGACATCGATTTCCGGCTGTGCGATCTCCAAAACCAGCCCGCCTCCCGCAATCGCCGCCATAAGCCCCTTCTATCCAGACAGACGTCCCACTGGCGCAATAGCTCGACATTATTTCAGAAGGCCCAAAAGTTGATTTTTTTCTGTAGAGATTTTGCTGTGGCCAAAAAATCTGTAAAGATAGAAACAGCTATGACAAACTCGACAACTTCCCAGATTTTTACCGAACGCATTGGCCGGATTGAGGTCTCCGCAACGCTGGCCGTCTCTGCCGAGGCCGCCAAGCTGCGCGCCCAGGGCGCCAACCTGGTGGATTTCGGCGCCGGGGAGCCGCATTTTCCCACGCCGCGGCACATAAAAGACGCCGCCATTGCCGCCATCGACGCCAACTTCACGCGCTACACCGCGGTGCAAGGCATTCCCGAGGTGCGCAAGGCAATTGTAGAGCGCCACGCTGCTGACTTCGGCTCCAACTACGGGCTGGACGAGGCAATCTTCACCACCGGCGGCAAGCAGGCCCTGTTCAACACACTGCAAATCCTGGTGGAGCATGGCGACGAAGTGATTCTGCCTGTCCCCTACTGGGTCAGCTTCGCGGACATCATCCAATACGCAGGCGGCAAGGTGGTCTTTCTCAAGACCCAGGAGGCGGAGAACTTCCGCATTACGGCGGATGCCATCGAAAAGGCCGTCACGCCCAAGACCAAAGCCATTATCCTCAACTCGCCTTCGAACCCGGCCGGCTCGGTGGTGTCGGCTGAGGACCTGGAGCGCATCGTCCATCTGGCCCAAGAGCGGGGGATTTTCCTGCTGCTGGATGAGTGCTACGTCTACCTGAACTATGCCGGCAAGCCGGTCAGCGGCGGTTCGTTTACCTGGGCCAAGGAGCACATTGTCATTCTCGGCTCACTGTCAAAGACTTATGCGATGACCGGCTGGCGGGCAGGTTACGCGCTGGCCTCGAAAGCTGTCACGGCCAATCTTAGCAAGCTGCAGTCGCAATCCACCTCGAATGCCACCAGCTTTGTGCAAAAGGCCGCCATTGTGGCATTGACCAGTTCTCAGGAGTGCGTCAGCGAGTTCCGCGCCGAATTTATCAGTCTGCGAGACCACATGCTGGCCAAGCTGGCACAGATTCCGGGCGTTACCTGCACCCGGCCTGAGGGAGCGTTCTACGTCTACCCCAACATCTCGGCATTTTTGGGCAAGGGCGGCATCAAAACTACTACGGAGCTGGCCACACGGCTGCTCCACGAGGCCCATGTGGTCACCGTGCCCGGCGAGGCCTTCGGCACCACGGAGCATATCCGCCTCTCCTACCCGGTGACACGGGAGAACATCGACGAGGGAACGCGGCGCATGGGAGAGTTTCTGGCCAGGCTGGCGTAGCCGGGGCGGGAATTTCGCTTTAATTCACGCTTTTTCAGCAGGTGGGACAACTTTTTCAAAAAAGTATCATTCATCCCTGTGCAAACGTATCGTTTGTCGGGTAGGATGTGGTTTCGATGCCGAAGACTATGGATTTCCGTCCCGTTATACTTGCCGGAGGCAGTGGTACGCGCTTCTGGCCCCGTTCCCGCCGCGCCCACGCCAAGCAGGTCCTTGCCCTGGATGGCGAGCGCTCCATGCTGCAACAGACTGTGGAACGGCTCAAGCCGCTGGCTGGGCTGGCCAAAACCTGGGTCATTACCAACGAGTACCTGGCCCAGGAGATCGGCGACCAGTTGAAGGGTATGCCCGCCGGGCAGATCGTTCAGGAGCCGGTGGCTCGCAACACCGCCCCGGCCTGCGGACTGGCCGCCTTTCTGATTGAGCGGCAGAATCCCGAAGCGGTGCTGGGCGTCTTTCCCTCCGACCACGTGATCGCCGATGAGCCGCGCTTTCTGAAGGCGCTGCAAAAGGGCATCGCCGTGGCTGCCGCCGGAGACAATATCGTGGTGCTGGGCATTGAACCGACCAGCGCGGAAACCGGCTACGGCTACATTGAGACCACCGATTACACCAGGGACGATTCCGCCCTGCACGTGCGCCGCTTTATCGAAAAGCCTAACCAGAACAAGGCCGAGGAGTTTGTGGCCGCGGGCAACTACTTCTGGAACTCGGGCATGTTTCTATGGTCGGCGCGGACCCTGGCCAACGCTGTCCGCGAGCACCTGCCGGAGACCGCTCCGCTGCTGGAGACCATCGCCGCCGCATACGGCACGCCCCAGTTTGAAGAGGTCTTCCGCGCGGTCTATCCCAAGTGCGAGAATATCTCGGTTGATTACGCCGTGCTGGAGCCACGCTCTGCCAAAGGCGAACATCTTTCGCATTTGTATTGCATCCGGGCGGATTTCAGTTGGAACGATCTTGGCTCCTGGGCCTCGCTCTATGAGTACCAACTGGAGACCCGCATGCGCGGCGATGCCGAGGGCAACGTGACCGACACCAACGGCCACACGGCACTGGACGCGATCAACAACTACGTCTATAGCCCCCACAAGTTTGTTGCGCTGGTGGGCGTTAAAGACCTGGTCATCGTGGACACCAAGGATGCACTGCTGATTGCCCGCCGCGACCACTCTCAGGATGTGGGCAAAATCGTCAAGGAGCTGGGACTTTCCGGGAAGACGGAGCTGATCTGAGGCTGCCGCTGTCGTCATGACCGGCTCTGATGCCGGATGCCCCACCTTCACTATCCTTTACCCTAGAGTTCAGGGAGCAAGAACCTAATCATGCCACAATCTCAGATTAAATTCGGCACCGACGGCTGGCGCGCCGTCATCGCCGATGACTTTACCTTTGCCAACGTGCGCATCGCCGCCGAGGCTATCGCCGCCTACATTCACGCCAAAGAAGACCCGAAGAAGGGCTTGTGCATTGGCTACGACACACGCTTTGGGTCAAAGGCATTTGCGCGGGCCTGCGCAGAGGTGGCGGCAGCGACCGGCATCCCGGTGCTGCTGGCCAACGCGATTACACCAACGCCGGCGCTCAGCTTCGGCGTGCGCGAACGAGGAGCCGCGGGCGGCATCATGATTACCAGCTCGCACAACCCGGCGCAGTGGAATGGCGTGAAGTACAAGGGCTGGTATGGCGGCTCAGGCAAACCTTCGATGATCGCCGAGATCGAGACTTACCTGGGAAAACCCGTCCCGCGCGCCGAGCAGCCCGCGAAGATTGAGGAGGTTGATTTCCTGCCGACGTACCTTGCGGCAATTGAGGGTTTTACCAGCCTCGACAAACTGGCAACGTCAGGCATGAAGTTCGCCATCGACTCGATGTACGGCGCGGGCGGGACGCTGATCTCGAATATTTTCACCCGCATGGGCGTCAAACACGTGCAGATTCGCGCCAATGCCGATCCGCTCTTTGGAGGCATTCATCCTGAGCCCATCGAGCCGCACATTCGCGCGCTGGGGGAGGCTGCGGCGGCCAACGGCTGCGCCGCGGGATTGTGTACGGACGGCGACGCGGACCGCATTGGAGCGACAGATGAGCACGGCGTCTTCGTCGATCCGCACAAGATCTACTGCGTTCTGCTTAGCTGGGTTCTCAAGTATCACAACGACTGGCCCGGCGCCGTGACCCGCGCCGTCAACACCACCAAGATGCTGGATCGCATTTGCAAAAAGCATGGACGCGAACTGATCGAACACGGCGTCGGCTTCAAATTTGTTTGCGACTACATGCTGGAGCGAGAGATTGTGATGGGCGGCGAAGAGTCTGGCGGAATCGGCTTCCAGCGTCACCTGCCGGAGCGCGACGGTCTGCTGAACGCGCTGCTGCTGGCAAACGTGATGGCCATGGAAGGCAAGCCGCTGGGCCAACTGGTGGCCGGCCTGCAAGCCGAATACGGCGAGCATCAGTATGGCCGCATCGACCTGCATATCCCGGAAAAGATCAAAACCGGAGCGATTGCGCGGGCGACGGCACTGAAGCCCGGCGACGCGGTTTTTGCGGGAATGCCGATTTTGAGCCAGAACCTCATGGACGGCGTGAAGTTCTACCTCGACAACCCAGAAGCGAAGACCAAGCCGAATGCCGCCGAGACATGGCTGCTGCTGCGCGCCAGCGGAACCGAGCCGCTGATGCGCATCTACAGCGAGTCTTGCTCCAAGGAATCTGTGGCGAAGGTGCTGGAAGCGGCGCGGAAGTTTGCGCTGGGCGGGTAAGGGACGAAATAATCTGCAAGGATTCAAAAGAAATTTTATACCCCCCTGGGGTATGGGGGGGTAGGGGGTGGGGGCACCTGGTACGGGGTACGAACCTGGGACATCCCTGACAGATCGATCGGAGCTTGCCCAGACTCTTATTCATTCTGTCAGTGTGCGCCAGAGGAGGGTAATCTTCTGCAAGACAGAAAACCCGAAACGAAAGAAATTCTATTTTCTTGACAAAATATTTGTATTACATAACAATATATTTTGAAATATGAACACGTCTGATCAAAAAACGCCTAGGGAGAGCGGCCTTTACAACCGCATCGCCGTGCTTCGCGCCGAGCGGGGGATCAGCCGCCAGCAGTTGGCTGACGCGATGGGCGTGAACTACCAGACCATCGGCTTTCTGGAGCGCGGCGAGTACAGCCCCAGCCTCAAGCTGGCGCTGTCGCTGGGAGAGTATTTCGGACTGCCGGTGGAGGCAATCTTCTCCAAACAGCCCTTACAGCCGTTGAGCCAGCAGGTCTACGGGAAACAGCCAACCCAAGCGTCCGCACAGGAGGAAACAACTTCATGATCTCCGCTGACAGCACTCTTTTCGGTCATTCTCTCGCCCGGCGGCGGACCCGCCGCTGGCTGGTGGCAGCTTTCTGGGGCGGGTTGGTTCCCCTGCTGTGCGTGGGATTTCACGAATTATTTTTCATTGCTCGTGGCACGTTCAGCCTCAACACCTTGAATTTCGCACTTCTGGCTATTTTTTGGATCACGATTTGGCTCGGAGGGGTTCGCGCGGGGGGATGGGTCAAACCATTCCGGGCTCAGACGAAGGTGCGCAACATTTTGCAGTCTCTCTTCGCCAAGCCGCAGCCCACGCAAGGTGAATTGACTGCGCAGGAGTTAGCGATGGATGAGCGGGAGATCAACCGGCGTGACCACATTCATTTTGTGGCTTACTCCATCGCACGGAATATGACGCTGTTTCTTTTTACTCTTTATTGCATGCTGGGCTTCTGGAAACAGGAGTTGCTGCGGCAAACCGGCCCATTGATTTTCTTTCTGCTGACGATCACGCTGTGGAGCCTGCCGCAAACATTGATTCTATGGACCGAGCCGGACTTGGAGCCGGAGGCCGAGCCTGTAATCGTCAAGGAGAAACGCACATGATCGATCAGAATGGATTGCGAAGGATTTTGTGCCTGAAGCGTCCGGCGAGGCGATGGCTGGTAATCGGCTATTGGGTTTTCGTTCTCTCGTTCATCGGAACGCTGGCGGTCGTGAGTCGAAGTCAGAGCCCAAATTTTATAAACCAGGCGTTCTTCTGGTTTTGGTGGACTCTCATCATATTTCCAATATATTTGCGCATCATAGTCACATCTTCAACGCGCGGCAGCAACCTGCAGACGCTCATGAAGCCCGCGGAGAGCGGCCATGGAGTAATACCCCGCCCGCTGGATGAGCGTGAGCTCAGTCTGCACTACAGAATGCACACCAAAGCGTATTACATCCTGCAGATTTTCATTCCCGTTGGCGTCCTATTGCTGACGCCTCCAGAGATTCACAGAAGCGCGTGGCTGGTTTCCGCGCGCATCCCGTTGCTCTGGCTTCTGTCTTTTGTGGTTACTAGCCTGCCGCAAAGCATGATTCTGTGGAGCGAACCGGATATGGAGGAAGAACAGTGCTGAACTATTTCATCGCTGCGCCTGCTGGAACATGCGCGCGTCAAAGACAAAGGGCTGAGGCGGATCGATCAGCAACTCGCTGATGCGCGGATGGAGTGGATTGAGAAGAACGTTCCACTCCGCGTGAATGGGAACCGAGGGAACCTGCAGTGCCAGCGAGGAGCGGGCGGCAGGCTGGGTTCGTATCCATGCATCGCCCATGGCCCGGGTGGCGGTTAAAGCGTTGTCCGTCCACCATGCGGGCGGCAACTCGGTTGGCTGGAGGGTGCGCGCCGGTTCTCCTTCGGGCAGGATTGCGGAGATGTAAACCAAGTCGCCGGGCGCCTGGCCGGGCTCCAGATGTACAAAAAGTTCAATGGCGGCCAGAGCCAGAGAGGTGGAGGCGTAGACCATTGGCACGCCGCGCGAGTTCCAGCGGCCGCCGAAGCGTCGCGCTCCTTCGCCGGAGAAGGCCTCAGCCGCGTACGGCGCTCGGCAAAGCCGCCAGATGCGCATCAGCTGTAAACGCCGTAGGAGATGCGGCCCAGGATGTCTTCGACTTCGCGCACGCCGGGATCGGTGTCCAACTGGTCGAGCGGGCAGCCGCCGCGCAGGGCGCGATTGGGCGTCTTGAGCCATTGCGCAGCCTTTTCCTCAGTGCCTAGAGTCTCGGCGGCCGTGGCAAAGACCTGGGCCAGCCGGACCGTCCGGTCGGATTCGGCTGCGGTCAGACGCGCGTTGCGAGTGAGCCGCCGGGTGAGGGTGCGCTGAGGGATTCCGATCTTGGCGGAGATCTCCGCTTGGCGCAGATTCAACCGCTTGGCTAGCAGAAAGAGCGCCTCGGCGGGCAGCCCTTCGCGGACCAGTTCCGCCAGCGCGCCGCCTTGCTGCGCCGGTTTGCCGAGAACCAGCTCTCCACCCAGGACGGCGGGGACGGTAAAAGTGGCCATGGCGTGCCTCCGAGTTCAGTATACGCCATTTGGCTAAAATAAAATAGCCACTTTATGAGATTATTGCTTTCTTGGCGCGCTTACCGAGGCGGATAGTAACACGGATAGGCAAACCCTCTGTACTACCAAATATCGGGCCACAGGTCTTTCCATCCACTTTCACTGCATTTTCAGCAATTTTTCGGTTGGCTTCTGCTCCCGAAGCTGCTAATCCAAGCTGTACCAATAGTTTCGACAGACGAATTTCGCAATCATTAGCGGTGTCTATCTTGTTTACTCCAGGCCTGACGGGAGAAGCAACGTCTGAATATGCAACAGTTACCTCCTCCAAATCTTCGGCAGTCTCTTTCTGCTGGAACATGCGCGCCCAGTTCTCGTCGGCGGTGATGGCAGCGGCCTCAGTGTGGAAGCCGGCTGTGATGGTGCGGGCGAGGCGCTTCTTGGCTTCCATGGGATGCAGCACGCCCGCCGCCACCTCGGCTTCAAGCGCGCCTACTTCCGATTGCTTGAGGTCGGTGAGGTAGACCCAATACTTCCACATCAGGTCGTCGTTAATGCTCATCAGCTTGCCGTACATTTCGGAGGGCGGCTCGTTGATGCCGATGGCGTTGCCGAGGGATTTAGACATTTTCTGCACGCCGTCGAGGCCTTCGAGAATGGGCGTCATTAGAACAATCTGCGGCTTTTGGCCGTAGTGGCGTTGCAGTTCGCGGCCGCAGAGGAGGTTGAACTTTTGATCGGTTCCGCCCAGCTCCACGTCGCACTCGAGGGCCACTGAGTCGTAGCCCTGCATGACGGGGTAGAGCAGCTCGTGGAGGCTGATGGGCTGCTCGGCCTGGAAGCGGGTGTGAAACTCGTCGCGCTCCAACATTTGCGAGACGGTGAAGTGGGAGGTGACGCGGATGGTTCCCTCGTAGCCGAGGTGACGTTGCGGCCGGTGGGATCGCCAATCAATGAGGTAAAGTCACCGACGAGGAAGATGACGGTGTGGCCGAGCTGCTGAAAGTGGCGCAGCTTGCGCATGAGCACGGTGTGGCCGAGGTGCAGGTCGGGTGCGGTGGGGTCGAAGCCGGCTTTTATTCTCAAGGGTCGTCCGGTTTTGCGGCTCTCTTCGAGGCGCTCGCGAAGGTCGGCGACGCGGATGATCTCCGCAGCGCCTTTCTGAAGCAGGTCCATCTGTTCGTCAACGGGCAGGAAGGGGTTCATGTTGTCTTTCAGTATAAATTGGGTGTGGCGGGGGGCAGTTGGCGCTATAATTGCCGCCATGGAACGAATAGATAGACACTT
>JBEKFS010000042.1:0-24544 GCA_050013195.1 Occallatibacter sp.
AACCACGCCGAGCAGGCTGACAAGTTAGGCCGCTCCGGACTGGCAGGTTACTTTTCTGATGTGGAGATCCCGCCCGAAAAAGACCCTGCTACTTATCGCGATGTTCTCCATCGTCATGAGTTATCGCCGCACTCAAGTTGGATGATCGGCAACAGTCCTAAAAGCGACATCAACCCCGCTCTCGCAGCCGGCCTCAACGCCGTCTTTCTCTTTCATAAGGACACTTGGGTGCTGGAGCACGCCACGCTCGACCCCGCGCCTGAAGGACAACAATTGATTGAACTCGATTCCTTTGCAAAACTCTGTGCTATTTTCTAACTTTATTCGGCGGATCTGACCGTTTGCTTCACATACGCCAGCACCTGTTCCGGAGTCCACTCGTTACCGGGATAAAAGTGAACCACCTTGCCGTCCGGACCGATCAGCGTCGTCGAGAGTGTGTGGGTAATCATCGTATCCGCACCCACCGTCATGCCCAGGTCAAAAAACCTGGCCATTTCGGCCAATACCGGCTTATCAGGCACGGCAAACTCCCAATGCGCAAATGCATTCTTCGCATCGCTGCCCATGTAAGTAACTCCATAGGCTCGAAGCCGCTCCGGCGTATCATGCTCCGGATCAAAGCTGACTGAGAGCAAATGCGACGCAGCATAAAGTCCTGGATTGGTCGCCATCATCTTTTCGAGTGCGGCAAAGTTGCGTGTTACCCGAGGGCAGAACTCAGGCGAGGGGCAGCGCGTGTAGATAAAAGTGACCACCAGCGCCTTGCCCCGGAACTGTCTGAGATGTATTGGCCGGCCATCCTGATTGCGCAATTTGAAATCCGGCACGGCGTCGCCCGGCGCAGGAACATGATAGGAGACCGCTGGCTTGTAATCGGGTTTGGCCTGGGCCACCACCACAATATGATCGAGCAGAATCTCCGCGTCGGGATCCTGCGAGACCAGCACATCGGCGGTAATCACATCGCCCGGATGCATCTCTCCCAGAATGCTCGCGTCCTTCAACTTGTAGGGCATGGTCATGGCCTCCATGAAGCCTGGAATGGCCTCATGGTTGAGCGTTACTTCGCCCTTGGCGGAGTTAGTTGTGACCACCTTGCCGCGCAGATGGTAGACCTTGAAATTCTGGCCAGTGTTGGATTGCGCGGGCGGCTTCTGGCTGGAGTGGCAGCCGGCCAGCACGAGAAAAGCAAGCAAAGAGAAAGCAAGCAATCGTCGCATCACTAGCTCAGTGTATAACCGTTATGCACCTTGCGTCACAACGTGCGTTTGAACAGCGGCGTGGCAATGAGCAGTGTACCGATGCCGAAGACAAAGAGAAATAACAGGTCGAACTGAATCGCCTGAAAGCCGCCGTCTTTGAGTATGACGGCTTTCAGGCCGTGGATGATATACGTGAAGGGGTCAACTACGGCGATGGCGCGGAGCCAGGCAGGAAAGGAGGCAATTGGATACATGGCGCCGGAGGGGTAAAAAAGCAATGTGTTCAGTACGCCGAACATGGCGCGGGGCACGAGCGGATCATCGACGCGCACCATGAGCAGAAACATCATACCGTTAAAGGCGATTGAGGAGGCCAGGATCAGGCACAGGAGTTCAACCAGCACCAGTGGGTGGAAGATGATTCCCAGGCCGGCCATGAGCGAGCCGATAACGGTGAGTGATATGCCAGCCAAAACAGCTTTGATGGAACCGGCCAGATTCATGCCGAAGACTAACTCCAGCTTGGTGATGGGAGTAACAAGATAACCCTCATGAACGCCCCGAGCCTTGTCATCGATGTATAACATTCCGCCGCCGATCATGACCGAGATATACATAGCCATGGCAATAGTGGCGGGCAGCAGAAACTTCATGTAATTCACATAGGGATACAACTCTACGATTTCGAGGGCAATCTGAGTGGCAAGCCGTGGCTGGATGACGGGAGCGGTGAGCGCGGTGACCACCAACTGCATCTCGGCCTCGATACTGCTGGAGCTGAACGGATCAGTGTTATCGACGACCAGGCCGATGAGCGGCGCGTCCTGCGAGTAAACACGGCGCGAGTACTGTGAGGGGATGATGACGGCGCCGTCAATCTTGCCGGTGCGCACGTCTTCGCGGGCCTGCACCTCTGAGGTGTACTCGATGGTGGTAAAGGTCTTGATGTTGACGGCGATTGAGTCGAAGGCTTCGCGTAGTTTGACGGCTTCTGGGCCGTGGTCGTAGTCGACGATTGCAATGCGGCAGCCGACGATCTTGCCGCCGAAGGCGTTGCCCATAATAACCAACGTCAGCAGCGGCATCATCAGCGACATGATCATCAGCGTCGGCGAACGGAAGAACTTGCGCATCTCGCGCTCGACAATGGCGAACATTCTGTTCATGGGCGTACTCCCGGGCGCGGCGGCAGCGTGAAGACGGGCGGTTTGACCTGCTCATCGCGAAGCTGGCGGCCGGTGTAGTGAACGAATACGTCGTCGAGCGTGGTGTTCTGGACGCTGAGAGAGGTGAGCGTTTCGCCGAGGGATGCGGCTAACTCGACCAACTGCATGGTGGTTGTTGATCCTGAGGAAGTGAGTACGCGGTAGAATCCGGCGCTCTCGGCCTGCACGCTTGTGACGCCGTCCAGTTTTTCCAGGCGGTCCTGCCACTCGTTGGTTTCCCGATCAAAGTGCACTTCGACTACATTGGCGCCGGGAACGCTGTGCTTAAGCTCGATAGGCGTGCCCAGCGCGACAAGTTTGCCGTAATCGACGATGGCGATGCGGTCGCAGAGCTTGTCTGCCTCTTCCATGTAATGGGTGGTAATGAGAATGGTGAGGTTGCGGGTGCTGCGCAGGTTGTTGAGCATCTCCCAGACGGCGATGCGGGATACGGGATCGAGACCGGTGGTGGGCTCGTCGAGAAAGAAGATGCTGGGATTGTGGACCAGGCCGCGGGCAATCTCAACTCGGCGGCGCATTCCTCCGGAGAGCGTTTTGACCTGGGCTTCGCGCCATTTGACAAGGTCAACGGCCTGAAGAACATCCGCGATATTTTTCTCGCGCTCGTGTTTGGGAACGCTGTAGAGCTTGGCGTAGATGCTGAGATTTTCTTCGACGGTAAGGTCAGGGTCGCTGGTAAGTGCCTGGGGAATGACGCCGATCACTCGGCGAACGGCATCAGGTTCTTTGGCTACATCGTGGCCGGCGACAATCGCTTTGCCTGCGGTGAGCGGGATGAGCGTGGTCATCATGCGGATGAGTGTGCTTTTGCCCGCGCCGTTGGGGCCGAGAAGACCAAATATTTCGCCCTCGTCAACCGAAAAGCTGACGTCCTTGACTGCTTCAAAGTCGCCGTAGCGCTTGAATATGTGCTCGACGGCAATAGCTGGCGTGCTCATTGCTTCACCAACTTGTTCTTCGGGATGTACACTTCGGCAGTCATGCCGGGAACATAACGCTTTTCAGGATTGTCAATCAGCAGTTTCAACTGGATGGTTTTGATGTCACGCTTGCGGGAGCTGACGTCGCGCTGGGTGGCAAAGTCGGCCTCTGCCGCTTTGTTAATGACCTTGGCCTGGAGTGTTGCGCCGGAGGGCATTACGACGCGCAATGAGTCGCCGAGCTGGACAGCGTCGGCCTGGGTCTCGGGCAGCGGCGCGTAGATCCAAGTCTGAGTAAGGTCCATGATGGTACAAATCGCAGCGCCGGCGGCAACCACCTCGCCTTGTCGTGTGGCGAGGACGTTGACTTTGCCGCTGACTGGCGCAAAAACCTGGGCATAACCCAGTTGAACCTTAGCCTGTTGTGCGAGCGCCCGAGAGTTTTCAACCTCATCGCGGGTGGAGTCCACAGTGCGAGCCGCAACATTGGTGAGCAGCTCATGCGCGCGGGCCTGGCGCAACGAGGCTTCGGCAGCGGCTACGTTCTCGCGGGCAGCATCGACGGCGGCCTTGGTTGCCTGCAGGCTGGTAGCTGCGTCGTCCCTGGCTTGGTCGCTCATGATTCCCTGCTGAGCTAAAGCGACGGTGCGGCTGGTGTCAGCCAGCTGGTGGTCGTAGTTGGCTTGCGCCTGGGCAAGCGTCGCCCGTGCCGCGCGCAGTTGAGCCTCGGCGTTAATGGTGGCGCTGCTGGTTTCTCCGCGGGTCTGGTGTTCGGTTTCCACGGTCTCGCCAAGCTTCCACCGGTTACTGGAAACGGTGGCCTCGGCTGCCTTGCGCGCTGCATCCAGATCCTCGCTCTCTATGATGGCGATCAGCTGGCCGGCCTTCACGTCCTGGCCTTCGTCTACAAACAGTGTCTGAATGCGTCCGGGAATCTTGCTGCTGACCACTACTTCATTTGCGTCTACCGTGCCGATGAGTTGCAGGTCGGCAGAGGGCCGCACCGTGACCAGGTACCAGATGAGTGATCCCACGGTCAGCAGGCCCAGAAGCAGAAAAACTCGATTGCGCGCGTTCACTTGTGCCTCACAGATTCTGTATTCAAGTCGCGGAGCTCCGGCGTGGGTTGCGGCGGGATTCCGCTGATTTCCGGCATCGGCGTTGCCGCCAATACCCGGGCGGCCACCTGCGCTCCATGTTCGCGGTCGGTAAAAATGGTTTGCCCCAAATATTGAATTGACGCCATCCGGCGAAGCGCTAATGCGCCGCGTTCCAGCGGATCAGTTCCCTGAATCATGCGCATCAACGGTGCGGATAGAAAGTAGAAGACGTTGGCGCCCAGTGCCGCATAACGGATTTGCGAAGGATCAACTGAAATCAGCTCTCCGTTGGAAATTCCTTCTTCGAGAACCTGCTGCATTCGTTCCATCAACGGTCGAAAAACCTTCGCTACCAATGTACTGAGAGCATTTGCCTCGCCCCGGTGCAGGCGGATCATCTCTTGTTGCATCAAGCTCTGAAATCCCGGATTTGTGTGAATTCGGTCGAAGTGATGAAGTGCCGACAACAGGAAACGCTCCCCAGCCGACGCTTTGGTCTCCAGAACGGCCATGCTGGTGGCTCGCACCCCTTCCGCCACTGATTCCAAAGCTGCGGCATAGAGCGCATCCTTACTCTGGAAGTAATAGTAAAGAAGAGCTTTATTGACGCCTGCCTCCTCGGCAATTTGCTCCGTGCGTGCCCCGGCCAGGCCGTTTGAGCTGAATTGGCGAACGGCGGCAACGAGGATCCGTGCACGGGTATGATCAGCGCGGTCCGTCAGCGGGCGAGATAATTCGAGGTTGGTCATCGTCTTAACTAACTAGTTAGTAAATTACCACACTCGTAGAATTTTCGCCACTTTGTTCACAAATTTCTCTTTGCGCCGGTATTCACGATTAATCTTAAAGAAAATTACGCATTCCACAATTAAATCCCGCTGTGTGAGTCAGCGCACAGACGACGATATTAGCGAAAAGGGATAGTCTCCGGGCGGTTAAAGAAGGCGAATTTGGAGTGTGAAACATCTTTTCTAAATTCTTCCTTTATACCGTTTACGCAAGAATCAGATTTTCTCTCTAGCGAAAGGAACTTCTATGCCTCATCTCGACACCGGTAACACCGGGTTTATGCTGTTATGCACCAGTCTGGTCATGCTGATGACCCCAGGACTGGCCTTCTTTTACGGAGGTCTGGTCGGCCGCAAAAACGTACTGGCTATCATGATCCAGAGCTTTGTCTCCATGGGCTGGACCACTGTGCTTTGGTACCTCTACGGCTACTCGCTTTGCTTCAGCGGCGACTGGCATGGCATCATCGGCGACTTCCACTATGCATGCCTGCGCAACATCAACCTGAGCAGCATGTTCCCCGGCGATGCCGGCATTCCGCTTTTCGTTCATGTCGCCTACCAGATGATGTTTGCCATCATCACACCGGCGCTGATCACCGGCGCCTTCGCCGGCCGCGTAACTTTCAAGGCCTACATGCTCTTCCTGACCGCATGGCTGACCTTTGTCTACTTCCCTTTCGTCCACATGATCTGGGGCGGCGGCATTCTGGCGCAGTGGGGCGTATTGGACTTTGCTGGCGGCATCGTGGTGCATAATACGGCCGGTATTGCGGCTCTGGCCAGCGTGCTTTACGTCGGACGGCGCAAGGTCACCGACAGCGGCCCGCACAGCATTCCGCTGGTCGCCCTGGGCACCGGCCTGCTCTGGTTCGGATGGTACGGCTTCAACGCCGGCAGCGAGTTCAAGGTGGATTCCGTCACCGCCTCCGCCTTCCTGAACACCGATGTGGCCGCCTCCTTTGCCGCCGTAACCTGGATGATCGTCGGCTGGATCATGCAGAAGCGTCCCACATTCCTGGGCCTGCTGACCGGCGCGGTTGCCGGCCTGGCCACCATCACACCGGCTTCTGGCTACGTATCGCCCACCACTGCGGTCATCATCGGCATCGTCTCCGGCATCGTTTGCTACTTTGCCGTGGAGTTGAAGAACAAGCTGAAGTGGGATGACGCTCTGGATGTCTGGGGCGTGCACGGCGTCGGCGGCTTTCTGGGCATCGTTTTGCTGGGCGTCTTTGCCGAAAAGGCTTACAACCCGGCCGGTAACGATGGCCTGATGCTGGGCAACACGCACTTCTTCTTCCTGCAACTGGGCGCGACCATCTTCTCGTCCATCTGGGCCTTCGTCTTCACGCTGGGCATGTTGTGGATCATCGACAGGATCACCCCTGTCAAGGTGACGCCAGAGACAGAGATGATGGGCCTGGACACCGGCCTGCATGGGGAACATGCCTATGTAGATACGCTCTAGCCCACCCCCCTATAAGCAAGTCAGAGAAAGCATGGGTTCACAACTCGTTGATTCGCAGAGCGGCGCTCATGCCGTTCTGCGAATCACTGCGGACTCTCCAGGATCAGGTATAAATGAATATATACACAGATATGCTATTGAAAATTATTGCCGGAAGCCTCCTGGCATTGGCCCTCGCGGCTGATGCGCAGACCTCTGCTCCAACAGTTCTTGCAGCAACACCGGCTCCGGCTGCAGTCAACCAGCCAGCTGTGCCCATGTGGCCCAACTTGCATTTTGGGCCTATGCAGATCAGCGGTTTCGTTGATCTTTATTACAGCTATAACGCAAACCACCCCAGCGAAGAAGGCAACGGACAGATCAACGATCTCTACAACTTCAACGACAAGACCAACCAGTTCAGCCTGAGCGCGGCCAAGCTTTCTTTTAACCACGATCCCAAACCGTTTGGCGCGCATCTCGATCTGATTTTCGGCCGCACCAATGAACTAGTGAATGGCAAGGCTAGCGCGGATAATGGGAAGTACGTTGAACAGTCCTTCCTTAGTCTGAAGCTGGCCAAGGCTAAAGGACTGGAAGTGGACTTGGGCAAGTTTGTCACTTCGGCGGGCGCTGAAGTGATCGAATCGAAGAACAACTGGAACTACTCACGTTCGCTACTGTTTGTATACGCCATTCCGTACTTCCACTGGGGCCTTCGCTCCTCGCTGCCGTTAACGAAGGCCGAGACCGTCGGCATACAGGTGGTAAATGGCTGTAACAACCTGACCAAGTCCAATGCAGGGCCAACGGTGGGCCTGATCAGCGCTTATGTAAAGACCAAGTACACCTGGGACATAAACTTCTACACGGGCCGCAAGCATCTCAACGGGCAGAATAGCTATCTCAATCTGATTGATACCACTCTGCAGTTGACGCCTACGGCCAAATTCAACGCTTACATCAACTACGCTTATGGCCATAACCGCGATTCCATGTTGGGATCAGGATTAGGCGCCACGGGCGACAACCAGTTGAAGCATTGGCAGGGCGCGGCTGCCGCAGTTCGACAGCAGGTAACATCCAATACCGCGCTGGCCGGTCGGTTTGAATACTTCAATGATCCCCAGGGATACACGACCGGCGCTCAGCAACAGTTATACGAGTTCACCACAACCGGCGAATACAAGTGGACAAAGGGCCTGTTGGGCCGGCTTGAGTATCGCCGCGACTGGTCCGATATAGATTTTTTCACCAGGGGAAACAGGCCACTTGCCGTGAAGGATCAAAGCACCGTGACAGCCAGCATTGTGATTTTCTTCGGGTCGAATCCGTAATGAAAAGAACACAGGCTGTGCGGCAGATTTTCGTTACATAAACTATCAATGTGCTGAGTGCTGGCGTGATAAGGGAAGCTGGTTTACTCAGGCAAACCGGCTGATTTTGCCGTTTCCGGCGTTCCGCACCCTGGGTTCACCATCTAGCTCGTCTTCCAACTCGTCGTACTTGTCTTCCTCGTCTTCAATTCCACTGGCGGCTTTCGTGCCGCTGGGAATGTATATCTCGTCACCGGTTCTGGTTGTATGCTCGACCTCGTACACGTCCGTCAGACCCAGATCAGCCGCCTTAGGCCTGACCATCGGTGCAATGCGAACACCAGATACTGGTCCAATCTCCATATTCGCCTGCTCCCGTTCGGAAACTCCCCTGTCGGTGCCTATCGGCTGGCTGAGCGAAAACATGAATCCATGCGGCAAATTGTGTATGAATTCAGGACATTCTGCGCATTTCCTTGCTCAAACCCTTTTATTTGCAGAATGATACCTAAAGCAGGCGGCGCAGAAGAGGTTACTTCTGGCATTATTGATGTCCGATTTCGATACAGTTCGACAGTAATCCAGCATCATCCTTTAAGGATTTGAGGAATTGTGATTCATGGAAATACTGCCTGCGGAAATCTGGGCATTTTCAGGCTCGATCTGATAGAGCAGAGCCGCTCCCTTGATCAAGTCCAGCCTTGCAGCCACAGGAGAAAAGCCGCTTCGGAGCTCGCTGATTTCCTGAGTAATGATTTTGAAGAGTATGGCGCGACCGTTCATATGCAACTCGAATCGCTCCGTCTTCCAGTCAGTTGAGCTGACCTGAGCCCGTTGCAGGCTGAACCAACCACCCTTGTAGAGCCGGCCCAGAATGCCGAAGCCGAAGCTCACGTCTTGATTGAGGCGGCCGTCGAGGCGAACCATTCTCTTGTTCGCGGCGCTAACCCATAGTTCCCCGCTCATGGCGTGGAAGATGCGGGCCTCGATGGAGTGGGCAGGATAAGCCGGGTTGGGGCGGAAGCGCATGCGATAACAGCCGTTCTCCTCCCCGGCATATTCATAGAGGAATGCATCAGGCAACAGCGCGACGATGCGGCCTATGCGCTTTTCATTGTCGTCGTACTCCTGTCGATGACGAGCCTGCTCTGCGGGGGAGCTAAGCAAATGGTGCAGGCGTGCCTGCTCCAACTGGCGCCCCTCGGCATCCAGTGGACGACCGTTGCTCAACTCAATCCGCGAGATGGGTCCCTCGGCTGTCTCCAAAAATTCTTCGCGGAGTGATTCCTTTGGCGAGTGGCTATCGACCCAATAGCGCCAGTAGCCGTGGCTAACGTGGTCATTAAGCTCGTTATAGACGACCTCACGAACCAGTTGTCCAACCGGTATCGGCGGCTGAGCATGGGCGCAAAATATCCCTTGCGCCACAGCCATAATCCCAGCCATCACCCACGGCACACGCATTTGGTTACCCAACTGGACTTGTTACACTGGCACCATGTTGGATGAACTGGAGTTCCGCCGTCTGTCCGAAATAGCTCTAAACTCGCTGTTGCAGCATTTGATTGCGCGCGAGAAGGAGCCGGATTCCGGTTTTGAGGTTGACGAGCAAGGCGGTGTGCTGAATATTACTTTCGAGGAGCCGGCGGGCAAGTTCGTGATTACGCCCAACGCGCCGGTGCGCCAGATATGGATTTCAGCGCTATCCACCAGCTTCAAGCTCGACTGGGATGCTGCGGCCGCGGCGTTCACACTGCCTCGCACCGGCGAGCATCTGGTGGCCCTGGTCGAAAGGCTGATTGCGGAGCACCTGAAGAGCTGACGGATCTGCTGTGCGGCTTACTGCTTCACAAACTCAAAGGTGCAGGGGCGGCCATAGACGCCGAGGCCTTCATTGCGGGCTCCTGTGCCTTCTGTCTCCTTGAATTGGGCCTTGATGTCGAAGCTATAATCCGCGCCCCCATGCGCGAAGGCTCCGCGGGCATATTTTCTGGAAGCGACGATGCCATTGGCGGTCATCTTGGCAGAGCCGTCATCCTTGATTGGGCCTTCGACCAAAAAATAGCCAGGTTCTCCCGCAGTGCCGCGCTCTCCGCGGTAGGCGCCGGCAGTGACTACGCCGACAAACTTCCAGGTAAAGCCCTCGGTATTTCCTTTTGCAGGACAGGTGTAAGTAGTGAGCCACTTGCCGTCAAAACGCTCCCCGGCAAACGAAACTGCCGGCAATATAACCAATGCGCAAACCACAATAAATCGAACAGTCTTTCTCATTCAATTTCCTCCGTCGGCCATGCTATCACAGCGAATCTGAGGCAGTCCAAGGCCGAAGCCGGTTGCGTTGCAGTAAATTCTGCCGGTAGCGGAACTTTTCTGCTCCCTGCTTCCTCTTCCCTTTTCCCTGCTTTTCCGGTATACACTCATCCCAAGCCTATGTCTTCTGCCCATCTTTCACTCACTTTGTTACTCGTCGCCGCTCCGGCGCTGATTTGTGCCCAAACCCCAGCCAATTTGGACCATAAAATGCCCGCCAAAACGCAAAGCTCCGCAGCGGTACATCGCTCCGCCCTGGTCATCGATACACACGCCGACACCCCGCAACGCTTTGTGGATGAACACTTTGACCTGGGCGACAGCCTGAAGGGCGGCCAGCTTAATCTGGAGTCCGCAAGGAAAGGAAATCTGGGTGCCGAGTTCTTTTCCATTTGGGTTGATCCCGAGCAGTACAAGGGCCGGTACGCTGGCCGGACCATGGATCTGATTGCTGCCGTCAAGCAGCAGGTGGCCCGGCACCGCGACAAGCTGGAGTTCGTCGCCACTCCGGCCGGCATCGAGCTGGCCCACCGCGAACACAAGATGGCCGTGCTGATGGGCATCGAGGGCGGCCACTCCATTGAAGACTCGATTCCGTTACTGCGCCAGTACTATGCCTTGGGCGTGCGCTACATGACCCTCACCTGGACCAATTCGAACGGCTGGGCCGACAGCTCCGGCGACATTGACGATACCTCCATACCGCACACTAAAGAGGGCCTCACCGAGTTTGGCAAAGACGTGGTGTACGAGATGAACCGGCTGGGTATGATGGTGGATGTCTCGCATGTCTCCGACCGAACCTTTTACCGGACGCTGAACATCAGCCGCGCGCCGGTCATCGCCTCCCACTCGTCAGCCAGGGCGCTGTGCGACGCTCCGCGCAACATGACGGACGATATGCTGCGTGCCGTGGCCCATTACGGCGGCCCCAACTCCAAGGGCGGCGTTATCCAGGTCAACTTCTACTCTGGATTTCTGTCGCAGGCCTATCGCGACGCTCAGAAAGCCCTCGAGCCGGAGATGAAAAAGGCCGTCCAGGCGCTTAAGGACCAGGCCATAGCGGAAGGCAAGCCTGTTCCCTACGACGAAATCGAGAAGCTCCAGCGCCAATATGGCGACCGCATCCCCCGCCCGCCGTTCTCGGTGCTTATCGACCACATCGACCACATCGCCAAGGTCGCCGGCGTGGATCACGTAGGTATTGGCTCGGACTTCGACGGCATCAGCGGCCAGCTTCCCGAGGGAATCGACTCGGCTGCCGACCTGCCCAAAATCACCGAAGCTCTGATGGCCCGTGGCTACACGGCCGAGGACTGCCGCAAGATTCTGGGCGGAAACCTGCTCCGCGTATTCCGCGAAGTTGAGCAGGTGGCCAAAGAGCTGCAAGCCGAAAACCGGCCTAGAATCACAGAGAAACAGCCGTTCGACAAGGTGCAGAAGTAGAAAGGGTCAAGGTGTGAAATGCAGGAACAACCGGTCGAGCAGGAACTCAGTTGGTCACAGCAGCGTGCACTCGACGACGCATATGATCGAAACAAGAAATCAATGGTTA
The DNA here is from genome assembly GCA_050013195.1 of Occallatibacter sp. Taxonomy (GTDB): domain Bacteria; phylum Acidobacteriota; class Terriglobia; order Terriglobales; family Acidobacteriaceae; genus Telmatobacter. The sequence continues at coordinate 11,871 of JBEKFS010000042.1, forward strand.
AGGCTTATGTGCTGGCGGTACTATTTGGCGGACTCGGGATCCATCGCCTCTATCTGGATCGACCCCGGACCGGCTACCTGATGTTTGGAATTTGCATAGTGTCATTTTTCATTCGAGCCTGGGGTTCGTCGGGCTATCAACAATCGGATGGAGACATTCTATGCGAATACATTGGTTACCTGATGATGTTCGCTTTATGGATCTGGATTGTCGTTGACCTCTTTCTGATCCCAAAGATGTTGCGCAAGTTCAACACCAGCTTGGCAGCGCAGTTGCGCAAGGGCATTTCAGAAGGAACGATGGTTTAACCTGTCCGTCTCAGCTTCGATTTTTCAACCTTTTGGCCCTGCAATTGGGCATTTGAACAAACCATCCCTTTCCTCCTATGAAGTATGCAATGTACCCATTATTGCCATTTGGAGGTGGTGTCAAAGGTACACTTACTTCCAGGCACTATACTGGCCTTTCAACCCATCCCTTTATCGAGGGGATGAGCGGAAGACACATCTGCGACGCTAGGTCCACGGATATTCGGTCCGCCGCCATATATATAATTGACAATCTGAAAGGGTGATTGAGATGAAAGCTCTTGTTAAGTCCCGCGCCGAGCGTGGCCTGTGGATTGAAGATGTAGCAGAGCCGCAAACAGGCATCAACGATGTCAAAATCCGCGTTCTTTTGACGGCAATCTGCGGCACAGACCTGCACATCTATGAGTGGGACAGTTGGGCGCAGAAGACGATCCCCGTTCCGCTGGTGATCGGCCATGAGTTTGTCGGCGAAATTGTGGAGGTCGGCTCGAACGTCACCGACTTCCGCATTGGCGACAGGGTCAGTGGGGAGGGTCACGTCGTATGCGGACGCTGCCGCAATTGCATGGCTGGCAGGCGGCATCTCTGCGCGCACACGCAAGGAGTAGGAGTCAATCGCGCTGGCGCATTCGCTGAGTATATCGTCCTGCCCATGACCAACATATGGCACCATGCGGCCGATATTCCGCTGGAAATAGCAGCTATTTTTGATCCATTTGGCAACGCGGTGCACACGGCTTTGGCCTTTCCGGTGCTGGGCGAGGATGTGTTGATCACCGGCGCGGGCCCAATCGGAATCATGGCGGCCGCGGTTGCCAGGCATGCCGGTGCGCGGAAAGTTGTGATTACAGATTTGAATCCATATCGGCTGGAACTGGCGAAGGTTGCCGCCCACGTCACAGAGGCCGTCAATCCCCGCGATACAACACTGCAAGAGGTGCAGAAAAAACTCGGTATGAAGGAAGGCTTCGATGTCGCCATGGAGATGTCAGGCAACGTCCATGCTTTTCGCGATCTGCTGGCTAACCTGAGCCATGGCGCAAAGGTAGCCATGCTCGGCATCCCTTCTCCTACCGAGATGTCCATTGACTGGGCCAAGGTGATCTTTAACCAGTACACGATTCGCGGCATCTACGGCCGCAAAATGTACGAGACATGGTACAAAATGACAGTGATGTTGCAGTCGGGACTGGATATCAGCAAAGTCATCACGCACCGCCTGGCCTGGAATCAATTTGAAGAAGGATTTGCCGCAATGCACGCGGGAAATTCGGGAAAGGTGATCCTCGACTGGCGGAACATCTCCTGAATGAAGCATCAAGCAGTTCTATACTGATTTTTCAAGCAATCCCCCTATGGAGATTCACAAATGCGCTCATCTCACCGCCTGCTAGCAGCCGCGCTATCGGTTGCCCTGCTGTTTCTGCCCACACTCGTTCGCGCCGATGACGACAAGCCCGCGCTCCCCGAAAAGGCTGCCGAAAAGACCCCGGAGAAGGCTCCGCCCGCTGAAGTTACGACCCAAGGCACGGTCACTGTTGCGGGAGAGAAGATCGCCTACACGGCCATTGCCGGCACGATTACGGTTGGCTCTACCGACATCCAGGACGCACAGCTTGGCTTGGACGGCAAGCCCCAGGCCGGCAGCCAGTTGGCCCTCGATGCACCTAAGGATCAGAAAGACTTAACTCCCGTAGCGCGTATGTTTTACGTCGCATACTTCAAGAAAGACGCGAAGGCTGAGGACCGCCCACTTATGTTCTTCTACAACGGTGGACCGGGCAGTTCCACCGTCTGGCTGCACATGGGCTCACTCGGTCCCAGGCACGTGGTCACCAGCGGCGATCAGCACCTTCCCGCGGCGCCTTACAAGCTGGTCGATAATGCTTACTCGCTGCTCGATACCAGCGACCTGGTCTTCATCGATATGCCCGGCACCGGCTTTGGGCGGCTCGTCGGCAAGGACGCGGAAAAGGCCTTCTGGGGTGTGGATGAGGATGCCAACGCATTTGCCCGCTTTATAGCTCGGTTCATCACCAAATACAACCGCTGGAACTCGCCAAAGTACATATTTGGCGAGAGTTACGGCACCACCCGATCCGCCGTATTGGCCAACATTCTGGAAAATCGCAAGAACATCGACCTGAACGGTGTAATCCTGCTCTCACAAATCTTCAACTTCACCACTGACATCGACTTCCCCACCGGAAATCCTGGCGTGGACCTGCCCTATGTACTGGCGCTACCTACATATGCAGCCACTGCCTGGTACCACAAAAAGCTACCCCAGCAGCCAGCCGCACTCGAGCCCTTCCTCAAGGAAGCTGAAGACTATGCCATGGGTCCCTATGCTCACGCGCTGGCCCTGGGCACCGACCTTGGTGCGGCAGAGAAGCAAGCGGTGGCCGAGAAGCTGCACGAGTACACTGGCCTGCCCGTGGCCTACCTGCTTAAGGCCAACCTGCGAGTGAATGGCGGCGAGTTCGAAAAGACCCTGCAGGACGACCAGGACCTGACCACCGGCCGCCTGGACACGCGCTTCTCCGGACCCAACCTCGACCCCTTGAGCCAGGGAGCCGAGTACGACCCGCAAAGCTCGGCCATCTCTTCGGCCTACGTCTCGCTCTTTAACGACTACGTGCGCCGAGATCTGAAGTACGGCGAAGGCCAGACCTACCTGCCGGAAGCGCTCTTCGGCAGCACGCAATGGGATCTGGCCCACGATCACATCCCCATCAACCTCAATGTTTCCAACGACCTGGCCGCGGCTCTCAAGACCAATCCCCGGCTGAAAATCATGGTCAACGGCGGCTACTACGACCTGGCCACGCCCTTCTTCGCCGCCCAGTACGAGGATAAGCACCTGCCTATTCCGCAGTCTCTGGCCAAGAACATTGAGTACGACTGGTACGAATCCGGCCACATGGTCTACGTGCTCGACGAGAGCCTCAAGCAGCTCCACGACCGCGTGGCGGCTTTTATCAAGAAGACGCAGGCGGACAACAAGTAGGTAGCCTTTTGACTGGGGTTCACGGTTTCCCAGGCTCCAAAATCCGGACCTAGGTGGCACTCCGTGCGCCCATATTTCTTCCAATTAAGAAGGACAAACTATGAGTACGATTTCCAAAATGCATGATGCCACTCTGGAATCTCTTACGTTTTCTTGGGAAGAGGGACTAGTGCTGCTTCGTCTCAGCACCGGTGTAAATGGAACAGGCGTAGTAATTCTAGAAGCTACCGACGTGAAGGGGATTGTGTGTCCTCGGCTTTTCCCTTGGGGGCCAAGCGATTCGGTCAACGAAGCAAAGGTGCAGTCAAGGACGGCGGGAGTTTATCTTACGATCGAAATGCAGAGCGGTGACTTACTTGAAATCACCTGCAAGGAAGTACTGGAGAAGTCATCAGAATAGCGGCACGATTCCGAGCGCTCCAGGTCTCAATTTCGAGATCTGAGAGATGCATACCTCGACCATCAATCGCACCGCGCTATAGACTAGCCATCATGAAGCGCATCGCCCTTTCCCTCCTTCTGCTCTTCCCCGTTGCCCTCGCCGCCCAATCGTTTTCCGTCACCTTCTCAAAAGAAATCAGCGCGCACCCCCTCGACGGGCGCCTCTTGCTGTGCCTTTCCACAGACCCCAGCGATGAGCCGCGCAACCAGATCGACGACTCCACGCGCACGCAGCTTGTCTTCGGCCTGACCGTGGACGGCTGGCAGCCCGGTCAACCTGCCGTGGTGGACGCGAGTGCCTGGGGCTACCCGATTCGCAGCCTCAAGGACCTTCCCGCTGGCGAATATACTGTCCAGGCCGTGCTCAACAAGTACGAAACTTTTCACCGCGGCGACGGAAAGACGGTCAAGCTGCACATGGACCAGGGCGAAGGCCAGCATTGGAACATCTCGCCCGGCAACCTCTACTCGAAGCCAGTGAAGGTCACCATCAAGCCCGGCGCTTCGATCTCCATAGCGCTCACCGAGACGATTCCGCCCATCCTCACGCCGGCCGACACCAAATACATTCGCCACATTCGCATTCAGAGCGCTGCTTTGACCAAGTTCTGGGGACGGCCGATGTTTTTGAGCGCCATCGTTCTGGTGCCTGAGGGCTTCGACGAACATCCCGCAGCGCACTTCCCGCTGATCATATTTCACGACCATTTTGTGAACGATTTCAGCGACTTCCGCACCACTCCGCCCGATCCCGGCCTGAAACCCGACTACAGCGAGCGCTTCCATCTGGCTGGTTACAACCGTATCCAGCAGCAGGAAGCCTACAAGTTCTATCAGCAGTGGATTGCGCCCGGCTTTCCGCGGGTGCTGATCGTCAAGATTCAGCACGCCAACCCCTACTATGACGACTCCTATGCCGTGAACTCGGCCAACGTCGGCCCCTACGGCGACGCCATTGAAACAGAACTGATTCCAGCTATCGAAAAACAGTTTCGCGGCCTCGGTCAGGGCTGGGCGCGGTTTGTTTATGGCGGCTCAACCGGCGGTTGGGAGGCTCTGGCCGTGCAAGTCTTTTATCCCGAGCACTACAACGGCGCTTTTGCCGCCTGCCCCGACCCAATCGACTTCCACGCCTACACCAACATCGACATCTACCACGACAAGAACGCTTTCTTCCTTGAAGGCGCGAACAAACGTGTTCCCCAGCCGGCCATGCGCGACTATCTTGGCCACACTCTGATCACAACAGAGGACAACAACGCCTACGAACTTGCTCTCGGCGACCATGGCCGCAGCGGTGAACAGTTCGACATCTGGCAGGCGGTCTTTGGCCCAATGGGCGCGGACGGCTATCCGCAACCCATCTTCGACAAGGTAACCGGCGAAATTGACCACAAGGTCGCTGAGTATTGGCGCGAGCACTACGACCTGGAAGCGATACTGGAGCGGGATTGGGCGAAGCTGGGCCCTGAGTTAGCTGGCAAGATTCACATCTATGTCGGTTCTGACGATACGTACTTTCTCAACGACGCCGTCTATCTCATGGAAGATTTTCTGAAGTCGGCAAAGAACCCTCCCTCCGATGGCGAAGTCACCTACGGGCCGCGCGCCGAGCACTGCTGGAACGGTGACCCCACGTTACCCAACGCCTACTCGCGGCTGCACTACAACACTATGTACCTGCCCAAGATTCTGGACCGCATCCAGAAGACGGCGCCCGCAGGTGCGGATCTGACGAGTTGGCGATATTGAGCAGATCGGACGTTCAGAAATAGCTGTGCCGTTAGCTCGCGACCTTTGCATCAAGCCGTTTCAAATAGATGAGCGCCGCCCGGCCCTGTGGATAGTAGTCCTCTTCTCTGCCCTCGCATCGGTATCCGTGTGACTCGTAGAGCCGGATGGCAGCCGCATTTGTGACCTCAACATGCAGACTGATCGCACAAGCCCCCGCGCCGAGCGCTGATCCCTCAATGCGGCTAAGCAATTCGCGGCCAACACCCCGTCCACATGCCTTCGGGGCTACTTCAATGGTCTGAATATAGGCAGTCATTTCGTCCGGCTCTTGATTCCACTCAACGATGGCGAAGCCAGTCATTTGCCCAGCTTCTTCCGCAATCCATGTCGCCGCATTCGCGCGGCTGACAAGATTGCGCATATATCGGCGGCTAAAGCGCTCGGGCGGCTCAAAGCAAAGCTCTTCGAGAGCGTAGAGATCTTCGAAATCCTGCGGCGTGTAAGGGCGATACAACACAGTCCAACTCTACGACAGACAGAAAGCAAAAAGCCATCCTCGCAATGAGAATGGCTTTTTGCGCATCGCGGAAAAACTGACGGTTAAACCTTCGCTTCCAGGTCCTTGATAACGTCGAAGAAGCGCTGATCGAGGCGGCGATTGGTGGCAATAGCGTCCTTGATGGGAATGTCGGTTATATCTAGGCCCCTGAGGACGGCGATGCGTCCCCACTTCTTGTCGTGGACCATGTCGATGGCGTGCAGGCCGTAGCGCTGGCCGAGAATACGATCATAGGCCGTGGGAACGCCGCCGCGCTGGGTGTGACCCAGGCAGACCGAGCGGGTCTCGTAGCCGGTTTTCTTCTCGATCATGTCGGCCAGTTCCTCGCCGACACCAGCCAGGCGGGCATGGCCAAAAGCGTCCAGGTTAGCTGATTCGTCTATCACCTGGCCCACCTCGGGCAAGTGGCAGCCCTCGGCCACCACCACCACACCATAGTGCTTGCCGTGGTCGTAGTTGTACTTGAGCAACTTGCAGACGTGGTCGATGTCTACGTCCTTCTCTGGAACCAGGACAACATGGGCGCCGCCAGCCACGCCGGAGGCATAAGCAATCCAGCCGGCGTCGCGGCCCATCACCTCGACTACCACCACGCGGTTGTGCGAATCGGCGGTGGTGTGGATGCGGTCAACGGCCTCAGTGGCGATCATGACAGCGGTATCGAAACCGAAGGTCTGGTCGGTGCCGCTGATGTCGTTGTCAATGGTCTTGGGCACTCCTACGCTGGGCACGCCGTGCTCGCTCAGGTAGAGGTTCACCGACTGAGTGTCGTCGCCGCCCAGGGCGATCAGCGCATCGATCTTGTTGGCTTTCAGAACCTCTTGCACCTTCTCGATGCCGCCGGGAATCTTCTTCACGTTGGTGCGCGAGGAGTGCAGGATGGTGCCGCCCCTCAACTGGATGCCGTCAACGTTCTCCAGTGTGAGCGGAATAAAGTTGTTGTCCAGCACACCACGCCAGCCGTTGAGAAAGCCGATGAACTCATCGCCATAGTGGTTGATGCCCTTGCGCACAACCGCGTAGATCACTGCATTCAGTCCGGGGCAGTCGCCGCCCCCGGTCAACAAAGCAACTCGCATCGTAAACTCTCCTCACAGATAATTTGCGCGGCTGCGTGAGCCGGGCCGGGAACATGTCCCTGAATTGTGCATCAAGAACGGAGAAATTGCCGGTCTCGATGCCGTACTCAGTTTACCCTGCCGCTGCATAGATAAATCGTGACCGCGCTCACGCTTTTCTGGTTTCATTCCCAAACCGGATTACCTTGTAACAAAAAGCATGGAGTGTTTCAATAAGGTATGCCCGGAACTGGAGCACTGTTGCTGCTGGCCTTTATCAGCCTGGTTGTTGTGCTGTTGCTGGTCCTGCTGCAGTTGACGCGGCTGGGCTACCTGGTCCGCGCCACCATCCCCGACCGTCCGCGGCGGCGCATGTTCCTCGCCTCGGTTTCCTTCCTGCTCACATTCGTCGGAGTTCGCATCCTCGTCCACCGTATCGTGCATCATGAGGGACGCTTCCAGTGGGTGGTGTTCCACGGAACGCACATTCATCACCTCGTCTGGGGGATTCTGATCCTGCTGCTGGTCGGTTACGGCTGGCTGATGGACCTGGGACGATCTCATTCGCCGCTCTCAATCTTCTTCAGCAGGCTGATGTCGGTCGGCTTCGGAGTGGGCGCGGCGCTCACGCTGGACGAGTTCTCGATCTGGCTCGACCTGGAACCGGATTCTTACTGGTCGAGCGCTGGGCGTCTCAACATCGACGCCATCATCCTCTTCGGCAGCTTGCTGGCGGTGGGCGCCTGGGGCGCGCCGTTCTTCCGAGGGCTGCACATCCTGTGGGACAAGCGCGCTCACTTTGGCAAGGAATTGGAACGAGGCCTCACCTTTCCAATTCGCCGCGCGAGGTTGCTTCATCCTCATAAAGTTCGTCGATCAGGGCCGCGTATTTCTCCGTAATGACGCGCCGCTTGAGCTTCATCGAAGGCGTCAGCTCGCCCGTCTCCTGCGTCCACTCATGGGGCACCACGCGAAAACGCTTCAAGCTCTCAAAGTTAGCCAGGCTGCCGTTCACCTCCCGCACAATCTCGGCGTAAAGCGCAACCACGCGGCTGTCAGCCACCAATTCGGCACGATCCTTTGTCGCGATGCCGTGGTGGCGCGCCCAATCCTCCAGCGCCACAAAGTTAGGCGAAATGAGCACCGAAATGAACTTGTGCCTGTCACCTACCAGCGCGGCCTGCGCCACCATCAAGCTGTTCTTTAGCTTGTTTTCAATCGGCTGAGGCGCCACCATCTTGCCGCCGGAGGTCTTCAGCAGCTCTTTTTTGCGGTCGGTGATGTATAAGAAGCCATCGGTATCGATGTGGGCGATGTCACCAGTGCGGAACCAACCCTCGGGATCGATACATTCAGCGGTCTGCTCCGGCTTCTGCCAGTAACCGGAAAAGACCGACGGCCCGCGAACCAGCAACTCCCCGTCCGAGGCCAGTTTCACTTCAACATTGGAGATAGGCTTGCCTATGGAGCCTATGCGGTGGGTGATAGGCGTGTTAAGAGCAATCACCGGCGAGGTCTCGGTTAGACCATAGCCCTCCCAAAGAGCAATTCCCACCGAGGCGAACCACTTCGCCGTATCGATGCCCAGAGGCGCTCCGCCGGGAACGAAGATCCTCACCCGCCCGCCGAAGGCCTCGCGCACCTTGGAGTAGGCCAGCTTGTCGGCAAGCCGCCATAGCGGCGAAGAAGGCCGGCGGCCGTCATAGACCGTCTCACTGTGGCTGGCGCCCACGCCCAACGCCCAGGCGAGCAGACGTTTTTTGACCGGTGAAAGCCCTGCGCGCCGTTCGATCTCCTGGCGAATCTTCTCAAATACCCGCGGCACGCCTACAAAGACCGTGGGGCGAATCTGCCGCATGGCCTCGGGCAGTTTGTCGAACTTTGAGCAATAGGCCACCTGCACCCCATACAAGTACATGATGTAGTCCAGGGCGCGTGCCGTGACGTGCGAGAGAGGCAGGAAGGAGATCAAGGCGTCCGCGGGGCTGAAGCTGAATTCCTCGGGCGCATAGTTCTGGTTGGCGGCTATGTTGCCGTGAGTAAGCACAACGCCTTTAGGCTCGCCGGTAGTTCCAGAGGTGTAAATCAGCGTGGCCAGATCCTTGGGGTCCACGGAACGGACCAACGCGTCGAAGATCGGGTCGCGCTCCGCGCCGCGGTCATCTGCCCCGGTCAGCACCTCGCTGAAGGTAGCCGCTCCTTCAGGCGCCACGGCGGAATCCATCATCAGGATGCGCTCCAGTGAAGTCTGCCCGCGCACGGCGTTCAGCTTGTCGAACTGCTGGCGCGTGGAGACTACGGCGATGCGGCAGCCCGCGTCAGCAACCAGCACGGCGATTTGCTCGCCGGTAAGCGTGGGGTAGATGGGCACATCCACCGCGCCAATGGCGAGCGCCGCGAAGTCGGTAACCGCCCACTCCCAGCGATTTTCAGAGATCAGGGCGATGCGGTCGCCCTTTTGCACGCCCCAGCCGAGGAATGCCTTGGCCAGCGCGCGAACCCGCTGGTAGATCTGGTCAGAGGAGATGGGTTGCCACAGGCCAAACTCGTCCAGCCAGAGGATGGCGCGGGGGTTGGCGGCCGCGGCAACGCGGAAAAACAGGTCATTGATGGTGGACAACGGAGTATTTTGGGGCATTTTGGTCGATTGTGTCACGCGTGGTTCCTCTGCAGCGAATATTCGAAAGTGTAACAGCGCGGACGGGTCATAGTCCCATCAGAAACATAATTTCTTCCCTGTTTTCCACCGAGCCCTATCCTGTCTTGCATACTTATGCAATCATGGTGTATATTTATACGAATGCGATCGATGCAATCCTGGCTGCTCCTCCATTTTTCCGGGAGAGGTTGATGAAGACTCTGCGGCACAATGCGATACGCGAACTGGTGGCCCAATCCCAGGTGACCAGCCAGGACGTGTTGCGGCGCAAGCTGCGCCGTCGCGGCTTTGCGGTGACCCAGGCTACGCTCTCGCGTGACATTCATGAGTTGGGCCTCTCCAAAGGACCAGTTGGCTACACATTGTCGAACGGCGCCGGTACGGCTATTGACGATAACAACAGTCCGCCCTCGCTGGAAGGGATGATGGAAGGCTTTGGACTGCGCGTGCGGAGGGCGATGAACCAGGTTGTGGTGGCCACGGTGGCAGGCGGAGCCCAGCCCCTGGCAGCGGCTCTGGACCATGCCGGTTGGAGCGACATAATAGGCACTCTGGCTGGCGACGATACGGTGCTGATTATCTGTACTGACCATCGCCGTGCGCGCGATGTGGAATCTCGAGTGAAGGCGATGCTGGAATCATGACTCATCCGATACAAACAGCGGTAGTGGGGGTTACCGGCTACGCAGGCGCTGAATTGGCGAGGCTGCTGCTGAGGCATCCCCGCCTTCAGGGTGCACCACCGGTATTCGCTGGACGCGTGGACGAAAAGGATGTGGCGCGGGGCGGTGTCCCGCTGAGCGAAATTCATCCGCAACTCTCCGATTCCAACGGCAGCGGCAACCTCAGACTGGAACCTTTTTCATGGGAGCTGCTGACAAGCCGCGGCGTTGAAGTTTTGTTTCTTGCTACACCCCACGAGCAATCGCGGGAATGGGTGCCGGAGGCACTCAAGCGCGGTTTGCGCGTCATTGACTTGAGCGGAGCATGGCGGCTGAATGAAGCGGCCAACCGCGCCGTATATGCCTTCGAGCATGATGGATCCGAGCTGGCCGCCCGCACTCAGGCGCTGGCTGTCTACGGATTGCCCGAGCTGCATCGTGCGCGGATTAAAGGAGCGCGCCTTATTGCCAACCCCGGCTGTTATGCAACCTCCATCATCCTTCCCTTGCGGCCGCTGGTGGCAGCAGGACTGGTTGACCTTTCGCGCGGCATCGTCGCCGATGCCAAAAGCGGAGTGAGCGGCGCGGGCAAGGCGCCCTCCGCCAGGACGCATTTTATGTACGCGGCCGACAATCTCTCCGCATATGGTGTATTTACGCATCGCCACACCGGGGAATTACTCGAACAGATCGGCGTTGACGCGAGCGAAATCATTTTTACGCCACACTTGTTGCCCATTCCTCGCGGTATACTCGCCACCCTCTACGTGCATTTCCACGAACCGCAAACCAGGGATAGTATCTTGCGGGTATTTAAGGAGTTTTTTTCAGGCAGTCCGATGGTCCGTCTCTACGATAAAGTGCTGCCACAGATTCAATACTCAGTCCGCACCTGTTATGCGGACATTGGATTCCAACTTGATACCGACGGCCATCGCGCGGTCATCGTTAGTTGCCTGGATAACTTGTTGAAGGGTGCAGCTGGTCAGGCCGTGCAAAATCTGAATGTCATGCTCGGCTGGCCTGAAGCCGAAGGCCTGGAATGAAAATCGCCGCGGAGGACCATGAATGAAATATGTCGTCAAATTAGGTGGAGCTGGTCTGGAAGTTCCGTCGCTTCTGGAGGGGTGCACCCGCGCTATCGCCGAACTGGCGCACGATGGCCATCAGGTTGCTGTGGTCCACGGCGGCGGTAAACAGTTGACGAGCATGCTCAAGGCGCTTGGCAAGCAGAGCGAATTTATTAACGGCCTGCGCGTCACCGACGCCGAAACCCGCGACGTGGCGCTGATGGTTCTGGCCGGAAAAATAAACAAGCAGCTCGTAGCCGGCTTGGGCGCGCTGGGCATCCCGGCCATGGGCCTCTCTGGCGGCGACGGCCTGATCTTCCGCGCCCGCAAGAAGCTCACCACACCCGACCTTGGCTTCGTAGGAGAAATCGCCTCCAGCGACCCGCGCTGGCTCGATGCCATCTGGCAGTTGAACGGCGTGCCCGTGTTGTCGTCTATTGCGCTTGGTTTTGATGGCGAATACTACAATGTCAACGCCGACGAGATGGCCGCGGCCTGCGCCATCGCCTGTCACGCCGATGCGCTGGTTTTTCTCACCGACGTGCCCGGCGTCAAGGGCGCGAATGGCGCCGTGCTGCGATGGCTTTCCATTGACCAGATCGCCGAGATGGCCAAGAGCGAGGTTATCTCCGGCGGCATGTTGCCCAAACTCAGCGCCTGCCGCGAAGCTCTGTTGAACGGCGTCAAGCGCGTAAGAATTTTGCCTGCCGAAGCTGCCAGTTCCCTTCCCGACCTGTGCAGCTCACGCGTAGCCCACGGCACCGAAGTGATGGTGGCCTAGCGGTCCGCAGGACATACGGACAGCGGTCCGCAGGACATACGGACAGCGGTCCGCAGGACAAAGTGATTAGGAGAGATGAAATTGACAAGACTCGAACAGATTCAAGCCGCCGAAGCACGTCTGCTGCTTTCCACCTATGACCGCAACCCCATTCTCTTTGTGCGCGGAGAGGGAGTCTATCTCATCGACGAGCAGGGTGAGCGCTATCTTGACCTGTTGAGCGGCATCGGCGTCAACGCTCTCGGCTATAGCCATCCAGCTATTGTGGAGGCCATTGCGAAACAGAGCCGTGCGCTCATCCATGTTTCGAATCTGTTTTACCACGAGGGACAGGCGGAACTGGCGCTGCGGCTTACCGAGCGCACCGGCCTTGATCGCGTTTTCTTCGC
>JBEKFS010000043.1:0-23195 GCA_050013195.1 Occallatibacter sp.
CTTCGCTCACCGGCCATGTCTCCGTTCTCTCCGGAACGCGCCCGGAAGCAGTTTGCGTGCCGCGCGCGGCAGCCTGAAGGCAGTTTCAAGGCTGGATTCAGATTGTGTCAAGCGGCGGCGATTTGGAATCTATTTCAGCCAGTCTCGCTTAGAATTGTTGCATGTGCGGAATTGTCGGATATGTAGGTCCCAAGAAGGTTGTTCCGGTGATTATTGAAGGGCTGCGGCGGCTGGAATACCGCGGTTACGACTCGGCGGGGATCGCCGTGGGCTCACCCACCAGCAAGACGCTTGAGGTGCGGCGCGCTTCAGGGAAGCTGGCCAATCTGGAAGAAGTTTTGCGCGAGCATCCGCTGGAGGGAACATACGGGATCGGCCACACTCGCTGGGCTACGCATGGGCGGCCCACGGAAGAGAATGCGCACCCGCACAGGGATTGCACGGGGCGCATCGTGGTGGTACACAACGGGATTGTGGAGAATTACCTTGAGCTGAAGCGCGAACTCACCATCCAGGGGCACAAGTTTGTCACCGAGACGGACACGGAGATTATCGCCCACCTGATTGAACAAGTGCAGAAGGAAGCCGAAAAAGCCGGCAAGCCGATTTCGCTGGAAGTGGCAGTGCGGCTCGCCGTAAAGCGGCTTACGGGGGCCTTTGCGCTCGGGGTGCTTTCGGCGGGGGAGCCGGACAAGATTGTGGTGGCGCGCTTTGGCCCGCCGGTGGTGATTGGCGTGGGCGAAGGCGAATCGTTTGTGGCCTCCGACGTGCCCGGCATTTTGCAGCACACTCGCAACATATATTTTCTGGCTGATGGCGACATGGCAATCCTGACGCTGGCCGGCGTGGAGCTGACCGATTTTGACGGCAATCCGATCAAGCGCGAGATTACGCGCATTCAGTGGGATCCGATTCAGGCGGAAAAGGGCGGCTACAAACACTTCATGCTCAAGGAGATTTGGGAGCAGCCGCAGGCGGTTCGCGACACTACGCTGGGCCGCGTTTCGCTGGACTCGGGCAAGGTCTTCCTGGGTGAAATGAAGTTGAGCGACGAAGAGCTGGCCGAGGCAGGCAGCATCAACATCGCCGCCTGCGGGACAAGCTGGCACGCGGCGCTGACGGGCAAATACATGATTGAGCGGCTGGCACGGCTGCCGGTGGATGTGGACTACGCCAGCGAGTATCGCTATCGCAATCCAATTCCCTACGCCAAGGCGCTGGGGTTGCTGATTACGCAGTCCGGCGAGACGGCCGACACGCTGGCCGCGCAGCGCGAGATGAAGGCGCTGGGCTCGAAGACTGTGGCCATTTGCAATGTGGTGGACGCGATGGTGGCGCGCGAGGCTCACGGCGCCATTTACACACATGCGGGGCCGGAGATAGGCGTGGCCTCGACGAAAGCATTTACCGCGCAGCTTACGGCTTTGTTTTTGCTGGCGCTGAAGCTGGGGCAACTGCGGGGCCAACTCGATCTGGCACAGTCGGTGGCGCTGATTGAGGAACTGAGCCGCATTCCCGGAAAAATTGATGAAGTGCTGCGCTCCTGCTCCGCGCAGTGCGAGCAACTGGCCAGGGATTTTTCAACGGCGCGCGATTTTCTTTATCTGGGACGCGGCATTCACTTCCCCATCGCCCTGGAGGGCGCGCTGAAGCTGAAGGAGATTTCGTACATCCACGCCGAGGGCTATCCGGCGGGCGAGATGAAACACGGACCGAATGCGCTGATTGATGAGACGCTGCCGGTGGTGGTGCTGGCGACGAGAGACGAGGCCGATCCCGCTTCCAAGCTCCGGTATGAGAAGACGCTGTCGAATATTCAAGAGGTGACCGCGCGCGCCGGGCGCGTGATTGCCATTGCCACGGAAGGCGACAAGACGATCGGCGGGCTAGTGGAGCAGGTGATACCGATTCCTCCGGTGAGCGAGCTGCTTTCGCCGCTGGTGGAGATTGTGCCGCTGCAGTTGCTGGCCTATTACATTGCCGTGCGGCGCGGCTGCGACGTGGACCAGCCAAGAAACCTGGCCAAGTCAGTTACCGTGGAGTAGGGTTCGCAGGCTCTTTTCAACTTACGACTGCAGGTGGAGAAGAAAAAGGTTGTCAAAGGTTGCACAACAGAAGATCGCTCAACACGCAGTTGGAGCGGAGACAAGTTGCACGCCGGATCATCAACAGGCGCAACAGTGGTTTGCCGTCTACACCTTGTCTCGCCATGAGAAGCGTGTGAGTCAGAACCTGGTCGTGAAGGAAATTGAGCATTATCTGCCCCTTTATCAAACGCAGCGCAAGTGGAAAAACCGCTTGGATGTCACGCTGGATCTGCCCTTGTTCCCCGGCTATCTTTTTGTCCACATCAGCCAGAGCGAGCGCGTGCGGGTGCTGAAGGTGCCGGGGGTTCTGAACTTTGTGGGCGGCACGGGACACCAGCCGGCTTCTTTGCCCGAGGCCGAGATCAATGCAATGCGCGCCGGTCTTCCGCTGCGCCGCGCCGAGCCGCACCCATTGCTGACGGTGGGGCAGCGGGCGCGCATTCGCTCCGGCGCCCTGGCCGGCATGGAGGGCGTAGTGGTGCGGAGGAAAAACAGCCTGCGCGTCGTGCTCACGATGGATCTCATCCAGCGAAGCGTGGCCGTGGAGGTGAATGAGGCGGAGCTGGAGACCCTGGACTCCGAAGGCACAAGTTGCTGACCCGGCTGCGAAAAGGACTGTTTCCCAGCAAAAAGTCTCCGGGGCTAAAGCCCACGGCGATTTGATTGGCTTTATGCGGGGGTTAAAAACCCCCGCCTCCCTCCGTTTTGAATTCTTGCAGCCGGTGAAATCGTGCTCTGATACAAAGCCGGTATTTGAAACACGCACTATTTTTTCTGCGTGTCCGCTGGTTTCTGCGTATCTAGAGGCGGAACCGCTCCGGGGAAGATGCCCTCGAGGGGGGCGCGCTTCTTTTCTTCCTGATCGGGCTGCGGCAGAGGCTTGCGCGGCAGCATCTGGTCGCGCTGGGCCGCGTTGTAAAGGAAGATGGCTTCGACGGTGGCGATCTGCTTCAGGTCAGCCGGTTGCAGCCGTTCGTAGACATCCTCGTTGGAGTGGTGGGTGCGCGATTCGTAGTCCAGCATCTCCTGGACAAACTGGAAGCCGGGAATGCCTATCGCGTCAAAGCTCAGGTGATCGGTTCCGCCGGTGTTGCGGTTGGTGACGACGGTGACGCCAAGGTCCTTGAGTGGAGCGATCCATTGGGCGAAGATGGGCGCGATGGCCGCGTTGCCCTGTGTGTAGATGCCGCGAATTTTTCCGGTGCCGTTGTCGACGTTGAAGTAGGCGGAGATGAGCTTCTGCTCCGGCTTGACTTCAAGCGGCCCGGCAGCGCGGCGCATGAACTCCGGCAAGAGCAACTGGTCGGGCGCGGTGGAGAGCTTGGCCGAGCCGAAATGGATGGTGCAGTAACCTTTGGAGCCGTAGATGCCTTCTTCTTCGCCGGTCCACAGGGCGATGCGAAT
Source organism: Occallatibacter sp. (assembly GCA_050013195.1). GTDB lineage: Bacteria > Acidobacteriota > Terriglobia > Terriglobales > Acidobacteriaceae > Telmatobacter. Next base: position 3,492 of record JBEKFS010000043.1, read on the forward strand.
GGTGCGGCGCGGCTTCACGTCCAGCGCCTTGAGAATGCGCACGGCCTCCATGGCCACGATGGTTCCCGCGCCGTTGTCAGTGGCGCCGGTGCCGGCCGTCCAGCTATCGAGGTGGCCGCCCACCATGACGACCTGGTCTTTGAGTTTGGGGTCGGTGCCGGGAATCTCGGCTATCGTGTCGTAGCCGTGCTCGTGCTCGCCGGTGAATTTGGTTTCCACGTCGATCTCCACGCTGACTGGAGCGTGCGCCTGGGTGAGCCGGTAGAGGTGTCCATAGCTCTCGATGGCCGCCACCACCACGGGAATCTTTGTTCGCTTGTCTGGCAGGTAGGGCGAGCGACCCAGCGTTGCGCCGGTGTCGTCGAATAGAGTGCCGCCGGAGCCGCCGCCGTTTTTGCCGTCGCGGCTGGGCATAATGACCGCGGCCACCTTTTCATCGGCCAGGAATTGGCCAATCTTTTCGAGCAGGCGTGAGCGCTCCTGGCGTTCCCGCATCATTGCCTGCATCTGCGGAGGAGGCCCGCTCACGCCGGCGTTGACGGGAAACTCGGCGATGGAGTCGAGATCCGTATTGGTGTAACGCTCAAAGAGCGGCTTGTCTACCGGCGGAACCTCACGCATGGCGCCCAGCAAAACCACCTTGCCGCCGAGTTTGCCCTTGTACTGGTCCATGTCTTTTTCGGTTTGGATGTTGACGAAGACCACGTCGCCGGTGACCGGGCCGGGGGTGGAGGGCGACCAGGGTGTGGCCTGCACAATCAGCACTGCGGTGTCTGGCGTGACCATGCGCGCCCAGGTGTTCAATTGCTGCCAGCCCAAGCCGAACTCGCCCCAATCTTCCAGACGCGCGTTCTCCAGGCCGATTTTGGTCAGCGTATCGCGGGTCCACGCGTTGGCTTTGGCCAGATTTGGCGAGCCCGTCAGGCGCGGCCCAATGCCGTCCATCAGCGCGGTGGCAAACTCCATCACGTGCGAGTGGTTCAGGCCTTCGTCGCGAATCCGCTGGTACATGGCCAGATCGAGCGTTTCGGTGGCGGGCTGCACCTCAGTGTAAGGGTCAACAGAGGCTGGCGAGGGCGGGGCAGGCTTGGGCTTGCTGGCGGCGTGCAGCGAGAGCGAGGCGACCAACAGCAACAGGGGAAGGAAGCGAAGGGTTTTCATGGACATTTGAGGGTTCTCCGGCCGGGTGGCATATGCGTTCTTTGGTGGAATTATAGGTCACGACCCCCGGGGGCATGACCTACACGGATTCCTGGGCAATTTCAGCATTCACTGCTTATTATCTGATATGGTCGCTCACAACAGAACACATCGAGCCCAATCCGGGCCATGAAGGAGGCAAGCCATGCCATGCAATCCCGACGAGTTACGACACGTTCCTCTTTTTGAACTTCTGGACGACGATGAAGCACAGGTTCTGGCGGCGAGAGTAGAGATCAAACGATTTGCGCCGCGCGAAGGCATCTTCAAGGTAGGCGACCCCGCGAATCACGGCTATGTGGTAATGTCGGGCACGGCGCGAGTGACCACGACGGATGAGGACCACAAGGAAGTTGTGGTTGACGAGCCAGCGCACGGGGATTTCTTCGGCTTTGCGTCAATGCTGCAGCAGACCGAGCACCAGACGACGGCGGTGGCGATGGGAGAGACGGTTTGCCTGGAGGTAGGGCGCGACGACATTGCCGAGCTGGTGATGCACATGCCGATGGCAGGCATGGACATGTTGACCATGCAGGCGCGTCAGTTCCACGCCGCGCAGAATCTGGTGCGGAGCCGGGCGAGCCGCAACCCCAACGAGGTAATCGAAGAGGAATCGACCTTTGGTGAACGCCTCGCGGACTCAGTGGCACGCTTTGGGGGCTCGTGGTCGTTCATCATATTGTTTGGGATTGTGCTCACGGTGTATTCGTGGATGAACATGGCGCTGCGGAATCGGGCGTGGGACCCGTATCCGTTTATTCTGCTAAACCTGTTTCTGTCGATGCTGGCCGCGATTCAGGCTCCGGTGATCATGATGAGCCAGAACCGTCAGGACGTGAAGGACCGCCTGCGGAGCGAGCTGGATTTCCAGGTGAACCGACGCGCCGAGGCGGAGATACAGTCACTGTCGCACCGGTTGAATTTGCTCATGGACAAGATGGAAATCGGAGAGCGGCAGACGGCGAGTCCGGAAGCAAGAACCAAGGATTATAGCGGAGGACGCGACGCGAAGTCCTGATAGATGAGGGCGGAGACACACAACCGTTCCTTGATAGAGGAGAGGTTCTTGGCCGTTGATGTAAACAGGCAGACTCGTCCTATTCGGTCCACGGTTGTCCTGGAAGGCCGGTTGGGGGGAAGTCACGCCAAGCCCCGTTTTTGTCACCGTTTCCAGCCGGAAGAACGCACATTCATTTCCGCACTGTTCTGTCGTATTGCGGATGGGCTATATTGACTACGTAGCGATAGGGATACACGGCGGCCAGGGGCCAGGAGGTTTTGATGAAGATTACCGACCCGATTGGATTGGTGCTGAAGAGCAAAGATGAAAACAGAGTCCTGTCGATTGCGCCCGAGCAGTCAGTCTACGAAGCGATCAAGATGATGTCGGATCACAACGTCGGCGCATTGCTGGTGTTGTCAAACAATCGTCTTGTTGGCATCCTGTCGGAACGCGACTACGCGCGCAAGGGAGACCTGAAGGACCACCTCGCCAAAGAAACCAAGGTGCAGCAGATCATGTCGAGCCCGGTGGTCTTTGTGCGCCCGGAACAGACCGTGGACGAATGCATGACATTGATGACCGAGCGGCATTTCCGCCATCTGCCAGTGTTGCAGGGTGAGAAGGTGGTGGGAGTAATCTCCATTGGCGACCTGGTGAAATGCGTCATCTCCGGTCAGGAGAAGACCATTGAGGCGCTGCAGGGCTACATTACGGGAGCGTATCCGGGATAGACGCAGAGACCCTAGCTTGTCAGGTTGTAGATCAGGCCGTAGGGGTCCTTGATGTAGCATCGCGGGAAATCCGGTTCATCCTTGATGACCTCGCAGCCATTCTTTAGGAGATGGGCGCGGGCTCCTTCTACGCTGTCAACGGTGACTTCAAGAACAGGGCCGAGCGCCGGGCCGCGCTCGATGAAGAGATTGATGTGCCGGCCATGAAGGCTGATCATCTGAGGTTCTTCGCCGGTAATCTCAAAGCCGAGATGCTCGACGTAAAAGGCAGCCGCCTTTTTGGGGTCGGGCGATTGAATGAGAATGTCTGTGCCGAAGGTGTTTGCCATGGGTGCCTCCCGGTTCGTTTGATGTTTTGCAAATCGCCGCAGTTACATTTCAGCGAAACCTCGACATCGTTATTGAATTTTGAAGGCAACTGCAATTTCGGATGGCATGTGGCTGGGACAGGTGATGACCAGGCCCTCAGGACGCTGGTACCAGACGAGTTTTTTGCGGCTGCCCAGCAGAGTGACTGAACGGATGGGCGCGGAGAGCAAGCCGGCGTTTGTGCCGAGCGAGACGATGGTGACTTGAGAACCGGGCTTGGGCACAGCGAGCGCGAAGGCGTAGAGTGAGCCGTCTTTGCCGACGGTGAAGCGAAAGTCTTTTGGGCCGTATTGGAAGTCAGATTGCGCCTGGCGGAGCGCGCCACCGGGCAGAGTACGGAGATTGCCGTCCGCCTCGGTGATGCCTTCGCCGAGTTTGACCCACGCTTTGCTGCCGTAGATGCCTTCGCCGTTGATCTTCATCCATGCGCCGACCTGGCGGAGGGTTTGCAGACATGCGGGGTCGAGCGAGCCATCAGGGCGGAGCGGGATGTTGACGGCGTAGCTGCCGTCGCGGGAGACAATCTCCAACATATAGAGGATGAGCGAGCGGGCGCTGTAGACGAAGCCGGGGCGGTAAAACCAGTCACCCAGCGCATGCTCGCCGATCCAGGGGCCGTTGGTGTTGATGGCTTTGGGAATGCGGCTTTCGACGGTATTGACGATGCCGTTTGTGCCTGCATGGAACTTGACGATGCTGAAGGTGTCTACCTGGCCGCGCGTCGAGAGCGTGTGGTTGTAGTAATCGGCGATGACGCGCTGCATGGCGTCGCTCTTGTAGCCGGTGCCGGATTTGTAGCCGCTGAAAGGCTGGGTCGAGTCGCCATCGGTGTAGATGAAGTCGGGATCGTACTTATTGATGACGTCCATGATGCGCAGGGCCCAGCGCGTTGCGTACCAGTGGGCGTAATCGAGATGCTCCTGGAAGATGCCCTGCTCGGGGCGGAATTTAGCGTTGGCCACGTCGCGGTATGCACGCAAGTTGACGCCATAGAGCAGGCGCGGATCGTAGCCCTCCCACCATTTTCCCTTGCCGTCGGCGAGGGTGACGGTTGCGGCGTCATAGGGCACACCGGCTTTGGTGCCGGTGGTATCCGAGCCAAAGGCGGGTTGATACCACCACCAGGTGTACTCGTGATGGAAGGCGACACCGTAGCGCATGCCGGAGGAGCGGGCGGCTTTGGACCACTCGCCGATGAGGTCGCGATGGGGGCCGATGTTGACGGAGTTCCAGGGCTGATAGGCGGAGTTCCAGTTGTCGAAGTTGTCGTGATGCACTCCCTGAACAATGAGAAACCGCGCGCCGGCGTCGTGGTAGATTTTGACGAGTTTGGCGGGGTTGAGTTTGGTGGGGTTCCAGGTGTGGAGCACGTCCTTATAGCCGGATTCGGAGGGATGGCCGAAGTCACGGATGTGGTTTTCGTAAGCCGGGGATCCCGGCTGATAGAGTTTGCGCGCGTACCAGTCGCCGCTTTGGCCCGCGGCCTGCGGACCGAAGTGGACCCAGATGCCGAACTTGGCCTCGCGCAGCCAGGCGGGGCCTCCGGGATAATTTTTGGCGATGGAGTCCCATGTGGGCTCAAAGGGACCGGCGGCGATGGGGAAGTCCATTTTGACTTCAGGGAAGGTGGCCGGGTCCTGCATGGTGATGGAGTCGTACGGGCGCTGCGGGGGAAGATCAGGAATCGGTGCGGGCGGCGGCATCTGTTGGGCGCGGGCGGGGAGAGGCGCGCAAAAGGAGAGAATGAGGGCGAAGAAGAAAGGGCGCGAGAAGAGATTGCAGCGCATGGGAATCATGGCTACGAGGGTAGCCGATGCTTGAGTGAGCGTGCAACCGGGTTCGTGGCTCGGCAAGATAGAACACAGCGCCACTCATAGTGGATGGAGCGGCGCGAGATTTAGCTGCGCTTCTTTCCGCCGGGCCGGGGCCTGTAGCTGGACTTAGAGAAGCCGCCGGGTTTGGGCTTGGAGTACGAGCCGGATGCTGATTTGCCGGGGCCGTAGCGAGTTTTTGGTTTCCAGCCGGGGCCGGCTTTTCTTTCAGCGCGGGAGGCGGAGTTGGGATACGGCTTTGCGTTGGTGGGGCGGAAGTCGGATGCGCCCTCGGTGCGCTGCGTGAAGGGACGGGATGAGCCGGAAGCAGGTTTGCCGGAGCCGAAACGGGGTTTCCACCCCACGGACGAAGACCTGTCCGTGGGGGCCCCGGGCTTAAACGGCTTGCTGCTGGGACGCGCGCCACCTGCACGAGGTTTGCCGCTGCTGGTGGTGAAGGGGCGAGATGAAGAGGTTGGCCGATCGAAAGCAGGGCGGCTGGGGCGAGGCCTGTCAGAACCGGACCGGCCAAAACTGGGCCGGTCAGAATACGACCGGGGGGCGCTGGGGCGAGCACCGCCAGCGCGTGGCTTGCCGCCGCTAGTGGAGAAGGGACGTTCTGGGCCTGTGATCTCCTCGATGTGAAGGTTGGGCGGGCGAACAGGGCCGAGATCTTCGTCGAAGACTCGGGCTTCACGGACGGGGGCTTCGCGGCGGGGCGCAGATGGGCGCTTGTAGTCCTGACGGGCTGGACGATCTTGGCGTGATGGGCCTGAACGATTTGAGGCAGAGCGGTCCGGCTTCTTCCAAGCAGGTTTGGCGGTGAAGGGACGGGCGGCACTGGGGCGGCTTTCGCCGGTTGTGCCTGCGGCAAAACGCGACGGTGGGCGGGTGGGGCGGTCGTCTTTCTTCCATGCGGGTTTGGGGGTGAAGGGGCGGGCGGCACTGGGGCGGCTTTCGCCGGTTAAGCCAGCGGCAAAGCGCGCGGGCGGACGGGATGGGCGGTCGTCTTTCTTCCAGGCGGGACGGAAGGGCTTGCCTGCGCTCTTGTCGAAGGAGCCAGCAGGGCGGGCGGGACGGAAGAGTTTGTTGGCTTCGCCAGTGGCGAAGGACTTCGGAGGCCCGGAGGGGCGGGTGGGGCGGCTTGTGCGGTCTCGGTCTCGGCCGGAGCCGAATTGTTTGGGGCGAAAGGCTGGGCGTGCCTCGATTGCGGGGCGCTCACTCGGCGGCAATGCTGTGTGCGGACGGCTGCTGGGCTTGGGGAGGACCGTGGGCAACAGGCCTGCGTCGAGCAGGTTGCGGCGGCGGAGGTCTTTGGATTTGGGAGTCCGCAGAGTGCCTTCGGCGGCCTTGCGCAAAGCGTCCAGTTCTTGCGGTTGAAGTTCACGCAGGTTGCCCGGCTCCTGATCGAGGACCAGAGGGCCGTAGCCGACGCGGCGGATTTTTTCGACAAAGTGGCCGATTTCCTCGAACATCTTGCGCAGTTCGCGGTTGCGGCCCTCGATGAGAACCACTTCGTACCAGGGATTGTCGCCCTGGCGCACCTGGCGGATGCGAGCCGGCGAGGTGCGGACCGGAGGAGACCCCGGTTTACCGCGCTCGATGGAGACGCCGGCACGGAGAATGTTCAGCTCGGCTTCGGTGGGCTGGCCGGCTACCTTGACGAGGTAAGTTTTTTCCACGCCTGAGGAGGCTTTGGTGAGGCGGTTGGCCAGCTCGCCGTCGTTGGTGACGACCAGCAGCCCTTCGCTCATGTAGTCGAGGCGTCCGACGGGGTAGAGGCGCTCGCTGAACTTGGAGAAGAACTGCATCACCGTGGGGCGGCCTTCAGGGTCCTTGACCGTGGTAACGAAGCCGCGGGGCTTGTTGAGAACGAAGTAGCGGTGGCGCTCAGGGCCCTGGAGAAGCTTGCCGTCTACGCGGATGTGGTCGCGGGCGGCGTCGGCCTTGGTGCCCAGCACAGTGACTACCTTGCCGTTGACCTGGACGCGGCCCTGCTCGATCATCACCTCGGCGCTGCGGCGGCTGGCTACTCCGGCAGCGGCGAGAATCTTCTGGAGGCGCTCGAGTTTGGCGGGTGGACGCGGTGCGGGAGTGAACTCGGGCTCGGGGGCGGGGGCTGCTTCGGACTCTGGGGCAGCGTCGGCTTCTAAGCTTTCCTCCGGTACGAGATTTCCCTCAGGGGCTAAAACCCGGCCTTTTTTTAGCTTTGCTTTCGGCACGACTGAAGTCGTGCCCTGATACAAAGCCGGCTCAGTTTCGAGTTTTTTTGCAGCCTGTTCGACAGTGGTTCTGGCTTCGCCGTCGGTCTCGTCTCCAATGGGGTCTTCAATTTTGTGGACTTCGGCTTGCAGTGCGGCTGTTAACTCCGGCACGGCAGATTCAGGCTTGAGGGGCGCGGTCTTTTTGGTCTTGACGATCTTTTTGGCTGCGGTCTTCTTGCTCTTTACGGACTTCTTAGTTACGGACTTCTTCGTAACGGATTTCTTCGCAGCGGACTTTTTCGCTTTGGGAATCGCCATGGGGGAACGTCTCGGTTTCTGCCTGCTCTGTAGGGGGAGGCGCAGCAGGAGCGGCCTCTTTGGGTGTGGTGGGATTAGTTGCCGGCCGCCGTCTCGGCGGTCGTAATGGATTCAGGAGAATTTGTCTGGGGCTCCGGTTCAAATTCCATGTCTTCATCCGGCGAATCTTCCAGCTCTTCGCTGGCGGCTTCGTCGAATTCGGGGTCCTGGGCAGGGCTTGCTTTCTGCTCGAAGAGATCTCCGGTGGCAGACTCCGGCTCGTCGAGTTCAGAGGCGGCCAGCTTTTCGAACTCCTCCATAGAGGGCAGCTCGGAGACGTCCCGGAGGCCAAAGCGTAGCAGGAACTCGCGGGTAGTTTTGTAGAGGATGGGCCGGCCGAGAACCGCTTTTCGTCCGGCGGTGGTAATCAGCTTGCGGGAGAGCAGCGTGCCGAAGACGCCGGACGTATCCACGCCGCGAATTTCATTGACTTCGGGAGCGGTGACCGGCTGTTTGTAGGCGATGACAGCCAGGGTTTCCAGAGCCGGCAAGGAAAGCTTGAGCGGCTGTTTGATGCTTTTGATAAAGAGCCGGACGGTGTCGTGACATTCGGGCTTGGTGGCCATGCGGTAGCCGCCGGCAATTTCGCGAATCTCGACGCCGCGGTCGTCTGAGGCGCAGGAAGCGATCAGTTCGTCGAGCAACGGGCGAAGAATGGCGCGGACCTCGCGGTCGCGCAGGCGGGCCAGGCGGCGGGCTTCCAGCTCCGCCTCGGCGTCTAAAGCACCGACGAGATCGGCAGAGCCGGATTCCGCGGCGGCTACAGCGTCCGGTTCAGGGCTGGAATCCGGACTGGTCTCAGGGTTGAATTCAAGTTGAGCCTCGGCGACTTGTTCAGCTTGTTCAGCGAAAACGCTGGCCGGATCGGGCGGGGCAGAATCGGGCTCCAGGCAGGCAAACTCGTCATTTACCAAGGGGAGGGATTGGGCGGTTTCGACCGCCTGCTCAGCAGATGCAGCTTCCTGCTGCGCCTTCCATTCGAAGGCGTCGTCGGCAAAGAGGGCGGCGAGCTGGGCCAGTGTGACCGGCTCCTCCGCGGCGTAAATGACAGCTTCCAGCTTGGCTTTCAGGCTCATTCTGTAATAGGTACCTCTAATATGGTACCGGAAGCGGCGGAAAGATGCGCGGGGCTTGCTACAGGCTGTCGAAGTGAGGGCAGCAAGAAAGGCGTCCGCATGATGCCGGACGCCCCAGGGATGCAGTACGAATGGGCTTCAGGGAGCCTTGGTGATCTTTGTGTGCGAAATGATGATCCGCGTCTTGCCGTTGTTCTGATTCGAGAATGCGTTGATTTTCACCTCAACGAACTCTTGCTGATTGATTTTAAGGTGCACGGTGGTCATGCCGAAGATACTTCTGACAGTAGCGGCGGGACCTAATTTGTCCTTATAAAAAGCGAGTACCTGAGCGGGCGAGTCCGAGGTGAGATATGCGCCCACTACCCCGGAGCCGTTGGGCAACTCCATCCTCGCGCTCCCATGTGTGCTCTGCGCGCCGGGATAGATTTCCACGCCCAGTTCGGCCGCGCTGATGTTGTCGGCCGGAGTGGTGGTGATGGTGCCGATCGGTGTATTCATCGTCACCTTGCCATTGGAGTCTACATGGGTGTTCTTGACAATTCGATAACCGATGAAGCCGATGGCGCCCAGGCCGAGAATGAACAGTCCGAAGACGATGGCGACGACAATCAGAATGATCTTGAGCGTGCTGCTTCCGGATTTAGCGGGAGCAACAACGGGTTGGGCGGCGACCACTAATCCGCAAGAAGAGCAGGATTGCAGTTCGGGGGTTAATGCAGCGCCACATCGAGCACAGACATTTGCCATGATAATCTCCTTGCGGTTGAATTAAAGCCTGAAATTTCCAGCTTGGCTTACAAACTAATTATGCAGTTGGTCCCTGCAATATGTTACCGGAAGCGGAGCAGACCTGCGCCGAAAAGCAGGCTGTATTGCCGGTACGATGGTCGCAAAAAGGGCGTCCGGAGGTTGCCGAACGCCCCAGAAACGCGCTTCAGCCGGCTTCAGGAAGGCTTAGTGTTGATGGTATGCGTGATGGTGATCCTCGTCTTGCCGTTGTCCCGGGACTGATTCGCGGTAACCGTCACCATGACGGATTCCTGCTTGTTAACGGTCTGTGTGAGCATAGCGCCGTCGGCAGTATCGAAGACCGCGGCCGAGCTGCCAAACTTGCCCTTGTAAAAATCGATGACCTGCTGCTTGGAGTCCGAAGTAAGGAATGAGCCAATCACCATTGAGCCGGTGGGCAAACTCATCTTCATGCCGCCGGTTGTACTCTGCGCGCCGGGATAGATATCGGTTCCTAGTTCGGCTGCGGTGTAGGTCTGCGACGGGTTGGCGGTGATTGTGCCGCCGGGGGTATTGATTGACACCTGGCCTCCGGGGCCGCTTACATGGATGGCTCGCGAGACGCGATAGCCCACGTAACCGATGGCGCCCAGGCCGAGAATGCCCAGCCCGACGATGACGGCAACAATAATCAGGATGATTTTGAGTGCGCTGCTGCCGGAGCTGGCCGGAGCAGCGGCTGGTTGGGCGGCGGTTGGTTGGGCCGGAGCAGCGCCTTTAGTGGCAGCCGCTGCGCCACAGGATGTACAGAATTGCTCGTTGGCGGATATTGCTGAACCGCATTTAGCGCAAAAGCTCGCCATGGTGATCTCCTTGTCATTGAGTAGCTGTCCGGGAGCCCCGATGCTTTCCCGGCTACGAGCCAATATACCTCACAATACTGACGCCTGGTTACTTAACATAGGAAATGAATTTGGCGGGGTGCAAAATATCTATATTCCAGTGGCAGGATGGCGGCGAATCTGGAAAGTGCGCCGGATGTTACAATTTTCCCACTTAGACTCCTATGCCTGAAGCTTCCACAGTATCTGAAACCATACTGGAGGTCGTCATACCCGGCCTTCCCCATCAATTTGTCCCTGTGACGAAATCCCCATTTCTGATTGGCCGCGGCAGCGATAGCGGCAACCATTTGCAGCTTGAGGACCGCCGGATCTCGCGCAAGTGCGCCGCAATTGTTACCGGGCAAGACGGCTATCGGTTGGAAGACCGGGGTCACCGTCAGGGGATTTTTGTCAACGGCAAACAGGTGGAACAAAAGACGCTGCGAGACGGCGACGTGATTCAGTTCGGCATAGAGGATGGTTGCGAGATTATCTTCCACTCCGCCGCCGCTCAATCCTCCATTGAGAGCATGTTGACGCGCATTGGCAGCATTCCCTCGATTGCAGGCACGCTGCGCTTAGGAGGCTTGAGCAAGCTAAATCTGCTGCTCGAAGCCACATCGCTGCTCCATTCGCAACTTCCCCTGGACTCGGTGTTGAGTGCGATGCTCGATCACACCATCGCGATTACCCATGCGGATCGCGGGTTGCTGATTGAGCCCGGCGCTGCTGGGTCATTGAAGGTAAGGCTGGCGCGCGGCAAAGACGGCGAAAACCTTCCGCCGGAGAGCATTGCTCCCAGCCAGACCGCGCTCGGCCAGGCAATGGACCGCCAGGCTACGGTGATAAGCGAAGACCTGAATCAGGCCGATACGGATCTGAAGAGCGCACAGAGCATCCTCTTGCAACATCTTCGTTCCGTCGTTGTCATCCCGCTTTACGCCATGCCGCGCGCCAATTCGGCGGATTCCATTGTGCTCAAGCGAGGAGAGTTTCTGGGCGCCATTTATCTCGACTCCAAACGCCCAGCGGCATTTTCCGACCTCGACCGCCAGATTCTCGACGCGCTGGGAGTGGAAGCCGCCAGCATTCTGGACAACGCGCGCCTGGTGGAACGGGAGCGCGAGCGGCAGCGCATGGAGCAGGAACTCTCCATTGCCCGCGAGATCCAGCAGGCTCTGCTCCCCCAGGGCTTGCGCGACTTCCCTCATGTTGCCGTAACCGGCACGCACTCCCCCTGCCATGCCGTCGGCGGCGACTACTATGATGTCTTTTCCGCCGGCCAGGATCGCACCGCCTTTCTGATTGCCGACGTCTCCGGCAAGGGCCTGGGCGCGGCGCTTCTTACCACCATGCTGCAGGGAGCGCTTTCCGCGATGGCCCTGGGCACCGATCCAGTCCGAGTCTTCAACCATATCAACCGATTCCTTTGCGAACACTCGGAAGTGGGCCGGTACGCAACCATGTTCTTCGGCACCCTTGATGGCGACGGCACGCTGGAATACATCAAGGCCGGGCATCCGTCGCCGCTGCTGCTGAGGCGCGGCGAGGTCAGCGAACTTTATACGGAAGGCTCGTTTCCGGTTGGCCTGGTGGCGCAGGCCGAATATACTGCCGCCACCCTGAAGCTGGAGGACGGGGATACGCTGGTCCTTTTCAGCGATGGCATCACCGAGGCCCAAGATCCAGACCAGGAACTCTTCGGCTTTCCGCGGCTTAGCGAGGTCCTTGCCGGCCGGCAGGAGGCGTCGCTTGAATCTCTCAAAAAGATCGTTCTGGATGCGGTTGATGCATTTGCACGCGGCGAAAGCCAGTCGGATGACATTACCTTGCTGTTGGTGCGCTATCACGCGTCTGCCCAAAATGCTTCTCCGGCCGCCTGAGTAGTGGTGTTCCGAAACCATCTGACGCTGTGCTAGAGTGGTACGAATTGAGCCATGAGTACACCGAAGACCATTGGGCGGTACGAGATTCTCGATGAGTTGGGCCACGGCGCCATGGGCAGCGTATTCCGCGCGCGCGACCCTGCCATGGACCGCATTGTCGCGCTGAAAACCATCCACACAATGGCGCTGGCCAGCGAGCAAGGCGGCGAATTCCGCCAGCGGTTTTATCGCGAAGCGCGCGCCGCGGGCGCTTTGGCTCATCCCGGAATAGTGCCCGTCTTCGACGTGGGCGAAGACGAGGGTATGCCTTACCTGGTGATGGAGTACGTCAAAGGGCAGACCCTGGACCATGCCATCAAAAAGGGCGAGCGATTCTCGCTGGAGCGGGTTTGCGAGATCGGGCAACAGATCGCCGAAGCCCTGGGATACGCGCACCACAATGGTGTGATTCACCGCGACATCAAGCCAGCAAATATTCTGCTCACCTTGGCCGAAGCATATGGATCTGAACGGCCGAAGATCACGGATTTTGGCGTTGCCAAGCTCACCGCCGGAGAGATCACCACCACCGGGCAGCTTCTGGGAACGCCGGCGTTCATGCCGCCGGAGCAGTTTACCGGCATGCCTATCGACAATCGCGCCGACCTGTTCTCGCTGGGCGTCATCCTGTACTGGATGGCAACTGGAGAACAGCCTTTCCATGGCGAGACGATGACCGCGGTCTCCTACAAGATTGTCCACACGGAGCCGATTCCGCCAGCAAAACTGAATCCCGCTATTCCCGCCAAGTTGGAAGGCTTGATTCTGAAGTGCCTGGCGAAAAACCCCGCGAACCGCTACCAAACAGGCGAGGAAATCGCACAGGAACTGGCGCTGCTGCGCGCCGATTCCAAGGCTTCGAGCTTGCAGTCTACGGCGCCACTGAGCAGAGGAACGGGAAAGGCATCGGAGGATACCTTCGACCTTAATTCTACTTTGCCGTCTAATCCTCCTTCGGCAGCCGGCGCCAAGACCGCGAAAAAGCAGTCTCAGCCGGCAACAAAACGTGACTTGTTGCTTGTAACGGTGGTCGTTCTTATTGCCGCAGTTGTGGTGGGTGGATGGTATCGGCGGCAACTTCGCCACCATGCTCGGCAACAAACAACGTCGGAGGCAACTTCATCTTCGCAGCCGGAGATGGCGCCGATACCGGCCCCCATAGCCGAGCCGGAGACGACTCCCACGGGGACAAACAGCGCTGCCGTTTCATCCGCGCCCCGCGCCCAAACTCCCGCTGTGGCTTTCAATCCAAAGACGCTTGACTCTAAACAAAACACCCGTTTGAAGATTGAATTGGATCACTTTCCGCCCAACCTGGCCTTCACCATCGAGATGGATAAGAAGATTTATTTCAAGGGCGCGGCGGGTGACAAGGCGAGCTTCGACAACCTCTATGTTCCGCCGGGAGTACATGAATTTCGTGTAACGGTACGCGGCGGCAGTGTGCAAAAGGCTTCGAATATCGCGAGCGCCGAGTTCCTGGCAAACAAGCACATGACTCTGAAGGTTGAGTTCCGGCCTTCGGCCAACAAATCATCGGGAGTTTCGACTGCATTCGATACCGCGACGCAGATCATCGCGACTCTGCGGGCGGATCGTTTTTTCCGGTAACGGAATATTTACAACCGCGCATCGCGCCTTGGGAAATTCACAGAAGCAGATATGCCTGGATGAAATTGCGCAGCTTCAAAACAAATACTGCCTGGCTGGCGCTGGTAGGAGTGACCGGCTTCCTTACTCTGTACGCTGTTGGTGCGCTGCCGGCCCAGCAGCAGATGCCGCCACAGAAGGCCGACTCGATTCTGATTCTGAAGAAGGATCACGTGATGGAGCTACTCGCCGGAGGCAAGGTGATTCGCAGTTATAAAGTAGCGCTTGGGCAGGGAGGGCTTGCTCCCAAGGTGCGCGAGGGCGATGGGCGCACGCCGGAGGGGCATTACATCATCGACAAAAAGTACGTCAGCCAATACCACAAGGCTCTGCACATTTCCTATCCCAACGCGGAGGATCGCAGGCGTGCGGCGAAGCTGGGCGTCTCTCCGGGTGGGTCCATCCTGATACACGGCCTGCCTAACGGCAAAGGCTATATCGGCGCGATGCACCGGCTCTACGATTGGACGCTGGGTTGCATTGCCGTCACCAACGAGGAGATTGACGAGGTATGGGAGTTGGTTCCGGTGGGCACGCCTGTGGAAATCCGGCCTTAGAGAGGCTGAGATTAAGTGTTTGTGACAGATCCGGCATTCGCGCAGGGATAAAATCCGTTGATTTTGCTGGATTTAAGTGCTAACCCGTACTTTTCAAAACTTTCGATTTAATTTGAGTTACTTTAGGTGTACACTGTCGGTAATCAGTAACCTTGGAGGGATCGCGCGATGACGACTAAGCACTACGCGGTACTCTGTCTTTTTGGATTAGATTTAGTAATTCTGGTTGCAACAGTTGGGGCGTGCTATGCCTGGCTCAGAGCAACCCACACACCCTTGCGGGTCTACGAACGGAAGATGCTTTGCTACAGCGTGCTCCTGTTGGCCTCATGTCCCATCCTGGGTCCATTATGGCTGTCTTTAGCCTATTGGCTGATGCCGCTTAAACCGAGCGTGGTGGTTGCCGTTACCCTATTTTTGATATGGGGAGTGGTCGCATTCCCGCTTGTGCAGAGACACTACAAGCAGGAAGACCGCTTGAGCGAAAAACATCTGTAAATACAGCATTATTGTCGATATTGTTCTGAGTCTGCTTCAGCGCAGGCAGTCTGCGAAAATGGAGTAGATGCTCTCCCTGCAAAATGCCGGTAAGCGGTATGGACCGCGAGTCTTGTTTCTGGAAGCCAACTGGCTGATCCGGGCGCGGGAGAAGACGGCGCTCGTCGGCGCCAACGGCACGGGGAAATCCACCATCATGAAGGTGCTGGCCGGTCTCGAGTCGCTGGACTACGGCCAGATGCAGCAGACGCGCGGCATGAGCATCGGTTACCTGCCGCAGGAGGGGCTGGCGCTGACCGGCAAGACGGTCTTCGAAGAGTGCCTGAGCGTCTTCGACGAGCTGCACGAGATGGCCCGCGAGGTGGAGCGACTGGGCGGGCAACTGGCCGTGCTGGAGCACGCCGGGCCGGAGTACGAGGCCGTGGCGGAGCGTTACTCGATGCTTCAGGAGCGCTTTCACGCGCTGGACGGCTACGCGCTGGACGCGCAGGTGGGTGGCGTGCTGACCGGCCTGGGCTTCGGCAAGGAAGATTGGACACGGCAGACAGATGAGTTCAGCGGCGGCTGGCAGATGAGGATCGCGCTGGCCAAACTGCTGTTGGCGAAGCCTAATCTCTTGTTATTAGATGAGCCGACTAACCACTTAGACCTTGAGACGCGTAACTGGCTGGAAGACTATCTGAAGAGTTATCCCTTCGGCTACATACTTATCTCGCATGATAGGTATTTTCTGGATGTAACTATCGATAGAACGGTGGAGATATGGAATAAACGGGTGAATATCTATCAAGGCAATTACACGAAGTACCTAAGTCAGAAAGATGAGAGGCGAACGCAGTTACAGGCGGCTTATAACAACCAGAGGCAGCAGATTGAGCACCTGGAAGCCTTTATCAACCGCTTCCGCGCGCAGGCCACCAAGGCCAAGCAGGTGCAGAGCCGCGTGAAGGAGCTGGAGAAGATTGAGCGCATTGAAATACCAGAAGAGGAGTCTACGATTCACTTCCGGTTTCCCCAGCCGCCGCCTTCGGGGCGGATGGTGGCGGAAGCGGAGGGACTCGCGAAGAGTTATGGCGCGAAGCAGGTGTTCAAGAATGTGCGCTTCAGAATCGACCGCGGCGACCGCGTGGCTTTGGTGGGCGTGAATGGCGCGGGCAAGTCCACGCTGATTCGTTTGCTGACCGGAGCCGAGGCGCCGACCGCGGGACACATCAAGCTGGGCCACAATGTGGTGAGCGAGTACTTTGCTCAGGATCAGTACAAGGTGCTGGACGGCGACGTACGCATGCTGGACGACATCAGCCGCGCGGCGGTGAAGGTGCCGGAAGGTGAGTTGCGGTCGCTGCTTGGCTGCTTCCTGTTCAGCGGCGACGATGTCTTCAAGCAGTTGGGCGTGCTGAGCGGCGGCGAGCGCAACCGATTTGCGCTGGCGCGGATTCTGGTTTCGCCGTCGAATTTTCTGCTGCTCGACGAGCCGACTAACCACCTGGACATGCGCGCCAAGGACGTGCTGCTGGAAGCGTTGGCGGCCTTCTCGGGCACGGTGGTATTTGTGTCGCATGACCGCTACTTCATCGATCGGCTGGCTACGCGGGTGCTGGAAGTGGAGGGCGGCAAGGTGACCAGCCACGAAGGCAATTACGAAGATTATCTGCGCTGGAAGAGTATTGCAGACGGCAGCCAATTGGTCGAGAGTGTCGCTAAGGGAAAGCCTCCGGAGCCTGTCGCGAAGAATGGCAATGGGGCTGAGGCGGAGGCCTCGAAGGACCGCCCGCGCCGGCTGAATCCCATCAAGCAGAAGCAGATGGAGGAGCGGTGCGCATTTCTGGAAGAAGAAGTCCCGCGCATCGAGGCCGCGATTGCACACACGGAGGAGCAGTTGGGGGTTTATGTCAGCGCAGCCGAGACGCAACGGCTGAGTACGCTGGCTGAGGAGTTGCGCGAGCAGTTAGCCGCCTTCACTGCCGAATGGGAAGAGCTGATAGGGCAGTTGGAGGGCGTTTGATTGAATGGCTGTCCGGCTCAAACTATTATCCAAGCAAACCTTGACATTATGTAATCGTTCGATTACACTCTTTCTATGATCTCGATCAGACCGCTTCCCGAGTTCACAGCATGGCTCGACGGTCTTGCCGATCAAGCCGTTCGCGGATTGATTGCGGCCAGGATCAAGAGGCTGGCGTGCGGATTGATGGGTGACGTTCAGCCGGTCGGCGAAGGAGTCTCCGAGTTGCGCATTCACGTTGGCGCAGGCTGGCGTGTGTACTTCACCCGGCGCGGCGCACAGTTGATTGTACTGCTCGTCGGAGGCTCCAAACGGACGCAAAAGAAAGACATTCTGCGCGCCAGGAGATTGGCCGCGCTACTGGATGATTGAGGAAAAATCAATGACTAGACGGATCAAAGTGAAGGAACTTCCCGAGTTCGATGCAGCGCCTTACCTGGATAGCGAGGAGTCAATCGCCGCTTACCTGACCGACATTCTCGAAGCCAACGATGCGGCGCTGCTGGCGGCGGCGCTGGGCGAGATTGCCCGAGCGCGCGGAATGACGGAGATCGCCAAAACGGCGGGAATCACGCGCGAGGCTCTCTACAAAGCACTACGTCCCGATAGCGCCCCGCGATTTGACACGGTGAACCGTGTCTGCGCGGCGCTCGGCGTGCGTCTGGTTGCGCAGCCGGTTCACTCCTAGCGGCGGAGTTGATTGAACAACAGTGCGCTCACCGCCGAGTGGGAAGAGCTGATGGGACAGTTGGATGGGCAGTTTGCGCCCTCCTGATTCACCAATGGCAGAAGTTTCGATCGCCACAAACAGCGTTGTGACAATATCCTCATGATCGAGCGGCCCAGTGCCGGAAAAATATGTTACCAAGACTAAGAAACACGGCATCCAACAGATTAGCAAGTATTGGTTGATAACAACCCTAGTCGGCAACTGCATGCGAATGGTGGATATCAAGATTGCAGAGGAGGAATCATGAAGGCATTCACGCGTGGTTGGATCGTAGTTATGTTGCTCACATTCACTTTGCCCGTCATCTGCAACGCGCAGACAACCAATCTTGCGGGTAAGTGGAGGATTACGTGGCTTGCCAGCGGTAAGTCTGTGGGCAAACCGAACACCATCAACTTGACTGAAAGCAGTACCGGCGGCAAGTTGGCCAATCTCAGCGGGACCTTTATAGCTGACGACGGGGAGAAGTGCACCGTGAGCGGGATGAAATCGAATGATTCAGACAGGCAGCTGGACATGAAAATCAGCTGTAACACCTGGAGTATCTCGATTACCGGGACTGTTGCAGTGGATGGTCAACAGATCAACGGAGGCTACATTATCCATCACACCAGCGGACCGAGCCTCGGCGATTATGTGATGGATAAGATAATTTGCATGTTGCCGGAAGGCTGCAGCAATTGATCTAAACCAGGTTCGAAGTTGGTAAAATGCCGCTCACAATTACCAGCCCATTTGATCCATTCGCTCAAGGATGACCGCGCTGTAGTGATTCATGCGCTCGGGCCGCCGCTTCAAGGGAGACGGCAGAATCGCGGCGAGCCGTGCCGCCTGTTCCCGGCCGACATTCCGGGCGGCGATTCCGTCGTGATAACGACACGCTGACTCCGCACCATAAATACCGGGTCCCCATTCGACCACGTTAAGGTAGAGCTCCAGAATGCGTTGCTTGCCGAGGACGAATTCCGCCACCGGCACCAATGTGGCCTCCGCACCCTTGCGGAGGAAAGAGCGGCCCGTTCCGAAGAAGAGATTTTTTACGAGTTGCTGCGTAATGGTGGAAGCTCCGCGCGTGCGCTCGCCTTCCATATCTTGCTGGGCAGCGATTTCAACCTCGTGCCAATCGAAGCCATGGTGCTGGTAGAAGCGCGCGTCCTCGGCGGCGACTACAGCGTGCTGGAGATGGGGCGAGATTTGGTTGAGCGGAATGAAGGTATAGCGTTTGCGATATGGCTTGTTGTGTATCCAGGCCTGCACGCGTCGTTGGATGTGCACCGCGGTGGTTGGCGGGTCGATCCACCGCGCGGCCACAAGCGTGAGCGCGGCAAGCGACCAAAGAAGCACTGCGGCGATGACAAGCCATCGAAGAATGGATAAGAGCAGACTCTTCCGAGGCAGGATACGGGGCAGGATACGGGCAGGTATGTAGGTCGTGGTAGTCACACTTCAGAATAATAGCCTGGAGTGGATTGTTGCTTATGACTTGATCTTGCGCAAGAAGCTAGCTGCGTTCACTGCCGAAACTTTCACTTGCAAAAAACTGCGTTTCTGTTCTATGCTCTACTTATGCGTCGATGTCGCTAACACCGCCCTGGTGCCAACTGCGATAAAGACGTGCGCTCTGTTTCAGGGCGCTCTTCCCCGCATCAAAGTCTGACACGTTACCCCACACAAAATGAATCAGAGCCGTCTGGGATCGCATCCCGGATAGAGGAGGTTATCATGGCGAAGATCGCCGCGAATGTAACAGAACTTATTGGCAAGACACCGTTGGTTCGATTGAATAAAGTGGCAGCCGGACTGCCCGCAACCGTAGTGGCCAAGCTGGAGAGCCAGAATCCAGTTTCGAGCGTGAAGGATCGCATTGGTTTCGCGATGATTGACGATGCCGAGAGGCGGGGCAAGATTACTCCCGGCAAGACGGTGCTGATTGAGCCGACCAGCGGCAACACCGGTATTGCGCTGGCCTTTG